>NZ_JBZYDM010000002.1:0-433545 GCF_058933345.1 Halomicrobium sp. HArcht3-1 | reverse complement strand
AAACTACACGAGTCCAGTGGACGCCTGGATCGCACGTACATACGGTGTCATGCACACAGCCGGTGCGAACCGGTCTGCATGTCGACCCTTCCTACTCGCGCTTGCACGGAGTAGTGCACTGGTCTTCCGTATCACGTCCGAGCGCCGTCCCACACTTAAGGGGCACGGTTCGGATGTGATCCGGGGTATGGACCCACTGGGATTTGAACCCAGGGCTTCCTCCTTGCAAAGGAGGTGCTCTGCCGCTGAGCTATGGGCCCGACGCCGAATCCGCAATTGTTAGCCCTAGTAGTTCAAAGGTGCCCGGTCGACGGGTGTCGTCGGACGCTGTGAAAGGTGGGTCAGGCGCGTCGGCCTGATCCCGATCGTTAGGAGGTGATCCAGCCGCAGATTCCCCTACGGCTACCTTGTTACGACTTAAGCCCCCTTGCGAAGCCCAGATTCGACCATCGCATGATGGCCTCATCCGGACCTCACTCGGGTGCTTTGACGGGCGGTGTGTGCAAGGAGCAGGGACGTATTCACCGCGCGCTTATGACACGCGATTACTACCGAATCCAGCTTCATGTGGGCGAGTTTCAGCCCACAATCCGAACTACGACCGAGTTTAGGGGATTAGCGCTACCTCTCGGTATTGCATCCCATTGTCTCGACCATTGTAGCCCGCGTGTTGCCCGGCACATTCGGGGCATACTGACCTACCGTTGCCCGTTCCTTCCTCCAACTTAGCGTTGGCAGTCCTTCTAGTGTACCCAACTACCACAAGGGTATTGCTGGCAACTAGAAGTGCGGGTCTCGCTCGTTGCCTGACTTAACAGGACGCCTCACGGTACGAGCTGACGGCGGCCATGCACCTCCTCTCAGCAGCGTCGAGTAAAGTCGTCAACCTGACTGTCATTACTGCTGTCGGTGCCGGTGAGATGTCCGGCGTTGAGTCCAATTAAACCGCAGGCTCCTCCGGTTGTAGTGCTCCCCCGCCAATTCCTTTAAGTTTCATCCTTGCAGACGTACTTCCCAGGCGGCTCGCTTCTCGGCTTCCCTACGGCACAGCGCAGGCTCGTAGCCTGCGGCACACCTAGCGAGCATCGTTTACAGCTAGGACTACCCGGGTATCTAATCCGGTTCGAGACCCTAGCTTTCGTTCCTCACCGTCGGGTCCGTCTTTCTGAGGCGCTTTCGCCACCGGTGGTCCGTCCAGGATTACGGGATTTCACTCCTACCCCGGACGTACCCCTCAGATCTTCCGGCCCCAAGCCAGTCAGTTTCCGCTGGACGCCGACGTGTTGAGCACGTCGATTTCCCAACAGACTTGACTGGCCGGCTACGAACGCTTTAGGCCCAATAATAGCGGCCATCACTCGTGCTGCCGGTATTACCGCGGCGGCTGGCACCGGTCTTGCCCAGCACTTGTTCCTGTACCACCTTACGGTACAGAAAAGCGAGGGCTATATGCCCTCGCACTCGGAGTCCCCCTATCGCACTGTCGTGCAGTGTAAAGGTTTCGCGCCTGCTGCGCCCCGTAGGGCCCGGTATCTTGTCTCAGATACCGTCTCCGGGCTCTTGCTCTCACAACCCGTACCGATTATCGGCACGGTGGGCCGTTACCCCACCGTCTACCTAATCGGCCGCAGCCACATCCTATGGCGCCGGAGCGTTTCCAGCTCTCGACACTCCAGTCTAAGAGCTGTATCAGGTATTAGCCTCAGTTTCCCGAGGTTATTCCTGTCCATAGGGTAGTTTGGCCACGTGTTACTGAGCTATCTGCCGCGGGTCTAAACCCGCGCGACTAGCATGGCTAAATCGGACTCCGATAGCAATGGCCTCCGGCAGGATCAACCGGAATGTCTCCCCGGAATGGGGAGGGTTAGGCGGGATCACGTCCACTGTTACCCGTGGACGTGGTCGCTATCGAAGAGCGTCCGACGACACTCGTCGACCGAGTGTCACCGAACTACTAGGGCTAACATCAGATCCCATCTTGACGGCGGACCGCAGGGGTGGAATCCTCATTTCTTCGGACCTGAACGTTGACCCGAGGGCATCATAAACCCTTCGAGTTCCGTTGGGCGAGAGGGTCTCGCCGTGTGGTCCAGATGGCCAGGGCGTGTCCCCGGCCGGGCATCGGTTGCATACTGTCCGAGCGCCCTGTTACACTTAAGGGCGTCGGATCCCAACTCGCTCCACTTCGAGGAACGAGTCGGGTGTTCGCATCCAATCCGAACACCCTGTTACACTTAAGGGCGTCGGATGGTGTCGAAGCCCGGCGGGGGCGTGCTGCCCTGCGCCGCTTCGTATTACATCCGATGGGCAGGGATTACTTAAGGGCGTCGAACGAACCCCGCTACGGCATGCGATTACATGGGTACGTGGCATCACTTTGAGTGACAGATAGTCACCACTCGATCACGGTCAGATTCAGGTTTGGCACGGCGTTCGAGCGCGTGCCCGAGAGAGGAATGTTGCGCAGCTGGAGGTCAGTCGATCATCCCGCGCAGTGGGCGTGACGGTCTGACTGAGTGTGGCCGCGCACGTGTACGTGAGCGGGCGAGAGATAAATCAGTCACGACACCGGTCGCGGTCGACCCAAGACACTGTCGGAACTCGAAGGGAGGCAAAAAAGTACAGAAGGTTGGCCGGTGTCAGATCTCGTCGAGGTGTTCGACACCCTGCTTGGAGACGTTCCCCTTCGTGATGTCGCCGGGCATCCAGCCGGGCTTGTCGTCGGGGGCTTCCTCCTCCCAGGCCCACCCTTCGTAGATGTGGACCTTGTGAGTCCCTTTCTCGCGGAGTCTGATCTTTTCGGGATCTGCGTCGTCTTCACTGCTGGCGGGATCGAGTCGTCGCGCAGCCTTGAGTGCTGCCTGACGTGGTGTGCCACCAGAGAAGACGCTCGTTTCGTCACCGTCCTGTGTTCGGAGCGCAAAATTGCGCTTGTCCTTGTCGCGTGCCATGGTTTTGACCGCTCCATGTCAATGGAACACATGACCCACCATAAATATACCCCCCAATTCGGGCAATTGTAGCCGGTAGTTTTATAAGTCCGAATTATCGGTATCGGAGTGATGTGGGGCCGGACCCACTGGACAAGACGGATCGACGAGCGGACCGACGGCCAGCGCTCAGACGAACTTGTAGAGGTAGTTGTCGTAGAGATCGGTCGCCTCTTCCTTGATACAGATCGTCGCGTACACTGCATCGTCGACGACGGCCGCGGGGTACATCGTCCAGAAGTACGCCGATTCCGAATACTGCCACCGAATGGTGCCGTCGCTCGCGTCCATGGCGACGAACGGCGTACTTCCGAAGTACAGCGTTCCGTCGGCGATTGCGGGGTTGGTCGGTGACATATCCGTGCCGACGTGCCAGTTTTGCTGACCGCTCGTAGCGTCGACCGCATAGCAGTTGCCGCGAGCGTCGACGGCATACAGCGTCTCCTCGGCGATCGATGGGGAGTCTGAGACCGTCGAAGCAGTGTCGAACGTCCACTGTTCTTCTCCGGAGGTAGCATCGAGCGCATGGATCTGGCCCGTAGTGTTCGTAACGTAGACCATACCGTTGGCGACGGTGGGTGCAGCGACCGACCGGCCGGGTGCTTTGAATATCCAGTGAGGGTCGTCAGCGCCGATATCGATTGCGTAGGCGAACGTCGTCCGTTCGCCATCGGCAGGGTCGTTGGCTGTCACGTACACCGTTCCGTCGGCGATGGCGGGCATCGCTTCGATCAGGTTCCGCTCCCCGGCTGGGACGACGAACTCCCAGCCGATCTCACCAGCTTCGTCGATTGCACGGACGCGCCCGCGGTCGTCGACGTTCTCTGCGAAATAGACCGTCCCGTCCCAGGCGGTCGGTGAGGGAACGACGTTCAGCTCTCGGGACCAGACACGCTCGCCGGTGTCGCGGTCGAGCGAGTAGAGCTTTGTCTGTTCGGAGTTCGATCCGCCGACGTAGACGCGATCTGCAGTCACCAGCGGGGAGAACGTCGCAACGCTGAGATCGAGTGGCGTCGACCAGTCGCCGTCACCGGTCTCGATGTCGACGGCATCGACGCTGGTTCCGGCTCCGGCATACGCCGTGTCGCCGGAGACCGTCGGTCCGGTGAGCGTATCGTAGCCCAGGGAGTGTTCCCACGCCATCTCCAGATCGGTGCCCGGTCCGCTCTCGACGGGGCTGTAGCGGGTGTTAGCGGGGTTAGCGTTTGCCACCGGCCAATCGACCGGGTCGTCGGCCGACGACGGAGTGTCCGACGATGCAGGCGACGATGCAGAGTCCGACGGGGACGATGCAGTCGGCGCGGTACACCCGGCGAACGCACCACCGAGGAGAGAGAGGACGGCACGGCGATCGAGGGAGGGAAGTTCGCTGTCCATGATGAGCGGTTTCTACGGTGGTAAAGGAATCTATCTATTTAATCTTCGGGGTCTTTGTATGAACAGAGAGTGAATCCTGTGTCAAGCGGATCCCGGCGTCAATCGCCGGTCTGGCCCGGGAACAGGCACGAGAAGGTCGAGACGGTCGTCGGTCCGCGACTCGCACGGTAGACTTAAGTATATCCTACGGCGAAGCACGGAGTAGGATAGCGAGATGGTGCGAAAGAAGAAGCTCAGCCCAAGTGGCGCCAAAGACGAAGATGGCGAGTACCACAACGTTCACATCAACATCCACGAGGACGAACTCGCAGTCGCTGGGATGGAGATCGGCGACGAGGTGTTCGTCCGTGTCAGGGACAACAAGATCATAATCCAGAAAGCAGATCCAGAGGACGTCGAACACGAGTTCTAAAGGCACCATCACAGGGAACGTCCCGCCGTTTCGCGACACGACGCGGAGACACATATGAATCTCTACGACATCGCACGCCCGTTGTTGTTCCAGTTACCAGCAGAGACAGCCCACAGTACAGTCCACGAGATGCTCTCGCTGGCCGATGACACCCCCATCGCATCGGCGATGAGTCGTCACTACGCCGTCGAAGACGACCGCCTCGCGGTCGATGCGTTCGGCCAGCACTTCTCGAACCCGGTCGGCGTGGCGGCGGGCTTCGACAAGAACGCCGAGATTCCCGGCGCACTCGGCGCACTTGGCTTTGGCTTCGTCGAGGTCGGCGGCGTCACGGCGGAGCCACAGACCGGAAACGCACGCCCGCGGATGTTCCGCCTGCGCGAGGACGAGGGGATCATCAACCGGATGGGGCTGAACAACCACGGTGCGGACATCGTCGGCAAGCGTTTGGCAGAGACGGACACCGCAGACCCCGTGGGCGTCAACATCGCCAAGAGCGAACACGTCGGCACCGACGACGCCCCGGCGGACTACCGGTACACCTACGAGCAAGTGGCTGAGGGAGGCGATTTCTTCGTGATCAACATCTCCTGCCCGAACTCACAGGGCTTCGAGGAACTCCAGAACAAGGAGTCGATGGCGGCGATCCTCGGCGAACTGCAGGACGCAGGCGCGGGACCGCTGCTCGTCAAACTCGCCCCGGACCTCCCGGAACCGGCCATCGAAGACGCCCTTTCGATCGTCCGGGACCTCGATCTGGACGGCGTCGTCGCGACCAACACGTCGACCGAACGCCCGGCCTCGCTGCGCAGCAAGAACCGCGTCGAGACAGGTGGGCTGTCGGGCAAGCCCATCGAAGAGCAGGCCACACAGATGGTTCGGTTCGTCGCCGAGCGCGTCGACGTGCCGGTCGTCGGCGTCGGTGGCGTCTCGACGGCCGAGGGAGCCTACCGGAAGATCCGTGCCGGCGCGACGCTCGTCGAACTGTACACCGCGCTGGTCTACGAGGGGCCGTCATTGGCCCGCGAAATCAACGAAGGATTGCTCGAACTGCTCGACGAGGACGGCTTCGACAGCATCGAAGACGCGGTCGGTGCGGACCTGTAGGCGGAGTGCTTATACTGTCAACTGTAATTCTGTGAAGAACTTCGCCACCACGGAGTGGCGAATATCTTGAAATAGTTACAGCCGACAGTATTAGGCGTCGCGCCACCGTCTCTCGGACGAATGGACCCACGTCAAGCAGTGCGAGCGGCAGTGGGGCAGTACTGGAAGCGCGCGCTGGCCGTCGTCCTCGCGGTCGTCGTGGTTGCGACGGCCGGCGGGGCGTTCTACTTCAGTCAGGGATTTCACGGGAGCGACGCGAGTATCGAGCAAGTGCGCTCGAACGGGAACGTCGCCGTCGAGCGAGCCAACGGCGGCTACGTCCTCTCGCCGGCGGGGACAGCGACGGCCCGGACAGCGCTGGTTTTCTACCCGGGCGCACGCGTGGAGCCGGACGCCTACCTGACGACGTTCGCACCGGTCGTCGAACGCGGCGGTGTCACCGTCTACGTTCCAGACCTGCCCCTGAACGTCGGACTGCTGGGTATCGGTACCGCAGGTGAGATCCGAAACGCGAACCCCAGCGTCGAGCAGTGGTACGTCGGCGGTCACTCGCTGGGCGGTGTCGCAGCCTGCCGCCATGGAGCGAACAACGCCGATGCCGTCGCGGGACTGATCCTCTTTGCCTCGTACTGCGATCAGAACGTGAGCGACTCGGGACTGGCCGCACTGAGTGTGACAGGCAGCCGCGACGGTGTGCTCGACCGCGAGGCATACGCGGACGCACGGGCCAGACTCCCGGCGGACGCACGGTACCACGAGATCGAGGGCGCGAACCACACGCAGTTCGGGAGCTATCGGGGCCAGCGTGGGGACCGGTCGGCGACGATCAGCTACGAGGAGGCTCACGATCGAATCGCCGCGGTCGTCGTCGAGTGGTTCGACGAGAACAGCAGTGAGAGAACGGCTGCGACGATCCTACACCAGCGCGTCTAACCGGAACTCGAAGGCCGCAACGGGCACTTCCAGATCGTGCTGCAACCACCTTTTTACTGCACGGGTGTCCTCGCTTCGCTGCGGGCACCCGCTTGTAAAAACGTGGGCGAAAAAGCGCTCGCTCCGCTCACGGGTCACCCCGTTCCCCGTTCGCATTCGAGACCCACCTACGGCGCGCCTCGCTCCGCTCGCGGGCTACTCCAGCGCGTCCAATCTAAATTCGAAGGCCGCAACGGGCACTTCCAGATCGTGTTCGACGAGCACTTCGGGGTGGACTTCGCCGATGACGCCGACTGCCTCGCCGTCGAGTTCGACGGCGGCGGTGCGGCCGTCGATGAACGTCGGGTGGTCCGTGGGTGGCGTCGCCAGTTCTTTGTCGAAGTTCGCTGCGATGGCCTGCAGGCGCGCCTTGGCGTCCTCGTAGGTGGCGTCGTGGCGCGCGACCGCGCCAGCCACGGTGCGGTGTTCGGCGACGTTGGTGTTCTCTGTCTCGTCGACCTCGGCAGCCAGTCCGATTTCGGCGAGGTCCTGGGGATAGGAGCGGTGCGTGTTGTTCTCCAAGACGAGCATGATCGAGGGCAGCGCCCACGAGCGAAGCATCGTGTAGTCTTCGCTGTAGGGTTCCTGGATCGTGACGGGGTCGCCGCCGCCGACCACGTCCGACCCGTGTTCGACGTTGAGTCGCTCGTAGTTCTCTTCCTCGCTGATCATGTAGAAGTTCAGCAGGTCCTCGAAGCCAAGCCCGACGAGCACGTTCCGAGCGGCCCGTTCGAGTTTCGAGCGGTCGCTGCGGCCGCCGACCGTCGACACGTCGGGATAGCGGGGTTCGAGCGTATTGAAGCCGTAGGCCCGTCCGAGGTCGTCGATCACGTCGATCGGGTGGAGCACGTCGACGCGGTACGGTGGCACCTCGATGTCGTAGGCCTCGACCTCGTCGGCGTCCGGGTCAGCGCGGCTGACGCCCAGTCCGGACCGTTCGGCCAGATCGGCCACGTCCCGCTCGTCCAGATCGACGCCGAGGATCGTCTCGATACGGTCGTGATCGACGGTCTTGGTCTTGGTCTGGAAGTCGGGGCGGACGAACGAGCGGCCCGAATACTCGCCGGGCGCGTCGTCGGCATAGCTCACCTCGACGGACTCGATGGTCCCGCCGCGGGCGTCGAGCGCGTAGCAGACGATCGCGAGCATGTGGTCGATCGTCCACTGGTCGGTGCCGGTCATCTCGATGAAGAGATCCCGTGAGTCCGTCGTGACTTCCGTGCGCTTGCCGTTGATGACTGGCGGGAACGAGAACAGGCCGATCGCGTCGTAGATCGCCGGCACGGTGTCCCAGCCCGCGACCAGATCAGCGTACTCGACGCCGATGTGGTGCTCGTCGAGGACTTCGGCGGGCGTCATCGCCGCGTCGCCCTCTAGGGGCACGAACTCCTCGCTCTCGGGGTCGATCCCGGTGTAGCGGATGGACTTCTCGACACCGTCGCCGGACGTGACGCGCGCATCGTCTCGCTCCGCCTCGGTCTGGTCGCCACTGGACGCCGAGCCGCCCTTCAGCATCGTCAGGTCGTGGACGCCGATCGCACCTTTGGCGCGCTGGCGACCCATCGTCGCGTGGAGCTTCTCTTGCAACTGGATCAGCGAGTCCAGGGAATCCTCGTCGAGGTCCAGCCCGCGGACGATGGCACCGGTGACGTAGGGGCGCTCTTCGGGCGTCCCGTCGACTTCGATGGTCCAGTCGGCGTCGTTCGTGGTCGGGACGTAGACGCCCCGGTCGTCGCCGTACTGGTAGCGCAGCGAGCGGGCGATCCCCTCGACGGAGAGTCGGTCGAGACGGTCGGGCGCGAATTCGAGTTCGAAGCCGCCCTCGGCGCTCTCGCCCTCGTATTCGAGGCCGAGGTTGAACAGGTCGTCTTTGAGTTCGTCGTCTGCTTTGTCGGCGTAGCCGGTCAGTTCTCGGAGTTCGTCGGGGTCGATTTCGACAGTTGGCATCAGTAGAGCACCTCCTCGGACCGCAGGAAGTCGAGATCCACGAGCGTGCCGTGCACGTCGCGGATGTCCTCGGCACCGGTCACCAGCATGAGCAGGCGTTCGAGGGCCAGCCCCCAGGCCATCACGTCACACTCGACACCGAGCGGTTCGAGCATCTCCGGGCGGAAGATCCCCGAATTCCCGATCTCGATCAGTTCGCCCGTCTCGGGGTGGCGACCGAACAGCTCGAAGCTCGGTTCGGTGTAGGGGTTGTAGTGGGGTTTGAACTGGATGTCCGTGATGCCGAACTGCTCGTAGAACTCCGTGAACGTGCCCATCAGGTCACGCACCGACAGCTCTTCGGCCATCACCCACCCCTCGATCTGGAAGAACTCCAGCAAGTGGGTGGCATCCAGCGTGTCGTTCCGGTAGGCCTTCTCGATGGAGAAGAACCGCTGGGGCGGTTCAAGATCGCCCATCGCTTCCCCGGAGAGATGACGGGCCGTCAGCGAGGTGGTGTGACCGCGCAGCGCCAGCGCTTTCGCGAAGTCCAGATCCCACGGCGAATGATACCCCTCGCCGTCGGGACCGACCCCGTTGCGGTGGGCGGACTCGACACGTTCGACGAGGTCCTCGGGCAGGTCGTCGATCTGGGCCGGCTGGTCGAGCGCGAAGCGGTCCCAGTGGTTGCGCGCGGGGTGGTCCTGTGGCATGAACAGGCAGTCGTTGATCCAGAAGTCCGCGTCGACGGTCGGTCCCTGCATCTCCTGAAAGCCCATCCCGACGAGCGTGTCTTTGACGTTCTCGGCCTGCTGGCGCAGGACGTGGGTCTTGCCAGTGCGGACCTCGTCGGCGTCGGCTTCGACGTTGTACTCTGCGAACTCCACGTCGGCCCACTCGCCTGAGGTCAGCAGTTCCGGCGTGACCTGTCCGACGGTCTCGGCGACCTCGACGCCCTCCATCAGGGCCGTCACGCCGTCGTCGGTCAGGCGCACGGAGCGCACCGTCGACTCGGCGATCTCGACGAGACCGCGCCGTTCGAGCTGTGAGAGCACGTCCGCGTCGTCGACGGTCTCGCCGTCGGCCAGTGCTTCGAGTGCCGCGGCCTCCGCGTCGGCGTCGGGGTCGGCGTCGGGGTCGGCCGACACCTCGCCGCTGTCGATCTGGCCGTACCCCTTGCGGGCGAAGTTCGAGAGTGCGATGTCGACGGCCGCACCGTCGAGACCGGCACCGCCGATGACCGGTCCCATTCCGGCGGGTTCGTCGGCGGCCCCGGCGTCGATGGCTGCACGATAGAAGCGAACCTCGGGCAAGCCCTCGTCGAGATATTGGCGAGCCTCGTCGGTGAGTTCGGCGGACTCGACGGTCTCCTCGACGAGCGCGACCAGTCCGTCGTCTTCGAGCGCGAAGGCTGCGCCCGTGGCCGTCTCTGATTTCACACCGGCCTCGTCGGCCAGCGCGTCGATCCGTCTGGCGTCGTCTGCGTCGGCAGCCTTCAAGAGGGCCACCTGTGCCTGTGGTAATCGCATCGTGGTCGTTGTCGGATACACTGCGGGTTCGTCAGTTAACGGTTCTCACTTGCCGCCGAACGGTTTCGTCGGGAGTCCTCGCCCGAGTCGTCCCGAGTCCGCCGTCGGTCAGACGTCGAAAAAGAAGTCGAACCCCGACTGCACTGCTGGCTCGCGCGCTGCACGCCGGTTCCGGGATTCGGATGGCATATGCGAACCGTTGCCGTGGCGAGGCAAAAACGTTGTGGCGATGTGAGCGCGTTCGATAACGTCCAGTGGACGGCGCAGTCTCCACACGTTTTTGCCCGCCCGTTCCTAACGACCGTCAATGAGTCGCGCCCGCAAGCCCGACTGGCTGAAGATGCGGCCGCCGTCGGGACAGCGCTTCACGGAGATCAAGCAGTCGCTGCGCGAGCGGGACCTCCACACGGTCTGCGAAGAAGCGAATTGCCCCAATATGGGCGAGTGCTGGAGCGGTGAGGACGGCCCCGGCACGGCGACGTTCATGCTGATGGGCGATCGGTGTTCCCGGGGCTGTAACTTCTGTGACGTGGAGACCGGCGGGATGGAGCCACTCGACCCCGACGAGCCAGCGAACGTCGCCGACGCCGTCGCCGACATCGGTCTCGATTACGTCGTCCTCACGTCGGTCGACCGGGACGACCTGCCCGATCAGGGCGCGGGCCACTTCGCCGAGACGATCCGGGCGATCAAGGATCGGGACCCGTCGATCCTCGTCGAGTGTCTGATCCCCGACTTCCAGGGCGACCCCGACTGTGTCCAGCAGATCATCGATGCCGGCCCGGACGTGATCGCCCACAACATCGAGACCGTCGACCGCCTGCAGTGGCCCGTGCGAGACCGGCGGGCGGGGTACGCACAGTCGCTGTCGGTGCTGGGACAGGTGGCCCGCGAGTCCGAGATACACACGAAAACGAGCCTGATGCTGGGCGTCGGCGAGTACGCCCACGAGATCTATCAGACCCTCTCGGATCTGCGGGAGGTCGGCGTCGACATCGTGACGCTGGGCCAGTATCTCCAGCCCTCCCGCTCGCATCTGGAGGTCAGCGAGTACGTCCACCCCGACGCCTTCGACACGTGGCAGCGGGTCGCCGAGGAGGAACTGGGCTTTACCTACTGTGCGTCGGGGCCGATGGTGCGCTCGTCGTACCGGGCCGGCGAGCTGTTCACCGAGGCGCTACTGGACGGCGTCGACCCCGCAGTGGCTCGCGAGCGAGTGCGGAGCCAGTAGACAGCTACGGGGCGGCGAGAATCGTGGCCGATCCGAGGCCGAGCGATCAGCTGTTGCGGATCTTCTCGCGGACCCAGACGCCGGACTCTTTCAGGTTCTCTTTGGTCCACGGACCGCTGGGCAGCGAGCCTTCCTTCCAGGCGGCACCCGAGCGTTTGTCGTCGGAGTAGTTCCAGTTCGTCCAGCTAATGTCGTACTCGTCCATGAGGTCGACGTACTGCTGGGCCGACTCGAAGTCGTTGTCGCCGTCGCCGGTGTACTCCTGTGCGCCCCACTCCGAGACGAAGACGGGCAAGCGCTGGGCTGCCCATTCGAGTTCGTCGCGGTAGGACTGGCCGTGGGAGGCCGCGTAGAAGTGGAAGGTGTACATGAAGTTCTCGGCGTCGACGGGGTCGTCGACGATGTCCTGTGCGCTGGCACCGTCGGAGACGCCAAGCGACGCCCAGCCGTGGGTGCCACACATGACGACTGCGTCGGCGTCGTGCTCGCGGATCACGGGCACCATCTCCTCGGCGTAGCCCCGGATCCGCGACCACTCCACGTCGTTTGGTTCGTTGGCGATGTCGTAGAGGACGTTGTTCTTGTCGGCGTGTTTCGGGACCACGTCGTTGAAGAACTGCTTGGCGAGGTCGATGTTCTCCCAGGGGTCGCCCGGTGAGAGCTGGTGCCAGTCGACCAGCGCGTACATGCCCCGGTCGGTCGCTTCCTCGACGAAGCGATTGACCTCCTCGGTGAAGCCCTCGGGGTCGGTCTCGTAGCCGCCTTCCTGGACGTACAGCGAGATCCGCAGGACGTCGGCGTTCCAGTCGTCGGCCAGCGCGTCCAGCCCGGCGTCGGTGATGCAGTCCTCCCAGCCGTACCACTGGATGCCGTGCGTGCTCATCCCGGTGAGCTGGACGGGATCGCCCCCTTCGTCGACGAGCTGGGTCCCGTCGACCTGTAGCTGACCGTGGCGCCTGACCGGTGTCGCCTCGTTGCTCTCTTCGGAGACCGAGACGGTCCGGGTCGTCGTCGCGGTCGCGCCGTCGTCGTCCGTGACCGTCAGTTCGACCGGGAAATCACCCTCGGTCTCGTAGACGTGGGTCGCGGTCTCGCCCGTCGCCGTCGCCCCGCCGCCGAAGTCCCACTCGTAGCTGGTGATCGTGCCGTCGGCGTCGCTCGATGGGCTGGCGGCGACGGTGAACTCCTGGCCCGGTCGGATCTCGGAGGGGTAGCCAAAGGCCGCCGAGGGTGGGGTGTTCGGGTTCTCGACACACGATCCGACTTCGGTCCACGGTCCCCAGTCGCTGGCCCCCGGCTCGTCGCCGCTGGTCCACCACGACGCCTCCCAGAGGCTGCCGTCGTGAACCGCCTGATCGCCGCTCTGGTACGTGGCGCTGGCATCCCACGATGCGACAGCCGAACAGTCCGGGCCGCCGGGCGTGCCATCGTCCGGCGTACCGTCGTCCGGCGTTCCGTCGTCGCTCCCCCCACAGGAGCCGACCGTCGTCCAGACGCTCGCACTTTCGGACGGTTCGGTCCCCTTGGTCCACCACTCGGCGGTCCAGAGCGTGCCATCGTAGCGCACGCGGTCACCACCGGTGTAGGTCGCGCTGTCGTCCCACTCGGGGACGCCGGTACAGTCTGTGGCCGATGCGAACCCGGAGACACCGGCAAAGCCGGCGAGTCCGGGGATCGTCTTGAGAAGATTGCGTCGTTTCATGGTTCGAATCCGGTGACACCCATCCCAACACCCACGTGGCCGACACACTCGTGGCGGCCGGGTGGTCGGTGTGTCAGTACCATACATAATTTCCACGATGAAAGTTTCTACGATTTTCTAGATAGGGCATTCACTCATAGCTGGCAGATTCGAAAATAGCCAAAGTGCGAGCCGTCGCCACGGTCGTGGACTGTCGGTGGCAGACACCGGCCACCTCCAGCGATACCAGAACGGAGCCGAGAAACACTGCCAGCACACGATTTATTGTCCGTCACTGCGATGGGCGAGCATCGACAGACGAAGCGCTGACCGACCGGACGAGACGGACGATACGCCGACCGTCGAGGCACTCCTGCGCTCGGCAGATGTCCTCGAAGAGACGCCCGATGGCACCGACGTGCGGCTGACAGACGCCTTCGAGCGGGCGCTCTCCGAGCGGATCGAGCAGTTGCGCGGGGGCGACCGTGCGCTGAAGTGGTTGGCGGCCGCCCGCGGGATCGATCCCGACGAGATCACCGTGCGGAGCGACGCCGACCGCTTCGTCGTCGCTCACGACGGCGAGACGGTCGGTGCGTGGCACTCCGAAGCGGGCTTCGTGGCGGCAATCGCCGCCGAACCGACCGTCAGGGAGTGGGTCGACGAGGAACGACTGGCCGACCTCCCGGAGGAAGCGCGCGCAGAACTGGCACCACGACTGGTGATCTGCCTCGAACGGTGTCCGAGCTGCGACGGCGCGCTGGCGTTCGTCGACCGGACCGACGACGGGACAGCGGGAGTCGCCCTGACCTGTGAGGACTGTGGCGCGGTCGTGGCGACGGTCCCGAGCGTCGAGGCCGACGAATAGGGTATAAACGCTTCGGTGGTCTGCACCGGTTGTCGACTGGCAGCTTGTTTTAGCATGGCTGGCAGCCACGTACAGGGTAGATGCCATTCGACGACCACAGACACACACGTCGGGAACTGCTGCGTTCGGGGGGCACAGCACTCGCGACCGGCGCGCTGGCGCTCTCGGCTGGCTGTTCCGGTCTGCCACCGCTGGGATCGGCGGTCAGGTACGGCGCTGTCGACGCGCCGGACGCGCGAACGCCGACCTATCGGAACTGGCTCCCCGCGCCGTCGGCGTTGCCCGGCAGCGACGGCGATGGAGACGATCCCGCGGGAAACAGCGAGGACGTGATGGTGTACGCGCCGCCACCGGCCGACGCACCGGCGTGGACCAGAGCCAGTATCGCGCGGTCGCTGATCACCGTTCGCGCGGATTACGTGGGCGTCGACATCGACGACGTGGACGTGGCCTTCGCGACCGGCTTCGGCGACGAATCGGGCGGCGCGGTCCTGCTGGGCGACGTGGATCAGCCGGCGGTCAGGGAGACGGTCGAACAGACACCGTACGAACCCGCGGAAAGCGACACACATCCTGCCCTGTACACACGCTCGGACGTTTCCCGCTCGGTCGCCGTGTTCGAGAACGGACTGGTGTTCGCAGACGACCCGCACGCTCGCGAGACCATCGACGCGGTCGTGGCGGCCGGTCGCGGCGAGGCCCCGCGACTCCACGAACGGGACGACGACTTCGCCGCGCTCACCGACAGCGCCGGCCTTCGCCGCTGGGCGTGGCTCTGGCCGAGCGGGGTCGGCCACGCGACCGGTGGCGGCATCCGCGAAGACACCGTCGGCTGGGCGACCAGCTTCGATCACCGCGGAGAGACGGCGTATCTCGTCCAGACGTGGGTGTTTCCGCCGTCGTTCGATCTGACGGCAGGAAAAGTGAAGACGGCGCTCAAAGCCGAAAGCCGGGTGGGGCTACCCAGAGCCTCGGACGCCTCGGCAGTCGACGTGTCGGTCGACGGCCGAGTCGCCACCATCGAGATGCAACTGGGACGGTCGACGTTTCGGTCGGCGACGGAGACGGCGCTCGTGACGCCGTTCGTCACGTGGAGCGCGAGCCACGACGCCACGGCCGAGCGTCTGACCATCCGCCACGAGGCTGGTGATCCAGTCCGAACAGACTGGCTCTGGATCGCCGGCCTGAGCGAAGACCGGCAAAGCGTCGACACACAGGAACTGGGCGACCGCATGGAGCCGGGCGAGTCGCTGACGGTCTCGACGGCAGCGGCCCAGCAGGACGGGACCGTTCGACTCGTCTACAGACACCCAGAGGAAGACGGGAGCAAGACACTGTTTACCTACGATCTCTCATGACCGGATACCACCGCCTGTCGAAGGCTGGCCGTGCGGCCGAACACACCCGAGACGACAGCACACAGATACTTATGCCACAGGCACCCGACGAGACGGGCGTGTCCGACGAGCCGGCGCTTGCGACGCTACTCGATCTCCTCGACGACGCGCACGTCAGGACCATCCTCACGGCGACGAGCGTCGAGCCGCTGAGCGCGAAGGAACTGAGCGACCGCTGTGACGTGTCCCAGGCGACGGTCTATCGTCGCCTCGATCGGCTGACCGACGCCGACCTCGTCGCCGAACGGACGCGCCCCCGCGCCGACGGCCACCACGACACCGTCTACACGGCGACACTCGACGAGGTGTCGATCAGGCTTCGGGACGGCGACCTGACCTTCGACCTCGATCGGCGAGGCGACGACGTGGCCGACCGGCTCACCCGGCTGTGGGAGGAGTTCTGAGATGGAGGTGTTCTCCGGCTTCACGACCGTCGGGCTGGCGGCGACGGCCGCCGCGGCGGTAGCCTCGGCGGTGGGGCTGTACATCGGCTATCAGGCATATCGTGGCCTGCGCCGACACGACAGCGCCCCGATGCGCTATCTCTCCGTCGGGATGGTCCTGCTCTTTGGCGTCGCCTACGTCGTCGCCTTCTCCGGGACCGCACTGTTACGGGTCGGCCGGCTCCCACTACTGTACCAGGACTACTTCCGTCTCGTCGTGCGCCTGCTCCAGCTTTCGGGCCTGCTGTGTATCGCCTACTCCCTGCACCTGACGCGATCGGACAACGGCTCCACGGAGTGACAGGACACCAGCGGGCGGAGCAACGATCGACCCCGTTTCGGGTACATAGCAGTCGGTAGCAGACCAGTCGTCGATATATTCCACTTAGCGAGCTTCTTACACCAGACTGTCGATCGTTCGGTATGAGTGTTCTCGCGAACAGCGAATTCGAATCGACGTTGCTCGAACGGATCATCCCCGCGCGACCCCACATTCCCGAAGACCCTGCCCCGGGGAACTACGTCGTGATCGACGTGGCGCAGTTCTCGACGACGGTCCCCGAACTGTTCGCCAACGGTGCGGAGTACATCTACATCACCGAGGAGCGCGGCAACGAACCGGACTTCAGGGAGGAACACCCGCGAGCGAGGATCGGCGGCGGCTCCGGCGACGACTACGAAGGGTGGGACGACTACGACTTCTTCAACTCCCCGAGCTTCGTCCAGGACGTGGACGTGGCCGGTCGGCCAACAGCGATGACCTCCACCAACGGAGGCAACGCCGTGACGGACCTCCGACTCGCCGGCGGCGACGACGTGGACGTGTACGTCGGCGGCCTCACCAACGGGCAGGCCGTCGCCGAGTACCTCCGGGAGAGCGAGCGCGACACCTACTTCGTCGCCGCGGGGTCGAACGGCAAGCCCTCGCCGGAGGACACGGTCGGCGCGCTGTTTATTGCCCGTCACCTCCATAATCGACCACCGACTGACGAGCGCCGCGAGACCTACCGCGAGGTCGTGACATTCGGCAAGGGGCCCAAATACGAACACAAGCCCCAGATCAAGCGGACGGACCTCTACGAGTATACGCTCGCGTTCGACAGCCGCGACGTGGTCCCCAAACTCGAGGGACAGCGGCTCTACGATGTCAGCGGCGAGACACCCAACTAATGCCGACCGACGTTCACACCCACACGACGTTCTCCGACGGCTCCGACCTCGACACGATGATCGCGGCCGCCGAACGCGCCGACCTCGACGGTCTCGGAATCACCGACCATTGCATCGTCACCGACGACAGTTTCGGCCGACGGGCGCAGTACGATCTGGTCGAGACCTACGAGCGGCGCCGCGACGTGATCGACGCGGCCCGCGAGCAGACCGGCCTGCGACTGTACGACGCCGCCGAGATGAGCTACGTCGCGGACGACGAGGACGCCATCGCCGCCTTCCTCGACGAGGCAGGCTTCGCGTACACCATCGGCAGCGTCCACTTCGCCGGCCCGTACGACTACACGAGCGCCAGCCAGTACGCCGACGCGGACACCGAACAACGGCGAGCGGCCGTCGAACGCTACTACGACGCCGTCGTCGCGCTGATCGAATCCGAGCTGTTCGACGTGCTGGGCCATCTGGATCTGCCCGAGCGGATGGCCCCGCTGCGGCGTCACACCACCCGCACCGATTACGAGCGCGTGGCGGCGGCACTGGCCGATTCGACGACCGTCCCGGAGGTCAACGCCGGCCGCGTCCACCGCTCACTCGGCCGCGTCCACCCCGATCCCGCCATGTTCGACGTGTTCCGTGAGTACGACGTGGGATTCGTGCTGGGCACGGACAGCCACGCACCGATCGAGATCGAGGAGCGCGTGCCAGCGATGCGCGAAGTCGTCACGGAGCGGGATCTCGAAATCGTCGGGATCGACGCGCTTGTCGAGTAACGGGGTCGTTCAGGAGACCGGCGAGACAGCGCCAGTCAGAAGACGATCCAGACCAGCGCGACGAACAGCAACGACCCGAAGACGAACGACACGTCTCTCGGGGCGATCATCATGTGGCCGGTCCGGAGCGCCTGACTCTCCGGATCGCCCAGCGACCGCGAGAACCCCTTGGTCTCCATCGCTTCGACAGTGACGCGGGCCCGCTTGGCGACGTTGAAGATCAGCGGGTAGAACGCCTTCGCCGACAGGACGACGAGGTACTTGTAGTAGCGCCACTTCAGGAACCCCTTCTGTTCGGGGACTTTGCTGCGGAGCCGGAAGGAGTTGATTAGCGCGTGGTACTCCTCGACCAGCAGTGGCATCATCCGATAGCCGTAGGTGATCGCGAAGGTGAGCTGTCGCGGGACCCCGAGTCTGAGCAGGCCCTGGCTGATCTTCTGGGGACTCATCGCCGAGAAGACGGCGAGGCTGATGACCGAAATGATCGTCAGTTTCAGGAAGAAGGGGACGACGGCACCGACGGCGTCGATCCCGACCTCCTGACTCGTCAGGGCCGTCTGGATCCCCTGCCCGGCGGCCGTCCCGACGATGGCGAGGACCTCGCCCAGCACCGACGCGTCCAGCGCGAGCACGCCCTGGATCACACGGTCGGTGTTGGCACCCAGATACCCGAACGCCTCGACGAGTCCGCCCATCAGCGGCACCAGCACGACGAAGAAGCCGACGTTGGTGAGCTGGCCAAAGAGGAGCAGCGCCAGCAAGTACTTGCTGACCTGCGAGAGCGCCGCGAGGACGAACGTAGCCGCCAGCAGGACGGCCAGTGGAGCAGTGTCGTAGAACAGCCAGGGGACGATCATGAAGAGGACGCTCCACAGCAGGACGACCCGTGGGTCGAACGTGTTCAACAGCGCCCGGTCGTTGTCGTAGGCGGTCCGCATCAGATCGACCTTGATGTCGGCGATCGAGATGTTCGTCAACGAATCGACGTAGCTCATCGTGCCTCCGTCAGTCGCTCGACCAGCGCGTCGGTGGTCAGTGCAGGGGACTCGAACCCGAGGCGGTCGCTCAGTTCGACCACCTGAGGCGGTCGCAGATCCGTCCGAGCGAGCAGTTCGGGGTTCGAGAACACCGATCCGGGGGGTTCGTCCGCGATGATCGCGCCACCGTCCATCACGATCACCCGGTCGGCCCACGACGCCACCAGCTGGAGGTCGTGGGACGCGATGACGACCGTCTCGACGTGGCTCTCGGCTTTCCGGAGCATCCCAGTCACCTCTTTGCGGCTCTGGAGATCGAGACTCCCAGTGGGCTCGTCGAGCAACACGACCGTCGGGTCCGTCGCCAGTCCGATCCCCAGGGAGGCCCGACGCTGCTGGCCGAGGCTCAACAGTCGACCGTCCCGGTCGGCGAGGTGTTCGAGATCGAGATACGCGAGAATATCGTCGACACGCTCCCCGACGTTCTCTGCGCCGCGGTTGCGGAGGTAGTAGCCCACATCCTTCCGGACGGTGTCCTCGACGAACATCTCCTCGGGGTTCTGGTGGATGTAGACGGTCTCGTTGGCCAGCTCCTCGGGCAAAGTCGCGCTGGTGTCTCGACCCAGAACAGTTACGCTCCCCTCGTCGGGGGATTCGAGGCCGGTGATCAACCGCAGGAGCGTCGACTTCCCAGCGCCGTTCGCGCCGACGAGCGCGACTCGATCACCCCGATACAGCTCCAGGTCGAGCCCGTCGAGCACCTGTTTGTGCCCCTCGCGTAGTGTCGGGTACCCGTGGCCGACGTTCGACAGTGTGACCAGCGCCTCGTCGGTCGCGGCGCCAGCGCCAGCGCCACGGCCGTCGGCGACCGGCCGGCCATCGTCGATCCGTTTGGTCGATGGGGCGAACGCTTCTGTAGCCTCGTCGACGGTGACGGGATAGCGCCCGTCGGGGAGCGTCCCGCGATCGTCTGGGAGGGCATCGGCGATCTGGGTGACCTGCGGCGGGTGGATGTCGTGGGCCAGCAGGTCGTCGAGTCGATTGAGTCCGACCTCGACCGGTTCTTTCCAGGCGACGCCACCGTCCGAAACCAGCACCATCTCCTCGCAGTAGTCCGCGATGAACTCGGAGTGGTGTTCGATGACGATGACAGTCTTGTCCTGCTCCTCGTGGAGCCACTGGAGTTGCTCGTAGGCCTCGCGGGCGTTGATCGGATCGAGCTGGGCCGCCGGTTCGTCGACGATCACGAACTCGGGGTCCATCGCGAGGACGCTCGCGAGCGCGACGAGGTGTTGCTGGCCGCCGGACAGTTCCCAGATGAATCGGTCGTCGAGGTGTTCGAGACCGACCGTCTCCAAGGCCCGCGTGGCCCGTTCCTCGTAATCGTCGAGCCCGTGGTTCAGCGGGGCGAACTCAACGTCGTCCCGGACTGTCGACTGGACCAGCTGGTTCTCGAAGTCCTGAAACACGTAGCCCACGTGAGTCGACAGTTCCGCCACGTCTGACCCGCGCGTGTCCGTGCCGGTAACGGTCACGGACCCGTCGAACTGACCCTCGAAGAAGTGGGGGATAATACCGTTGAACGCCTTACACAGTGTCGTCTTGCCGCTGCCGTTGCCGCCGACGATCGCCGTGAACTCTCCGGCTTCGATCTCGACCGAGACGTTGCGAAGAACGGCCTCGTCAGTACCGGGGTATCGGAACGTCAACTCGTCGACGGCGATGCGAGTATCACTCATGAAGAATCAGTCGATGATCTCAGGCCTGTGCCTGCTGCTGTCGGTAGTAGACGACGCCAAAGGCAAGAAGCGCGGCGACGACGATCGGCACGAGCAGGAACACTTGCCCGTAGACCTCGACGAACTCGGGTTCGAAGACGACGAGACCACCGCTGGTCTCGCTCAGCGTCTCGAAGCCGAACGCCACCGGCAGCAGTGCGAACCACGCGAGGAGTCGCTTGGCCGCCGACCGATCGAACATCGGCCCGTCCCGTCCCTCGATCGAACTCATCCCGAGCAGCGGTTCGATCTTCCCGCGCAGGCGCGGGTAGAGGTACAGCGTCGGGATCGCACCGAAGATCAGGCCGGCGACGATGATCTGGACGAGCGCGCCCATCCCCTCTGTCGCCCAGACCGTCTCGGGGAGCCACTGGATCGCTTCGAGTTCCTCGACGCCGACGTAGAACTTCCCCACGTCGATAAACCACGCGGCGGTCTCCTCCATCGCCTTCGCGAGAAAGCCCAGCGCCGCGATCTGTTTTGGGTTCTTCGGGTTTGTCACCAGCGCCATGACGAAGAACCACGAGGCTGTGATGACGACGAGACCCTCGATCGCGCCCAGGGCACTGAAGTCGCCGATCAGGATCTCACCGAAGACGATACCACCCATCGGGATCGCCAGACACGCCCAGAACGAGCGAAAGAGCAGGACGACGGACATCGCGACGAACCAGAACGGTCCGATTTCGACGCCGAGTCCCGCCACCGAGAACTCCGGCAAGAGTTCCGTGATCATACTCTGCAGCCCGTGCAGCGACATGATGAGGATAAACGCCATCATGTCCCTGTGGCTGAAACTGAACACACCACCCTCGTTCGCGTCTGCCACTGATGTGGACATACAGGGGATCGAACACTGACAGCCATCATATTCGTTGGTATGAGGGGTCCGTAGCGCCCTGAGCGCCTGTATAGCTGGTCGTAGTACTCTTGCCGAAAAGTAAGTGAACCGAGAGGTACGGACTCGCGGGCGTGGGACCCGGAACGACCAGCGAACGCCGGGCGCTCGTCCAGAGACGATTCCTTCGAGGGCGATGTTTTACAGTAATATCGCCCGGGGCAGTATAACGCCGCAAAAACCCTAAGCCATCGGCGAGCCAAGGACTAACGTATGACACACCAGGGCAGGTGGTCACGCTGAGCGTCCTCCACCGCGACCCGGCCGATCAGGTACAGATACTCGACGAGGACGGGCAGGTCCGTGAGGGCGCGACGGTGCCCGACCTGACCGACGACGAGCTGGTCGCACTCTACCGGGAAATGAAGCTCGGCCGTCACTTCGACCAGCGCGCGGTGAGTCTCCAGCGACAGGGCCGGATGGGAACCTACCCACCGATGGCCGGGCAGGAGGGCGCACAGGTCGCGAGCGCCCACGCACTGGCCGACGACGACTGGATGTTCCCGAGCTATCGGGAACACGCCGCGCTGTACGCCCACGGCTGGCCGCTGGATCAGATCCTCCTGTACTGGATGGGATCGGAAGCCGGCAACGACCCGCCCGAGGGCGTCGCCGCCTTCGCGCTTGCGGTCCCCATCGCGACACAGATCCCCCACGCGACGGGGGCGGCGTGGGCCGACAAACTCCGAGACAAGGAGACGGTCCACCTGACCTACTTCGGCGACGGCGCGACCAGTGAGGGAGACTTCCACGAAGGGCTGAACTTCGCGGGCGTGTTCGACACCCCGACCGTCTTCTTTTGCAACAACAATCAGTGGGCCATCTCGGTGCCCAGAGAGCGCCAGACCGCAAGCGCCACGCTGGCCCAGAAGGCGGAGGGCTACGGCTTCGACGGCGTACAGGTCGACGGGATGGACCCACTGGCGGTGTATCAGGTGACGAGCGAGGCCGTCGCGAAGGCGCGCGATCCCGGCGAGAACGAACTGCGCCCGACGATGATCGAGGCCGTCCAGTATCGCTTTGGCGCACACACGACCGCGGACGACCCGTCCGTGTATCGCACCGAGGAGGAGGTCGAACAGTGGCGGCGGAAAGACCCCATCCCGCGCATGGAGCGGTTCCTCCGTGACCGGGGCCTGCTCGACGACGAACGGGTCGACGCCATCGAACAGTCCATCGCCGACGAAGTCGCAGCGGCCATCGACACGGCCGAGTCCTACGAGCGACCCGACCCCGAGGAGATGTTCGCCCACGTCTACGCGGAGATGCCCCACCGCCTGCACGACCAACTCGACTACCTCGAACGGCTTCGCGACCGCCACGGTGACGAGGTGCTACTGGAATGAGCACCCAGCGCAGTGGCCCCGACACGCAGAGTCTGACGCTCGTGCAGGCGGTCAGAGACGGGCTGTACGGCGAACTCGAACGGGACGAGGACGTGCTCGTCATGGGCGAGGACGTGGGCGAGAACGGCGGCGTGTTCCGGGCTACACAGGGCCTGATCGAGGAGTTCGGACCGGATCGCGTGATCGACACACCACTGGCGGAGTCAGGGATCATCGGCACCGCCGTCGGGATGGCCGCCCACGGCCTGCGACCGGTCCCCGAGATGCAGTTCTCCGGGTTCATGTACCCCGCCTTCGACCAGCTCGTCTCGCACGCCGCCCGCCTACGCACCCGAAGTCGAGGGCGATTCACCTGCTCGATGACCGTCCGCGCGCCCTACGGCGGTGGCATCCGCGCACCGGAACACCACTCCGAGTCCAAGGAGGCCTTCTACGTTCACGAGCCGGGCCTGAAGGTGGTCGTCCCCTCGACGCCCAGCGACGCGAAGGGGCTGCTCGCGGCGGCGATCCGTGACCCCGACCCCGTCGTCTTCCTCGAACCCAAACTGATCTACCGGGCCTTCCGCGACGACGTGCAGTCCGACACCTACACCGTCCCGCTGGGCGAGGCCGCCGTCCGCCGCGAGGGATCGGACGTGACCGTCGTCACGTGGGGCGCGATGACCCGCCCGACCCTCCAAGCGGCCGAGGAACTGGCTCCCGACGTGGACGCGGAGGTGATCGACCTCCGTACGCTCTCGCCGATGGACACCGACACCGTCGTCGAGAGCTTCGAGCAGACAGGGCGGGCCGTCGTCGTCCACGAAGCGCCCAAGACAGGGGGACTCGCCGGCGAAATCGCCGCGACCCTGCAGGAGGAGGCACTGCTGTATCAGAAAGCGCCGATCCAGCGGGTGACCGGCTTCGACACCCCGTTCCCGCTGTACGCGCTGGAGGACTACTACCTCCCCGAACCTGCCCGTATCAAAGACGGTATCACGGACGCCGTCGAGTTTTAGCCCATGTTCGATTTCGAACTCCCCGACCTCGGCGAAGGCGTCGCCGAGGGGGAGATTCTGGAGTGGCACGTCGCCGTCGGCGACCGCGTCGAGGAAGATCAGGTGCTGGCGGAAGTCGAGACCGACAAAGCCGCCGTCGACGTGCCCTCACCGGTCGGCGGCGTCGTCCGCGAACTCCACTACGATCCCGGCGACGTGGTCGAGACCGGCGCGGTGATCGTGAGTATTGCGCCAGATGAGCAGCGCGAATCTGGAGAGAGTGCGAGCGACGACGAAACCGACGTATCGGAGACAGCGGTCGCCGAAGACGACACGGACACGTCCGCGACGGGCGGCCGGGTCTTCGCTCCGCCGACGGTCCGCCGACTGGCCCGCGAACTCGGCGTCGATATCACGACCGTCGCAGGGTCCGGCCCGAGCGGTCGGATCACCGAGGGCGACGTGCGCACGGCGCGTGACGAGCGCAGCGAGGAAGGGGCCGCGAGCCGTGCGGCCGACGAGCAACGAGGCGACGAAAACGAGGACGACGGCGACGAGCCACAGATCAAGTCCGCCGTCTCACGCGTCGGCGACGACGAGAGCGAGTCACAGCTCAAATCCGCCGTCAGCCGCGTCGAGACCGAGGACACGGCCAACTCGGAACCGACAGCCGTCGAATCCGCGGTCTCGACGGTCGACAGCGCGGCCGAGCGCGACCAGACGCTGGCGACGCCGGCAACCAGAAAGCTGGCCGCCGACCTCGGGGTCGACATCGACGCCGTCCCGACCGACGAGATGCGGGACGGTCAGCCGTACGTCGACGAAGCAGCGGTGCGGGCGTTCGCCGATGCACGGGCGGCCGAACCGGGCGACAGCGAGGCCGCCGTCGCCGAGACGACCGAGACCGAGCCGGCGATCACGGACGAGTCGGCCGTCGACGAGTCCGCCGGCCCGCGGCGTGAACCGTACCGGGGCACGCGCCGGACCATCGGCCAGCGGATGGCCCAGTCACGCCGCGAGGTGCCCCACGCGACCCATCACGACCGGGCCGTCGTCGAGGGACTGGTCGCCGCCCACGAGCGCCTCGAACCGCTGGCCGAGGAGCGCGGTGTCGACCTGACCTACACCCCGCTCCTGCTGAAGTGCGTCGCGGCGGCGCTCTCGGAACATCCAATTCTGAACACTGAACTAGACAGCGAGAACGAGGAGATCGTCTACCACGACGACGTGCACATCGGCGTGGCGGCGGCGACCGATCACGGTCTCGTCGTCCCGGTCGTCGAGAACGTCGGCGAGAAAGGGCTACTCGAACTCGCTCGCGAGGTGAACGACCTCGTCGCTCGGGCGCGCGACCGCGACCTCGATCGGTCGGAGATGCAGGGCGGGACCTTCACGCTCACCAACTTCGGCGCGATCGGCGGCGAGTACGCCGACCCGATCATCAACGTCCCCCAGACGGCGATTCTGGGGACCGGCGCGCTGAAAGAGCGTGCGGTAGCGACAGACGGCGAGGTCGTCGCGAAGCAGACCCTCCCGCTGTCGCTTGCGATCGACCACCGCGTGATCGACGGGGCCGACGCCGCCCGATTTGTCAACACGCTCAAGGAGTATCTGGCAGAGCCGAGCCTGCTGTTGCTGGAGTAGGGATCGAGCAGTCCGGTGCTGTCGTCTGGTGATATCTCCGAAACTGATATACTGCAATTTCGTCTCTCTCCGGCCGATGACGGATCGTATCGTCGGCTACGACGTGGCCCGATCAGTGGCAGTCATCGGGATGGTCATCGTCAATTTCGAACTCGTCATGGGCGCAAACGCGAACGGTCCCCACTGGACGCTGACAGTCTCACAGCTGTTTCACGGCCGGGCCGCCGCATTGTTCGTGGTGCTGGCCGGTGCGGGGATCACGCTCTATACGGACAGCGCCCGGGTGCGCGACGATAGCGACCAGTTAGGCGAGAAACGCGCCGTCCTGCTGAAGCGCGCCCTGCTTCTCTTGATCGTCGGGTTGCTGTACACACCGATCTGGCCGGCCGACATCTTGCACTTCTACGCGCTCTACTTCGTCATCGGCGCATTCGTGATCTCGGCTTCGAACCGGTGGCTGTGGGCCATCGCGGCGGTCCTGACGCTCGGGTTCGTGGCCTTGCTGTTCGTCTTCGACTACGAGGCCGGCTGGAATTTCACGACGTTGACGTACTCGGGCTTCTGGACGCCGCGTGGCATGCTACGCCACCTGTTTTTCAACGGCTTCCACCCGGTGTTTCCGTGGGCGGCGTTTCTCGTCTACGGCATGTTTCTGGCGCGGCTAAATCTCCGGGACGCGGCCGTCCGAAGACGCGTCGCGACGTTGGGACTGGGCGTGGCACTGATCACGGAATCGGTCTCGTGGCTCGTCACCGAGGTGCTCGCGGCGCGCCTGTCGCCGACCGCACAGGAAGTCGTTGTCGCCCTCTTGGACACGGAACCCATGCCACCGTCACCACTCTACGTCGTGGCGGGCGCGAGCGTCGCCACCGTCGTCATCGCGGCGTGTATCGGACTCGGCAAGCAATATTCCGATGCGGACTGGCTCCAACCGTTCATCGCGACGGGGCAACTGGCCCTGACGCTGTACGTCGCACACGTCGTCGTCGGGATGGGGACGCTCGAAGTAATCGGGCGACTCACGGATCAGTCACCACAGTTCGCACTGGCGAGCGCGTTGCTGTTCTCGGCGGTCGCAGTGCTCTGTTCCCACTGGTGGCGCCAGCGGTTCCAGCGGGGGCCACTGGAGTGGCTACTGCGGGTGTTCTCGGACATCCGACTGTCCGGCCGGTTCGATAGCGGCAGGTGACGGCCCGTCCAGCGGTCGCCCGTTCCGGCGACCCGCATCGTCATCCGATCCCAAGGTTTTCGGTGGCGATGTCCGACGGTTCGTGCATGACAGGGTCCCCAGCCATCGCCACCGACGGACTGACCAAGCGCTACGGCGAGACGACGGCGGTCGCCGACCTCGCGCTGGCCGTTCCGACCGGCGTCGTCTACGGCTTTCTCGGTCCCAACGGGGCTGGCAAGACCACGACGATGCGGATGCTGACCGGACTCGTCGAACCGAGCGACGGCCACGCCACGGTCGCCGGGGTCGACAGCAGCGACCGGCGCGCACTGGTCGACCAGATCGGCCTGTTGCCCGAGGAGCCACCGCTGTACGAGGAACTGACCGGGCGCGAGCAACTGTCGTTCGCCGCCGACCTGCGAGCGATTCCCTTCGACCAGGTCGCAGACCGGGCACTGGGGCTGTGCGACGACCTCGGACTGACCGAGGACCTGGACCGGCGGATCGACGGCTACTCGAAGGGAATGCGCCAGAAGACCGCCTTCGTGCAGGCCGTCCAGCACGACCCGGCCGTGGTCTTCCTCGACGAACCTACGTCCGGGCTGGACCCCAGAGCGGCCAAGACGCTGCGGGAGTTGATCGTCGATCTGGCGGCCGAGGACACGACGGTCTTCCTCTCGACGCACATCCTCCCCGTCGTCGAGGAGATCGCGGACGAGGTGGGCGTGCTCCACGACGGCAGCCTCGTCGCCGAGGGGCCACCCAGTGATCTGATCGGCTCGGTCGAGGGCGAGGGCGACGCCGACCTCGAAGACGCCTTCCTCGCGCTGACCAGCGACCCAGAGGAGGTCTATGCAGCGGAGTGATCTGCGCGACGGCGCGGTGCTTGCCCACACCGAACTCCGGGCACAGGTCCGCCGGATCGCCGGCAACCGCCGGCAACTGATCGGCGTCGTCGTCGGAATGCTCTCCTTTGGCCTGTTTTTCCCGCTGACCTTCCTCTCGCCGGTGCTTGCCTTCGGCGCGGGTCTCGTCGGCGGCGATCCGCCACTGGCACGCTTCGGGACGGTCCTGATCGGCGCGTTCACGGTCGGCCTGTACTTCGGGGCCGCGACGGCGATCAATCAGACCCGCGTTGGCGCGGTCGGCCCGCTGGTGCGCACGTCGATCCCACCCGAAGCGGTCGTCGTGGGTCGGTTCACCAGCGAGACGCTGCAGGCGGTGGCGTTCGCCCTCCTCCCAGCGGTCGTACTGCTCGGCATGGTGACGTTCGGGGCCGGGTCGCCACTGCCGGCACTGCTCGTCGTCCTGGCGGCGCTCCCACTCGTCCTCGCCGGGCTCCTGATCGGGCGGACGCTCGGTGCGACAATCCGCTATCTCGGCGTGCTCTCGCGACTGTCGGCGTGGGCGAAGGCGGTCGCCATGATCGTCGTCGTCGGGGGCGTCTTCGTCGGCTTTCAGGCCGCCATCCCAGCGCTGGTCGGTGCGAGCGACACACCGTCGGCCTCGCTGTCGGCGCTGCTGCCGGGTGCGCCACTCCAGGCCTACGCCAGCGTCGCCGCCGCACCGCTCGGTGCGACACCGCGACCGCTCGGGATCGTCGTCGTCCTCGGAACGCTCCTGTCGATCCCGGTCGCGCTGGCGGCGACGCTCCGGATCGAGGCCGCGCTGCTGTTCGACGATCGGGGCGACCAGTCCGGTGACCAGCGCACTCGAAGCAAACGCGTCCCGCGACCGCTCACGGCGACGCTCTCGACCCGGATCGCGTGGCGCTACCTCCTGCGGACGCGGCGCAACCCCAAACTCGTCAGCCACCTCACGATGGTGCTGTTCGGCGGCCTCGCCTTCGTGGGCAGTTTCGTCACCCAGCCCAGTCTGCTGACCTCGCTCGGGCCGGGCGCGGCGGTGGTCGCCGGCGCGACGCTGTCGGGTGCGACCTACTGCCTGAATCCGATGGGCGACGACCGTGATCAGTTGCCACTGCTGCTGACGAGTACGGCCTCGACGCGCCACCTCCTGCGCGGGCGGGTGCTGGGCGGCGTCCTGCTTGGCGGCATCGTCGCCGTCGGCATCGGCCTTCCCCTCGGCGTCCTCGGCGATGCACCGCTGCGCGTGCTCGGCCGGACGCTCCTGACGCCCGTCCTCCTGTTTGGGGCCGCCGGGACGGCACTCGGCATCGGCGCAGTCGTCCCGAAGTTCGAACGCAGCGAGTACATGAACGTCGAGCGCGCCCACCCATCGACCATCGCGATGCTTGGCTACTTCTTCGGGACGATGGCCGTCGTCGCCACCGGACTCGTGCTGGTCTGGTTCACCGTCGACAACGGGATTGGGCTGGTGCTTGCCGGCGGGTGGGTCGTCTACCTCGCACTCATCTCGGCGACCGGCATCGGGGGCTACGTCTACGCCGTACGGAAGTTCGACGCGCTGACGATGGACGACGTGTAGGAACGGACAGCCGTCTTTTTCACGGGGCCGACCGAGCCACGAGTATGGTCGTCGGAGACGTGACAACCGGAACAGAACTGTTGGTCGTCGGTGGCGGGCCGGGCGGCTACGTGGCCGCCATTCGGGCCGCCCAGTTAGGTGTCGACACGACGCTGGTCGAACGGGATGCCTACGGCGGGACGTGCCTGAACCACGGCTGTATCCCGTCGAAGGCGTTGATCTCGGGAGCGGACGTGGCCCATCGAGCGGGCGAGGCCGAGCACATGGGCATCTACGCCGACCCGGCCGTGGACATGGCCGGGATGGTCGAGTGGAAAGACGGTATCGTCACCCGGCTCACGCGCGGTGTCGAGTCACTGGCGAAGTCGGCCGGTATCCAGTTGATCGAGGGGGAGGCCACCTTCGCGGGCGAACACGAGGCCCGGATCGCCCACGGCGGCGAGGGGCAAGGCTCCGAATCCATCGAATTCGAGCACGCCATCGTCGCCACGGGCAGCCGTCCGCTGACGGTGCCGGGCTTCGAGTTCGACGGCGAGCACGTCCTCTCCTCGAAGGACGCGCTGGCACTGGAATCGGTGCCCGAGCGCCTGCTCGTCGTCGGCGCGGGCTACATCGGCATGGAACTGTCGACCGTGTTCCAGAAACTGGGGGCGGAGGTCACCGTCGTCGAGATGCTCGACGAGGCGCTACCGGGCTACGAGGACGACATCGCCGAGCTGGTCCGCGAGCGCGCCGAGGACCTTGGGGTCGACTTCTACTTCGGCGAGGCCGCCGACTCGTGGGAGCAGTCGGGCGACGAAATCGTCGTCCACACGAAAAACGAAGACGACGAACTGACCCGCTTCGACGCCGAGAAGGTCCTCGTCGCCGTGGGTCGCGAGGCCGTGACTGACGGGCTTGGTCTCGACGCACTCGGGATCGAGCCAACGGACAACGGCGTCATCGACACGGACGAACAGGCCCGCACCGCGGTCGAGCACGTCTTCGCCGTCGGCGACGTGGCCGGCGAACCGATGTTGGCCCACAAGGCCATGACCGAAGGCGAGGTCGCCGCCGAGGTGATCGCGGGCGAGCCAGCGGCGATGGACCAGCAGGCGATCCCCGCCGCGGTCTTCACCGAACCCGAAATCGGAACGGTCGGCATGACCGAGACCGAGGCCGCCGACGCCGGCTTCGACCCCGTCGTCGGCCAGATGCCGATGCGAGCCAACGGCCGCGCGCTGACGGTCGACGCGAAAGACGGCTTCGTCCGCCTCGTCGCCGACGACGAAACCGGCTTCGTGCTGGGTGCCCAGATCGTCGGTCCCGAAGCCTCGGAGTTGATCGCCGAGGTCGGTCTCGCCATCGAGATGGGCGCGACGCTGGAGGATCTGGGATCGACGATCCACACCCACCCGACGCTTTCCGAAGCCGTCCACGAGGCCGCACTCGACGCACAGGGTGCGGCGATCCACACGCGATAGCGGCGGGACGGCACGCTGGAACCGCCGACCGCAGGTCGCTGGCACGTACTCGGCGACGAACCCGAAACTACCGGCGAATTTTGAAGGGAAATCGTTAAGGGCCGCTTCAAGAAAGGAGTGCCTAACAGGACGATACATGTCGACCGATCAACAGACGAACGACTCGATCACCGATGCCGTGCTGTCGGGGTCGGCCTACGAGCGCCTTCGCGTGTGCCGGCACTCGATGGTCGGCCAGCCACTCACCCGCCTGCTGAGCGTACAGAGTCTCCTGCTGGCGCTACTGGCCGCGACAGTCCCGCTGTACTGGCTCATCCCCGACGGCGTCGCCACCTACCTCCCGACGACCGATCCACTGACCGCCGCGCCCAAGATCTCGATGCTCGGCACGTTCGGCGGTGCGATCGTGTTCCTCTCCGCGATGTTGCTCGTCGGGACCGCACTCTACCGCCTCGAAAACGCACCCCTGAGTGAACGACAGGCCCACGAGGTGCTCGTCGTCGAGGACTTCACCGGCGGCCTCACCGTCGGGATGGGCGGACTCTCCATCCTGCTGACCGTCGCTTGCTTCGGGATGGGCCTGCTGGGCGGCGAGACAGTCGGGGCCTACGTCGCGACGATGGACGGCACCAACCCCTTCGCGGGTTCGCGCTACGCCCTGCCGCTTGGCACGCTCGGGACGGCGGCACTGGCCGCCAGCATCGTCGTCCTCGGTGCGCGGTGGTACGTCGGCCGACGGTTCGAGCAACTGTAGCGAGCGCGAACGACCGCGATTCTTTTCACGACGAGTGCTGTATCGGCGGACATGAAGATGCTCACGCTGGGACCGGCCGGCACCTACTCTCACCGGGCCGCCCGGGCCGTCGCCGACGACGAGGACATCGAGTTCAGGGACTCCCCGACTGCCATCGTCGAGGCCGTCGCCCGCGGCGCGGCCGACCGGGGCGTCGTCGCCGTCGAGAACAGTATCGAAGGCTCCGTCACCGAGAGCTTAGACGCCTTCGCCGACCACGAGGTCGCCGTCGTCAAGGAGATCATCACGCCCATCCGCCACGCGCTGCTGGCCCAGAGCGACGACTTCGACGTTGTCGCCAGCCACGCGCAGGCGCTCGCGCAGTGTCGCTCGTACCTCGACGGCACCTACCCCGACGCCACGCTGGAAGCCGTCGCCTCGACGGCCACGGGCGTCGAACTCGCCACCGAGGACGACAGCGTCGCCGGTATCGGCCATCCGGGCAACGCCGACGACACGTCCCTGCAGGTGGTCGCCGAGGACATTCAGGACCAGTCCTCGAACGCCACGCGCTTCGTCGTCGTCGCGCCGATGGCCGAGCGCTCCGACGCCGGGTCGAAGTCCTCGCTGATCGTCTACCCCAACGTCGATTACCCCGGCCTGCTACTGGAGATGCTCGAACCCTTCGCCGACCGCAACATCAACCTCACCCGCGTCGAATCCCGCCCCAGCGGCGAACGCCTCGGCGACTACGTCTTCCACATCGACGTGGAAGCCGGACTGTACGAAGAACGCACCAAAGAAGCCCTCGCAGACATCGAAGCCATCGCCGAGAAAGGCTGGGTCCGACGACTCGGCTCGTACGACTCCGAAACCGTTCTCGATTAGCGATTGGACGGTCACTGCTGGCTTTCTTGCCGAGACTGAAACAGAGACCCCGAACGCCCTCGTCCGAATCCGGTCTCTGATTCTGACCCGTCCTTTCACCCCACAGGACCCAGACCGTTCGGAAAGCGGCGCTCCTGACCGAGGAACGGGCGAGGACTTTCGAAGTGTGCGAAGAGATCGTATCGTCGTCTCGTGGCCGGCCAACTGTTTTTATGCCAATTGGCGATCTAACAACGAGTATGACAGACAGGGAGCGATCGGACCCGTTCGACGAGATCGAGCGCATGTTCGGGCTGATGGGCGAGCAGTTCGGGACCCACCGCACGTCGGTCCCCGTCGACGTGATCGATACGGGCGCGGCGTTCGTCGTCCACGCGGACCTGCCGGGCGTGGCGACCGACGACATCGAAGTGACCGTCGACGACGACCGCGTGCTGACGATCGCCGCAGCACGCGAGCGCTCTGAGACGGAGGGACGACACGTCAAGCGCGAACGGAGCCAGCAGGCCGTCAAGCGGACGGTCCGCCTACCGGAAGCGGTCGACGCCGAAGCGACCACTGCGAGCTACGACGCCGGGGTCCTCACGGTGGAACTGGGCAAAGCAAGCGACGACGACGGCACGTCGATCCCGGTGAGCTAGTGATGGTGCTCGAAACGGGGTCGGACGCACCACGGATCGCTGCCCGGAATCAGTGGGATGAGCGCGTCGAACCGGACTTTCGCGGTGCGGCGGTCGTCTACTTCTACCCACGGGACGACACCCCGGGCTGTACCACCCAAGCCCGGCAGTTCGACGATCTGTACGACACCGACGCCGAGACTGGCGTCGCCGTCTACGGCGTCTCGACCGACGACGTGGATAGCCACTGTGAGTTCGCCGAGCAACACGACCTCGGCTTCGACCTGCTGGCCGACGAGGACGGTGATATCGCCGCTGCCTTCGACGTGCCGGTCGAGGCGAACCGTGCCCACCGAACGACGTTCGTGATCGCCGGTGGCCGGGTCATCGGCGTCTACGAAGGTGTCAGACCGGACGGCCACGCCCGCGACGTGCTCCGAGATCTGGCCGAGATCGGACTGGTCGAGCCGTAGCGCGTGCCCGTTCCGAGCGCCTCGCGTTCGCTCGTTCCGAGGTCCCTCACTCCGTTCGGGACCCGCTCTCGCGTGTCGCTTTGCTCCCGCTCGCTCTGTTCGAGACCCCTCGCGACGCTCGGGCTCTCGTACCTACCACCCGCGCCAGAACAACAGCGCACCGGCGGTCAACACGAGTAGCTCCATCGAGGCCGCTGGCACGCCGGTGCCACTGGCACGGACGTGCCCGCGGACCCACATCGAAAGCGTTCCGACGTTCGGGAGCGCGAGGACGTGGCCGTCGACGGTCAGGGCCTGTGCGACGATCCGATCGCGCGTGACCGGTGGCTCGCCGGCCTCTTGGTCGGTGATCGGATTGGCATCGCCCTGTGTGACGAAGCCCTCGTCGGTCCGGTCGACGATCCGATGGGTGACCAGCCCGCCGGACTCGATTGCCTTCGATCGGTAGACGATCACGTCGCCACGCTCGGGCGCGTCCGAGACGGCGGCGGGGACCGCGACGAAGGCGTCACCCGTCTGGAGTGCCGGCGTCATGCTCCCGCTGTTGACGTAACTGATCGGCGCGACCTGACCGAGCGTGCTCATCAGGACGAACACGACGAGCACGAGGGCGAGCAAGCGAGAGACAGTCCGAGCGTCGGGTACCAGCGACCGTGATCCGGGGACGTACCGACTGCCCTGATCGTGTCTTGGATGACGATCGCTCACACGGCACTAGTGTGGCGCTATCATCATAATTGTTTGTGAGAGTTTGACACGCAGGGGTGATAGCTGTCGGGAGGCAAAAAGAGAGGAGTCTTTATCAGCGTCGCAAACGAACGTTCGGTCATGGCAGCCGCAAGTGACACCGACGACTCGCTACTGCGAACGGTGACGCCACTGTCCGACGAACACGAGGACAGTCAGATGAACGCCATCGGGTGGATCATCTTCGGTATCCTGGCGATCGTCTTGCTCCCACTGCTTCCGATCGCCCTATTGCTCTGGCTGTTCGATAAACTGCGGCGTTAGCGACCGGTGCCGACGAGGTCGAAGTCGGTTCCAGCCCCGTCTTCCCGTGCTGTCTCGTAGGCGACGTGGGCACACGCCACGTCCTGAATCGCCAGCCCCGTCGAGTCGAAGACAGTGACGCCGTCGATCCCCTCACGGCCGGGTCGGTCGCCGACGACCACGTCACTCAGTTCTGCGTGGATATCGTCCGCGTCGAGGATTCCCTCGCTCCACGGGACGTTGATCTCTCCAGAGTGGGTACACTGCTCCGTGTCGTCGATGACGACCGTCGCCGACTGTAACACGCCGTCTGCGATCTCGTGCTTGCCGGCGGCGTCGGCACCGATGGCGTTGACGTGGGTCTGTTCGCCGACGCTGTGGACGATCGGCTCCTCGACGGGCGTCACCGTCGACAGCACGTCACAGGCCGCCGCGTCCTCGATCGACCCCCGGCGCACCTCGAAGCGGTCGCCGAAGTGATCGAGGAATGCCTGTGCGGCCTCGTCGTTGCGATCTGCGACGACGACCGTCTCGATGTCCCTGACCAGCGAGATGGCCTCTAGCTGGGTGTAGGACTGGACGCCCGCGCCGACCAGTCCCATCGACGAGGCATCGGGTACCGCGAGGTAGTCAGTCGCGACGGCCGCGGCCGCACCGGTACGCTTGCGCGTGAGGTGCGTGCCGTCCATCACCGCAAGCGGGAAGGCGTTCGCCGGATCGGAGTAGATCAGCGTCCCCAGCACCGTCGGGAGGTCGTACTCGCGGGGGTTGTCCGGGTGGACGTTGACCCACTTGACGGCCGCTGCGTCCCAGTCGTCGGTCGCGACGTAGGCCGGCATCGACCTGAAGTCGCCGTTGTACTGTGGCAGATCGACGTAGGACTTGGCTGGCATCACGACATCACCGCGCGCGTACGCGCCGAAAGCCGCTTCGACGGCGTCGATCACGGCCGACAGTGGTGTGTGCTCGTCGACCGCGTCCGGTCCCAAGAGTAAGGTCTGCATACGTCACCCTGCGTCGTCCTCTCACTTAGTCACTGCCCGCCGTCAGCCCAGTCTCACAACGCTGTCGGGTACGCTACTCCTTACTATACCGCCACCGCCCGGAACGTCCGAAGCAGAGTCATGTACCACGTACTCATGCCGATCGACAACGACGAGGACCGTGCGATGGGGCAAGTCGAGGCCGTCCTCGACCTCCCGGCGGCGGACGACGAGGTGACGGCGACGCTACTCCACGTCTTCGACGACGAGAGCGTCGCCGAGAGCACGTCACCGACGCAGATCTCGGCCGGACGACAGGCGCAGAATCGCCTGCAGGATCACGGCATCGCCGTCGAGACGATGAGCACCAGCGGCAATCCACCGAAGGCGATTCTCGACGCCGCCGACGAGACCAGTGCCGACGCCATCGTGCTTGGCGGCCGCAAGCGCTCACCGCTTGGCTCACTGATCTTCGGCAGCGTCAGTCAGGCAGTCATGCTCGATTCGACCATCCCGGTGATGATCACCGGCGGTCTCGAAGCCCAAGAACAGCCAATGCCCGAAGAAGCCAGCGCGACGAGGTGAGCGGTCAGAGTACGACGACCGTTTCCTCGACCGAGCCGTCGACGTCGACCCGCACCGTCGTTCGCTGATAGCCCGGAATATCTGCCTCGTACACCGTCGTCCCGTCGACAGTGAGATCGACGGCACAGGATTCACTCTCCGTCTCGCGCTCGACAATAACGGTCTCGCCTGCCGGGACGGTCCGATCATCGGATCGGCAACCGAGTGACAACACGACAGTCCCCTCGAACTGTGAGGAGACGGTGACCTCGACGATGGTCGTGCCCGCACACATCTCCGGCCAGCACCCCGGTTCTGCTGGGGACGCTGTCGGCGATGGGGTGGGAGTCGCTGTCGGCGTGTCTGTCACGGTCGTCGTTTCGGTATCGGTTCCAGTCTCCGTGGCGGTCGACCCACCCCCAACGCCAGACTCACTCCGGATACACCCCCCGAGTCCAACTGTTGTAAGCGCCAGCGCACAGAAGCGTCGTCGTCGCATACCGACCGCTCCACGGCGGTCTTACAAGTGCTTTGTGAGGGAAGTTACAGGAACGGGTCGGGGACGCGATCGAGAGGACAGTACTGCCCAGAACGAATCCGAAAGCAGTACTGCGAGCATCCGGGCGACCGAGCGGTCCGAAGGACCCGGTAGGTCGCCCGGTTCACCGGACGAGCGAAGCGAGTCCGGCCTTTTTCATCGACGTTTTTGCGCGAGTAGTGCGGGACCGGAGGTCCCGCATACCATGTGAACGGGCGCTTTGCGCCCGTGAACAGATGGTGCGCCGTAGGCGCACCCGAAGCGGAAAAAGGTCGTCTTACATCATGCCGCCCATGCCGCCGCCCATGCCGCCCATACCGCCGGGGGCGCCACCGGGGCCGCCGGGGCCGCCTTCCTCGTCGCCGCCGCTGGTCGAGAGGTCGCCAGCAGCGATGATGTCGTCGATTTTGAGCACGAGGTTCGCCGCCTCTGCGGCAGAGGAGATCGCCTGACGCTTGGCGTGGGCCGGTTCGACGACGCCTTCGTCGAGGGTATTGACCACGTCGCCGGTGTACACGTCGAGACCGGCTTCCACGTCGCCACTCTCGTGGGCGGCGCGCAGGTCGACCAGCGAGTCGATGGAGTCCAGCCCGGCATTCTCTGCGAGCGTGCGCGGGATCAGTTCGAGCGCGTCAGCGAAGGCCTCGACGGCCAGCTGTTCGCGGCCCTCGACGCCGTCGGCGTAGTCACGCAGGCGGGCGGCGAGTTCGACTTCGGGTGCGCCGCCACCGGCGAGGATCTGTCCGTCTGCAACGGTCGAGGCGACCACGTCGAGTGCGTCCTGCACGCCGCGTTCGAGTTCGTCGACGACGTGTTCGGTCGAGGCACGCAGGAGGAGCGTGACGCCGTGGGCGTCGTCGCTCGCACCTTCGACGTAGAACAGGCCCTCGTCGGTGTCGCGGCGGATCGAACCGTGGCCGAGATCGTCGGCACTGGCGTTTGTCACGTCGGAGACGATGGTGGCCCCGAGGACCTCACGCAGGAACTCGATGTCGGATTTCTTGGCGCGACGGACGGCGAGGATACCTTCCTTGGCGAGGTAGTGCTGGGCCATGTCGTCGATGCCCTTCTGACAGAAGACGACATCGGCACCGGAATCAGCGATGGCGTCGACCATCTCTTCGAGCTGTTCTTCCTCCTTGTCCAGGAAGTTCTGGAGCTGGCTCGGGTCGTCGACGGACAGCTGTGCGTCGACTTCGGTCTCGTCGAGTTCGATCGGCGTGTCCAGCAGGAGGACATCGGCGTCGTCGAAGTCGGTCGGCATCTCCTCGTGGACGGGGTCCTTGTCGACGACCGCGCCCTCGATGAGTTCCGACTCCGAGACTGCACGGCCGGTCTGGGTCTCGATGTTGAGGTATTCGAGGTCCGCGATGACCGAGCCGTCCTCGGCCTCGACGGTGACGGCGTTGACCGCGTCGACGATCAGCTGGGCGAGCAGCTCCTTGTTGAGCTCTGCGCCCTTGCCGGTCATCGAAGTCTCGGCGAGTTTCTTCAGGAGTTCCTCGTCGTCGGGATCGACCGAGGTGGCGATGTCGCCGATCTGGTTTTTCGCCTCGGTCGACGCGAGGTCGAAGCCCTTGATGATCGCCGTCGGGTGGATGTCCTGTTCGAGCAGTTCCTCGGCGTTTTTCAGCAGTTCGCCCGCGATAGAGACGGCAGTCGTCGTCCCGTCGCCGGCCTCGTCTTCCTGGGCCTCGGCGACTTCGACGATCATCTCGGCCGTCGGGTTGTCGATGTCCATCTCCGTGAGGATGGTGACGCCGTCGTTCGTGACGGTTACGTCACCGAGCGAGGAGACGAGCATCTTGTCCATGCCCTTCGGGCCGAGTGTCGACCGTACCGATTCGGCGACCGCTCGGGCCGCCGAGATGTTGTGGCTCTGTGCGTCTTTGTCCTTCATCCGCTGGGAGTCCTCCCCCAGGATGATCATCGGCTGACCCTGCATTTGCCGCTGGCTCATAGTCGTCCGAATGATTGAATGTGATTCTATATAAAAGTATGGGTTCTCGCCGATCGTCGTCCGCTCGGAACGCCGTCAGTGTGGGGCCGAAACCGACATATGACGCCCCAACAGCCACCAATCTGTGCGAAGCGTTGTCACAGCCAGACCCCAGCCCGACGCTCAATTTATATACCCCTAGTCGATCGGCTCTTTCCAGTTGACCGTCACCGTCCCGACGACGAAGCTGTCGTCGCTTTCTGTATCCCGACGGAACTGGAGTGTGTTCTCGCCCTCGCGCAGGCGCGCCGACGTAACCGTGTCCATCCAGTACTGCCAGCCGTGCGCCGTCGGCACGTCGAAGCCCGACAGCGCCTCGCCGTTGATGAGGAGTTCGTGGTCGTAACTCCCCACGTCGTACACCTGCATCTGGACGTACGGCTCGACTGGCTCGTCGGTCGGGACCTCGAAGGTGTGCACGTCGGTCTCGTCGCCCGAGAACGTCGCCCACGGCACGTCGAGGTCGGTGCGCTCCTCGCCCAGATGCTCCTGCAACGATACCATGGCGTAGTTCGCCCGATAGTCGGTCATGCATCGAGTGTCGACTGGCGACCACATAGGTGTCGGGGACGCCTCGTGGTCGGACGAGCAGTGCCCGAAAGCAGGCGTGTAGTTAGGCTGCCTATTGAGTGGGTTGTTCGATTTTGTGGCCGGTGAAAGAAAGCAGGCGTAAAGACCACAGCCTGGATCGTGAACTGAACGCCCTCAGCACGCTCCAGCGTCACTGGCAACAATGTCAACTGAACGCCCTCGGCACGCTCGACGGTTCTGTGCGGGATATCCTCCCTTCGGTCGGATAGTGCCCACACAGAACCGCCCAGACGTGCCTCGCCCGTTCATTCCGCCAGGAGAGCATGCTCTCCTGAGCCTGCGTTCACTTCGTTCACGCAGACGCCAGGACCGCACTGTACAGTACCGCAGCCACATACCTCCCCAGCCGACTCACGCGCTTCGCTCCCGCTCGCATCGTGGTTCTCGCTTCGCTCCGAACCACGCACCGCTTGACTCCCGAGCCATTCGCTCGCCGATTGCTCGCGAAGACCTCGCACAGTTCCGTCGCGCCACGAGGGCGCGACAGCGCGCGCCACCGCCGTTTGCTGGGTGGTTAGATTGTTTTGAGCGGTTAGCATCCGGGCGACCGAGCGGTCCGTCAGGACCCGGCAGGTCGCCCGGTTCTCCGCGAGCGCGCCGAAGGCGCGACTCGCGGCCTTTTTCGCCCACGTTTTTGCGCGAGTGGTGCGCGTAGCGCACCCGAAGCGGAAAAAGGTGGGACGCCAGGACTGGGATTTGAACCCAGAGGAAGACGGTCCGGGGTGCTCGCTCCGCTGTGCTCCCGGGGCTGCGACTACTGTCAGAGCACGCTCTGACAACGTCTTGCTCGCTACACTCGCAAGACTTCCAGGGGTTAAAATCCAGTTGTCACCGTCTTCGCCGCTCACGGAAGCCGAGAACACGCTACGCGGTTCTCGGCGATGTGTTCGCGGCAGAAGACGCCAGGACTGGGATTTGAACCCAGAATCCCGAAAGGGAACACGCTTTCCAGGCGTGCGCCTTACCGTTCGGCCATCCTGGCACGCGTCAAAACGTCGGCGGGCGTGTGATTAAGGACTTTCGTTCTCGGTCGGCCGAACCGATCCCGGAATCCAAGGGAGCACGCGTTCCAGGCGTGCGCCTTCTGCTCTCGACTGCGAGTCGGAAGTGATGTCCACGGTTACGACGGTCAGAACAGCACCCCGATCAGGAGAGACCCCATCTGGATGTCGGTGAAAAACACGAAGACGGCGTACACGGCGACGGGGACCCACAGCGAGCGGGTGCGCTCGGAGCCGACACAGGCAGCAGCGCCGGCGACAGCATAGCCGATGCCCCAGGCGAGTCGTGACGGGCCGACGAGTCCGGTTCCGACAGCGATGACGACGGCGAGAGCAAGGACGAGGACGACGCTGACGCCGGCCGTGAGCGGTCGCCAGTCGAGATGAAGCAGCTCCACGCCGAGTCGGACACCCCGAGCGACCACGGGCGCGAGTACCAGCGAGAGGAGCACGACACCGGTCAGGACGAGGGTCATTGCAAACGGCACCTGCGTGGCCGAGGGTCCCAGCCAGTAGAGCAGGCTGACCAGCATCGTCAGTGCTGCGACGGTGCCGGCGGGGCCGAGGCGCTCGCGCAACTGGGGCTGGATCACACCGTGGTACAGGACGCCCCAGCCTGTCGCGACGAAGAGGGCCGGGAGCACGACCTCTGAGAGCACGTCCGCCGCCGAAAGCGGACCGAGAGCGGTCGTCACATCGGGTATCGGGGCCACCAGTGACGCGATGGGCCACACCGCGGCGCTTCCGAGTGCGACCACGACGAGAGTCGCGGCGGCCACGTGCCAGTCGTCACGCGCCGGGAGCACAGTACGGATCTCGATCCCGTACGCCGCCGCGTAGACGACAGCGGGGATTCCGAGTGCGACCGGTCCAAACAGGAACGTTCTGACGGTCGCCTCGGGAAACGTCGGCAGGTGCACGACACCGTGGAGCAGATACGCGCCAAGCAGCACGAGCAGCGCCGTGATCGCGCCCACGGACCGCCGTTCGAACGTGTCGAACCGAGCCGTCGACGGCCACAATTGGCGACGAATGGCGTCGGCGACCAGCAGCGCCAGCAATGCCAGCGTCGCATAGACGACGGTCCCGACCAGCCGCGGATGGAGCGTCTCGGGAATCGACGACGAGAGTATCTGGACGGTCACGGTCGCGATTCGTTGCAGGAGGATCGTTGCGACCAGTAACACGAACAGCGATCCGGAGGTGCGGATCATGGGGTCGTCGGGGACGGACTCGGACCGCCGGAGGGACTGTCGAACCATATCAGAAGAGGACAGTTGTGACCTGAAAGTTTTCCTATTTTTACTGACACTGTTGGGGTGATCGGGGGGTGGGTCGACGACTGGGAGTCATACTGCCGGCTGTAACTGTTTCAAGATGTTTGTGATTCGGGGTCGCGAAATGCTTCACAGACAGACAGCCGGCAGTGTCAGCAGGGGACAGCCAGCGGGATCAGACAGGGTCGTTTTCCAGTAGCTGATCTCGCGCGAGGAGAGTTACGGCGGCGGCCCCACCCCCGACGAGCACGGCGACGCCGGCCTTCACGCCGACGGTCACGGTCGCGGGGGTGAGCAGTTCGTACCCCTGAATGAGGACGAGAAAGGAGAGCGCGCCGACGACGCCCCACAGCAGGCTCTCTTTCGTTCGCGGGTGCATACCGGAACCGAGGAGTCGAGGGCCTTCACTTCGTCGCTATGGCCTCGATTTCGACGCCGACGCCCTTGGGGAGGTCGTCGACGCCGACGGCGCTGCGGGCCGGTGGCTCGATTTCGAAGTAGGTCTGGTACGTCTCGTTCATCGCCTCGAAGTCGTCGATGTCGTCGAGGTACACCGTCACCTTCAGCACGTCCTCCAAACTCGCGCCCGACTCGGTGAGGATGGCTGCGACGTTGTCCAGGGCCTGTTCGGTCTGCTCGGCGATGGGCGCGTCGTCGAGCAGTTCGCCCTCGGGTGTGAGTGGAATCTGACCGGCGGTGAAGACGAGGTCGTCCGTCGCGGTGGCCTGACTGTACGCTCCGACCGCCTCGGGTGCCGCGTTGGTGCTGACAATGCGCTTCATACCTGACGTGGTGCGCGCAGCGGGAATAAAGGTGGGCGCTGGCTACACCAAGACTTCCACTTCGTATCCCGCATCTTCGAGCGCGGCGAGCAGTTCGGCGACGTGTTCCTCGCCACGCGTTTCGAGGTCCAGTTCGACCTCGGCGTCGTTCATCGCGATGTCTCGCGAGGTACGGTCGTGCTCGATGCCGTAGATGTTGACCTTCGCCGCCGAGAGCACCTCGACCAGTTCCTCCAGTGACCCGGGGCGGTCTTCGAGGACGGTCTTGATCTTGCAGTAGCGGCCCGTCTCGACGAGGCCGCGCATGACGACGTTGGTCAGTGTGTTCAGGTCGATGTTGCCCCCACAGAGCGTCGGGACGATGGTCTCGCCCTCGTCGTAGTCGAACTTCCCTTCGATCAGGGCCGCCAGTGGGACCGCACCAGCGCCCTCAGCGAGGGTCTTCGAGCGTTCCAGTAGCGTCGTCAGCGCGACGGCGATCTCGGGGTCGGTGACGGTGACGACCTCGTCGACGCGATCCTTGATCACTTCGAAAGTGCGCTCGCCGACGGTGCGCGTTGCGATGCCATCGGCGATCGTCTGGACCGAGTCGCGTTCGATCCGGTGGCCCTTCTGGAGAGACTGGGCGACGCTCGATGCCCCTTCGGCCTGAACGCCGATCACGCGCACGTCCTCGTCTTGCCCTTTGAGTGCCGTTGCGATACCGCTGATGAGGCCGCCCCCACCGATGGGGACGACGACGGTGTCGACGCCCGGCAGGTCCTCGTAGATCTCCAGTCCGATCGTCCCCTGTCCGGCCATGATCATGTCGTCGTCGAAGGCGTGGACGTAGGTGCGACCCTCCTCGCGTTCGATCTCGTGGGCCTTCTCGGCGGCCTCGTCGTAGTCTCGACCGTGCAAGACGACCCGCCCGCCGTAGCTCTCGGTGGCCTGCACCTTCGAGACGGGGGCGCGCTCGGGCATGACGATAGTCGAGTCGACGCCGATCCGGGTCGCCGCCAGCGCGACGCCCTGCGCGTGGTTGCCGGCGCTCGCGGTGACGACACCGGCCTCGCGTTCGGCATCCGAGAGTGTCGCGATCCGATTGGTCGCGCCGCGGATCTTGAACGCGCCCGTGCGCTGGAACAGTTCGAGTTTGAGATGCACGTCCGCGCCGGTCATCGCAGAGAAGGTGTGTGAGTAGTCCAGTGGCGTGTGCCGGGCGGTCTCGGCTACCCGGTCTCGGGCCGCCAGTACGTCCTCGAAGGCGAGCATACCAGTCGTTGGACGTGAGTACTTTTTATTCTCCCGCCCACGCGAACGGACTGACGACCAGCGCCACCGCTCACAGTCGTTTTCGGGAAGGGGAACGGAGAGATGATAACCACCCACCAGTGGAGGGTGTGACAGCAATCGGTGCAATGCGAGGGTGGCTATTAAACGCGAGGATAGCGAAGTGAAAGTGAAAGTGCCGGACGGAACGGTGACGCGAGAGGCAGACGACGTGCGTCGGACGGATGTCAGTCGCCGTCGTCTGGACAGTGCCGGCGGGGACTACGCCGGCAAGGGAACCGTTTTTACCGAGGTCGGCCACGTAGGTGATAGATGGACACCTGGCAGCGCCGGACGGGGCTGTACGTCCTCGGACTGGTCGCGGTCATTTTCGCGTTCACCGTCGCGTACGACTACGGGATGAGCGTCTTCGAGGGCGAGCCAAAGACGTTCGTCCACTCGTTGCGGATCGTCATCGAGACGGTGACGACGACCGGGTTTGGCTCCGATGCCGACTGGCAGTCTGCCGAGATGAACCTCTTGATGAGCGTCATGGCCACGACCGGCGTCGTCCTGATCTTCCTCGCACTGCCGGTCCTCCTGTTTCCCCTGTTCGAGGAAGCCATGTCGACGACGGTGCCCACGGCCGTCGAGGAGAGTCTCGAAGACCACGTCGTCATCTGTTCGTTCACGCCGCGTGGCGAGACGCTCGTGGGCGAACTCGACACGTGGGGCGTCGAGCACGTGATCGTCGCCCCGGATCGGGACCGTGCGACCGGACTCTACGAGGACGGCCACCGCGTCATCCACGCCGACCCACAGTCAGTCGAGGGACTGGAGGCAGCGGGCCTGTCACGGGCGCGCGCACTCGTCGCCGACGCCGCCGACGAGGTCAACACCAGTATCATCCTCACCGCGGGCGAGGTCGACGACAGCGTGCCCACAGTCAGTGTCGTCGAAGAACCCGACCGCGAGCGGTATCACGAACTCGCCGGTGCCAATCACGTGGTCTCGCCGCGTCGCCTGCTGGGTGAGAGCCTCGCAGGAAAGGTGACGACGCGCGTCTCGACGGCCGTCGGCGAGTCGATCGAGATCGGACAGGACTTCGACATCGCTGAGTTGCCGATCCACCGTGGGAGCGAACTGGTCGGCCGAACGCTGGCCGACAGTGACATCCGCGAGCGGGCGGGCGTCAACGTCATCGGCGCGTGGTTTCAGGGTGAGTTCGAGAGTCCGCCCTCGCCCGACGCGACGCTCGACAACGGCACTGTCCTGCTCGTCGCCGGCCGCGAGGACCAGCTCCAGCGGCTCAAAGACATGACGCTGTCAGACGTTCGCCAGTTCGGCCACGGCGAGACCATCGTCGTCGGCTACGGCGAAGTCGGCGAGACCATCGGCGACGCGCTCCAGGCGGCCGGACTGGACCACACTGTCATCGACCAAGACGAGAAGCCCGGCGTCGACATCGTCGGCGACGCCACCGAACCCGAGGAACTGCGCGCGGCCGGCGTCGAGAACGCCCGGACGGTCATCCTCGCGCTGTCTGACGACACCAACGCCGAGTTCGCGACGCTCGTGGTCCGCGATCTCAACACCGACGTGGAGATCGTCGCCCGCGCCGAACAGACCGAGAACGTCCAGAAGATGTATCGAGCGGGAGCCGACTACGTCCTCTCGCTGGCGACGATTACCGGCCGGATGCTCGCCTCGACGATCCTCACGGACGAACAGGTGATCTCGATGGACGAACAGGTCGAGATCGTCCGCACCGAAGCCAGCGAACTGGCCGGCAGGACACTCGGTGAAGGGCGTGTTCGGGCCCGCACCGGCTGTACGGTCCTCGCGGTCGAACGCAACGGCGACGTGCTCACCGACGTAGGACCGGACGTGCAGATCGACGCGGGCGACGAACTCGTCGTCGCCGGCACCGACGAAGCCGTCGATCGGTTCCGTGCCGTGTTTCAGTAGCGCCGTGAGGACACAGGTCGTTACTGCTCCCAGCGTGCAACCGTGCTGACATCCGACCCGAAACCGGCGCTTTCCTCGAAGTGGACGGCCAGATCGGCGGCCGCGTACTCTGCGGGGACCTCGTAGAAGTCCCAGCCGGCGATCTCGGGCTGGTCTTCGAGGTCACCCTCGATGGGGGTGTAGAAGTCCTCGCGGATATCCTCGGCGTCCGCGACGTAGGTACTGTCACCGACATCGTTCCCGTCGGCAGTGAGCCAGAAGTCGCTGGTGTCGGGTGTCGACGCGTAGTCGTCGCTCTCGTCACGCTTCGAGAAGCGGAACTGGACAGCGACGAACTGATTCCCGTCGTCCGGTTCGGCCTCGTACTCCTCGCCGTCGAAGTTGTCGTAGGCGGTGACGGTGTCGAGTGTTCGAAGGCCCTCGACGACGATGTCGGCGTTGCCACTCGACTGGAGTCGGTCGCCAAAGTCAAGCACGGCCTCCTCGAACTCGACCTGCCACTCCTCGCCGAACGGTGCGAGCCGGTAGGTGTACTGTCTGTTGTAGACCGAGACACTGGAGAGCGTGACCTCCGTGGACGCCCCGGCTTCGATTTCCCTGCTGATCACGCCGCCGGTCGGGCGGTCGATGTCGAGAGTCGCGTGGCTCGTCGCCGCGGTAAGCTGCGCCCAGCCCCTGTCGGCGTCCCACTGGACGACACTCCTGAGAGTGCCGGCAGCCTCGCCCTCGTTGGCGACGGTGACAGTGATCTCGTAGCTCCGGCCCAGCGGCGTGGTCTCGGGGGCGTCGATGGACTCGACAGTCAGGTTCGACAGCCCGCGTTCCTCGCCGGCTGGAGCGGCCGTCCAGACGCGCTCGGGCAGCGTGCCGGTCGTGTCGACCTGCCCGGTGATCTCGACGGTTCCCCGGGCCGTCTCGCGAGGGACTTTTGCGAGGAAGTAGCCCGTCACCGAGTCGCTTGGGTCGATCTCCGGCAAGCCACCGTCGGTAAAGCGACTGTCAGAGCGACCGAGGATCGATCCCGGGACCCCGTCGCCGCTGCCGTACCACTCGCCGTCGCGAACGTCGATCGTCCCGCTGGCGGCCGATGCCGTCTCCGTGCCGGTGTTCTCTGCCGTGACGGTGACGACCGCGAGCACGTGCCCCGAGGGAGCGCCAAAGGCCGCGACCTCGTCGTAGGTCGACAGCCCACTCGACCTGATAGTCCCGTAGAAGACGGACTCCTGAATCGACACGTCGTCGACCGTCACCGTGAGGTCGTCACCGATCGACAGCGTCTCGCCGACAGCAGCGGTCGTCGGCTCTGGCCGGACCGTCACCGACGCGTCGGTGTCGACCACGGCGAACTCGTAGTCGTCGACCACGTCGAACGCTGGCCCCGTGATCTCGGTCTCGCCCGTCTCGCCGGGTGCGACCGAGTCGATGGTGACCGACTCTTCGAACGAGGGCGCTCCCTCACCGTCGGCGGCGAGCCTGACGATACCTTCGTAGGTGCCGGTCTCGCCGCCGGTGTTCGTCGCCGCAACTGTCAGCGTCGGTTCCGAGCCGACCGTCACGCCCTCAGAGGCCGACAGCGAGACTTCGTCGAACGCCGCCGGTCCCGTTGGCGTCTCGGTCGCCGTCCCGGTCGCAGTGTCGTCATCCGCTCCGTCGCCGCCCGACGAGCCATCGCTGTCGCCACCGGAGAGGAAGCCACAGCCTGCAAACGCGCTGGTCAGTCCGATCGATCCGGTCGCGAGCAACTCACGTCGTTTCATCGATTGGAATCATTTGCGCACAGCAATTATATCGAACGGTTACAGTCTCATATCTGAATACAGGCCAGTACATAGCATTTTTAATTACTGTTTGTGAGCGTGTATCCACCATCGACTGACGGACTATGATAATTTTTCAGAATCGATAGCGAACACAGCAATGGCTCGCTACGCTCACCACCACTCCTTGAAAAACGTGGTATTGCTGAGCAAAGCATGGCTCGGAAGTCGAGCGGGGCGAGTCTTCCGGTGGCGAAAAAGCCGAACCGCACTCCGTTCACGGGTCACTCCGTTCCCCGTTCACATCGAGGCCCGCCTGACTCACGGCTTCACCGTTCGTCTTGACGAGATTCTACCGGAATCTCACCCTCGGCGCGCCTCGCACCGTTCGGTTCAGTGAATCGGCGACGCGGTCGCCGAATGCGCTCTTACCGCTCGTCGATCGGCACGAACCGTCCTCCACCTTTTTCCGCGTCGGGTGTCCTCGCTTCCTGCGGACACCCTTGCGCAAAAACGTGGGTGAAAAGGCTGAACCTCACTTCGTTCACGGGTCACTCCGTTCCCCGTTCACATCGAGGCCCGCCTGACTCACGGCTTCACCGTTCGTCTTGACGAGATTCTACCGGAATCTCGCCCTCGGCGCGCCTCGCACCGTTCGGTTCAGTGAATCGGCGACGCGGTCGCCGAATGCGCTCTTACCGCTCGTCGATCGGCACGAACTCCTGATCGGTCGGGCCGACGTAACGAGCGCGCGGCCGGATCAGGCGATTGTCGTCGTACTGTTCGAGGACGTGAGCCGTCCAGCCGCCGACGCGGGACATGGCGAAGATTGGGGTGTAGATGTCGATGGGGATGCCCATCTGGTAGTACGTCGAGGCCGAGTAGAAGTCGACGTTCGGGGCCAGCCCTTTCTCTTCGGCGAGGTACTCTTCGATGGTCGTGGACATCTCGTACCACTTGAGCGAGCCGGCAGCCTCGCCCAGCTCCTTCGAGCGCTCGCTGAGGATCTTGGCACGCGGGTCCTTGACGTTGTAGACGCGGTGGCCGAAACCGGAGACGCGCCGCCCTTCGTCGAGAGCCTGCTTGACCCAGTCAAGCGGGTCCTGCTGGGCGTCGTCGACCTCTTTGAGCATCTCCATGACATCCTGATTCGCGCCGCCGTGGAGCGACCCCTTGAGGGTGCCGATGGCGGAGGTGATCGCACTGTGGAGATCCGACAGGGTCGAGGTGGTGACCATCGCCGAGAACGTCGAGGCGTTGATGCCGTGGTCGGCGTGCAGCACCAAGGCCATGTCGAACGTCTCGGCGAGTACCTCGTCGGGTTCCTCGCCGTTGAGCATATAGAGGAAGTTCGCGGCGTGAGAGAGGTCGTCACGAGGCGCAACAGCGTCTTGGCCGTCGCGGAAGCGAGTGAAGGCCGCGAGGACGGTCGGAATCTTGGCGGTGATCCGGCGACCCTTGCGGAGGTTCGCGTCGAGATCGACCGGGTCGCTCTCTGCGTCGGGATCGTGCGACGAGAGCATCGAGACGGCGGTCCGCAGCGCAGCCATCGGGTTCTCGTCGGCGACAGCCATCTGCTCGACGGTCTGCATGATGGCGTCGTCGACGTGGCGTTCGTCGACCATCGCGTCGGTGAAGTCGTCGAGTTCCGCCTGGTTCGGGAGGTGGCCGTGCCAGAGGAGATACAGGACCTCCTCGAAGCTTGCACCGGTCGCCAGGTCCTCGATCGTGTAGCCACGATAGACGAGTTTGCCCGCGTCACCGTCGATTTTACTGAGCTCCGACTCGGTAACGAGGACACCCTCCAGACCTTTCTTGAGGTCGTCGGACATACGCAGTGAGTTTTCTACCTGCCGGGAAAAACATTGTCTTTCTGTGCGTCCGCTGGCAGTGAACAGCTCCGGATTTTCTGAACGATCGGGCAGGCAGGCCACCGACAGTGGACGATCGTCACGACGTTCGTCCAGAGTTCGACAGAACCACCGGCCGGGGCGGGACCGACCGTGTCGAGTCTGGCCGGGACGACCGTACGAGCGCGTGCCACGGCGAATGGCTTTTGCCCGACGGCCGCGCAGGTGCGAGTATGTCGACCGAGGTCGAGTACGAGCCAGTCAGCGTCAAGGCGGTGCTGGCGGAGATGAAAGACACCGCAGAGCTACTGATCGACCTCTCGTACTCGGCCGTTCTGCTCGGCAGCGACGAGGTCGCCGCCGAGGTGCTGGAACTCGAAGAGCAGATGGACGTGTTGCAGTTGCGCGCCCGCATGAGCCTCTTGCTCGCGGCCCGGAGTACGGAGGACGCCGAGGCGCTCGCACCCGTACTGGGGATGGTCGGGGCTGCAGAGAAGATCTCCGATGCCGCCGGAGACATCGCGAAGGTGGTACTGGAGGACATCGGCCTGCCCGAAGCGATGCGGGCGACCCTGCCCGAGGCCGTCGAGACTATCGTTCGGGCGACCGTGGCCCCCGACTCGCCACTGGCAGGTGAGACGCTTGGCACGCTCAATCTGGAGACCGAGACCGGTGTCCGCGCTATCGCGATCCGTCGCGCGGGTGACTGGCTGCTGAACCCCGACGCCGAGACCAGTCTCGATGCGGACGACGTGGTCCTCTTTCGCGGCCCGGACGACGGGATCACCACGGTGTATCGCGACGCGACGGGCGAGACCTACGAACCACCGTCACCGCCGGAGAGCGAGATCGAGGACCTCGAACGCGCCGTCGACTCGATCGTGTTGATGAAGGACATGGGCGAACTCGCCGTCGATCTGGCCTACGGCGCGGTGTTGCTCGACAGCCCGGAGGTGGCCGAGGAGGTCGTCGAACTCGAAGCCGAGGTCGACGCCCTCCAGTCGCGCTTCGAGGCGTGGACGCTACAGGCCGCCGGCCGCTACGACGACCCCATCGCGCTCCGGGGACTGGTCCACCTCGCGCGGGCGACCGAAGTCATCTCCGACGCCGCACTGGAGATCAGCGAGGGTGTCCTCCGGGGCCTGTCGACCCACCCAGTCGTCGCCGAGGCAGTCCGGGAGTCCGACGAAGTGATCGTCAGCGTCCCGGTCGCGGCCGGCAGCGCGCTCGACGGGACGACTATCGGCGGCCAGCAGGTCAAGACCGAGACCGGGATGGGAATCATCGCAGTGCGCCACCCGGATGCGAGCGATCGTACTGGCCGCAAAGACAGCGACTGGGAAGTCTCACCCGGTCCGGCGACGACGCTGTCTGCGGGTGACGTACTGGTCGCGAAGGGGACCCGAAGCGGGGCCGAACGGTTCCGCGCGCTCGCCGGCAGCGATCAGAGCTGACGAAGCTGACGGACGAGCGAGCCCGCAGTGAACACGGCCGTGATGAGACCGCCAAGCGAGACGAACAGGACGAAACCAAGCGCGACGTACAACAGCGGCGAGCGCTGTGCACCCGGCACGACGACGAAGAACACGAAGATAGTGATCGTCAACAGCGCGGCGAGAACGAAGCCACGCTTCGCGTGGGTCGGGACGTTCAGCGCGTCGACGAGTGCCCCCGGTCCAGAATCCGGCTGACTTGCTGACACGGGATCGACTTGGGACGGCATCGGTAAGGAGCCGTCGGTTCCGAGCGAACCGAACGGTGTGCCCGTCGTCCGCCCCACGTTCGGTACAGCGAGAATCCGAACCAGTAAAAGTGGAGGCCACCCTAGCACGTTCCAATGGTAACCCTCGGGACGGCGACGGCCTCGCCGGGCGAGCGAGACACGGGACGACTGGTCGTCGGTGAAACGCGAGACGGCAGCGATGTCGGACTACCGGTCGCCGTCGTCAACGGTGCCGGCGACGGCAAGACGCTGTACATACAGGCCGCAAGCGACGGCGACGAACTCAACGGCGTCGGCGTCATCCAGCGTGTCGTCCCACGACTCGACCCCGCAGAACTGTCAGGCACCATCCTCATCGTCGGCATCGTCAACTACCACGCGTTTCAGGTCGCCGAACACCGCAATCCCATCGACGACACGAAGATGAACCGGGCCTATCCCGGCAACGCGGAAGGGACCTCCTCGGAACGGATCGCCGCCGCGACGTTCGACGCCGCCACGCGGGCCGATCTGGTGCTGGATCTCCATCAGGGATCGACCTCCCAGATGATCGACGAGTGCCGCGTGCGCTGTGGCACTCGCCACCGGATGCACGACGAGTGTCTCGAACTGGCGAAGGTCTTTGGCTGTGGCTATATCCTCGATCAGAAGGGACCGGACGGCCAGCTCGCTCGGGCCGCCCCGGACGAGGGCGTCCCCACCATCGACCCCGAACTCGGCGGCTGTGTCGGCTGGGACGAGCAGTCGATCCGGCTGGGTGCCGAAGGCGTGTTCAACGTCCTGCGGTACTACGGCTTCCTCGACGAGGACCACATCGACGAGACCCAGACCCGGGCCAAGAGCTTCGATCAGTACGGCTCGCCCAAGGGCGGACTCGTCTCCTTCCAGAAGGAACTGGGCGAACGGGTCACCCGCGGTGAGACGCTGTACACCATCACCGACGTGTTCGGGCAGGAGAAAGCCGAAGTGACCGCCGACTCCTCGGGCATCTTCTGGCGCGCCCGACGACTCCCGCAGGTCGCGACCGGCGAGTACGTCTGTTCTGTGGGAACGGATATCGACTCCGTCTGAGACGGAACGTTGTAGCCGTGTAGGCGGTCGACCGCGCGACGTTGTGCGGTCGACCGGGGACAGACCTACAACTGTCCGTCTGAATCCACACCGAGACTTTTGCGGGTGCCGACCGAGTGACTGGGTATGTACCACTGCGAGTCCTGTGGCCGCGAGTACGACGCCGATGGACCGTGGCGCTGTGCCTGCGGGCACGCACTCGACTACGCCGAGCGCCCGCTGCCGGGTACGAGGGACCCACCCGATCCCCAGTCTCTCGACCGCGACCGAGGCCTCTGGGCGTTCGACCAGTTTCTCCCAGTCGAACGGCGCGTCTCGCTGGGCGAGGGGTGGACACCGCTCGTGGACGCCCCGACGTTCGACGCCCAGATCAAGCTCGACTCCGTGTTTCCGACGGGGAGTTTCAAGGATCGCGGTGCGACGGTGACGCTCTCGCAAGCGGCCGTACTGGGTGTCGAACGGGTCGTCGAGGACTCGTCGGGCAACGCCGGCCTCGCCATCGCCACCTACGCCGCGCGGGCGGGGATCGACGCCGAGATCTACGTGCCGGCGGGTGCGAAGGCGTCGAAACTGCGGAAGATCGAGCGGACCGGCGCGGACGTGGTCCGGGTCGAGGGAAGCCGTGACGACGTGACCGCGGCCTGCCACGACGCGCTGGACGGTGACGCGTGGTACGCCAGTCACGCCTGGCAGCCCGCCTTCTTCGCCGGGACGATGACGTGGGCGCTGGAGGTCGCCGCCCAGCGCGACTGGTCCGTGCCCGACGCCGTCGTCGTGCCGGTCGGGCACGGAACGCTGTTACGCGGGGCTTACCTCGGCTTCTCGGCCCTGCGAGCGGCGGGCTGGACCGACAACGTGCCGCGGCTGCTCGGGGCACAGGCGAGTGGGTACGCACCGATCGCAGCGGGCGAAACGGCCACCGGAGCGGCGGCAGCTGGGGCGAACGATCTGGCCGACGGCATCCAGATCACCGCGCCGGCCCGGGGCCAGCAGCTCCTCGACGCCATCGAGGCGACCGACGGGAATGCCATCGCCGTCGACACGGCGGCGACCGAGCGGGCACACGAGCGCCTCTCACGGGCGGGGTTTCAGGTGGAACCGACCTGTGCGACAGCGGTGGCGGCGCTGACACAGTACCGCGAACAGGGGACGATCACGCCAGCGGAGGACGTTGTGGTCGTCCTCTCGGGGCAGAACGGGTAAGAACAGGAACGACCGTGCTATCGACAGTCGGAGACGTCGACGGCGTGTTCGGCGTCGAGCGCGAGCCAGTGTGTCTCGGCGTCGGCCGGGTCGATGTCTTCGGGATAGAGGATGAAGCGCTCGGAGTTGTCCGCGCGCTCTTCGACGACCGCCGAGAGCTGTTCGTCGGGGAACTCCTCCTGTGGAAGGGGTTCGGGGGCGAGCGCGGTGTCGCCGTCCTCCTGCTGGCTCATGGCAGACGGTTTGCTATCTGTGCATATTGTTAGACGGACGCTACTGGCGTTTCACGACGAGAGAAACGCCGGAAAGAGTCGCCTTCGGCCGGCAACCGCTCGGCCGTAGAATTAAACGTATGCATGTCGAGACACGAACGATGGAGCTGCTGGTCAATCAACTCGGATACGAGACCGAGGGACCGAAACGTGCAGTCTGTCGTGCGACCGAACGCCACGAGTTCGACCGGTTCGAACTCCGCGACGGTGCGGACACTGTCTTCGAGGGGCGACCGGAGTTCGTCGGATCGGTCGCCGACTGGGGAGACGGCGAGTGGGTGTTCTGGACGCTCGATTTCTCGACCGTCGAGACCCCCGGCGAGTATAGCCTGCACATGGGAGACACCGTTTCGCGACGATTCGCCATCGGCGACGACTGTCACGCCGAGACGATGCTGTCGGATATCCTGTACTACTGCAAGACCCAGCGCAGTGCCGGCCGGTACGACCGGGCCGACCACGAGGTGCCGTTCGTCGGCGACCGCGAGGGGACCGTCGACGTCCACGGCGGCTGGTACGACGCCTCCGGCGACATGAGCAAGTACCTCAGCCACCTCAGCTACGCGAACTACTTCAATCCCCAGCAGGTCCCGATCGTCGCCTGGGGGCTGGCCGACGCCCGCGACCGCCTCCACGAGGCCGACCACACGCTGGGCGCGGAACTCGACGAGCGCCTGCGTGAGGAGATTCACCACGGCGCGGACTTCCTCTGTCGGATGCAGGACGACGCAGGCTACTTCTACATGACCGTCTTCGACCAGTGGTCCAAGGACGTGGACCGCCGGGAGATCTGTGCGTACGAGACCGACGAGGGCCACAAGACCGACGACTACGAGGCGGGGTATCGACAGGGCGGGGGCGTCGCCATCGCCGCACTCGCCCGGGCCAGTCAGGTCGACGGCCCCGGCGAGTTCGACTGCGAAACGTATCTCGACGCCGCCGTCGACGGCTTCGACCACCTCGAAACCCACAACACGGCGTATCTCGACGACGGCACCGAGAACGTCATCGACGACTACTGTGCGCTGCTGGCGGCGACTGAACTGGCCGACGCGACCGGTGACGAGCGGTTCGTCGAGACCGCCCGCGACCGGGCGCGCTCGCTGCTCGACCGCCAGCGTGACGACGGCGACTACGACGGCTGGTTCGATGCCGACGGCAACGGTCGCCCGTTCTTCCACGCCTCCGACGAGGGGCTGCCGGTCGTCGCACTGCTTCGCCACCACGAGGTCGACGCCGATGGCCCGCTGACCGACGACATCGAGGGGGGAGTCAGGCGGTTCTGGGCCTTCGAGACGGGGATCACCGACGAGGTGACCAATCCCTTCGGCTACCCGCGCCAGTACGTGCAGGCCGTCGACGAGGACGACCCCAGATCGTCGTTTTTCGTCCCCCACGAGAACGAGACGGGCTACTGGTGGCAAGGCGAGAACGCCCGCATCGCCTCGCTCGCGACCGCAGCAGCCCGGTCGCGCGATGTCGTCGACGACGACCAGCGCGAGCGACTGGATCGGTTCGCACAGGACCAACTGGACTGGATCCTCGGCGCGAACCCCTTCGGCGTCTCCATGATGCACGGCATCGGCGCACCGGAGCCGACCTACCACCGTTCGTTCCGCAACGTCCCCGGCGGCATCCAGAACGGGATCACCGCCGGCTTCGAGAACGAGGCCGACATCGCGTACCTCCCCGAGGGCGTCGGCGACGACCACGCGCACCGCTGGCGCTGGGCCGAACAGTGGCTCCCCCACGCCGCGTGGGCGTTCCTCGCGGTCAGTTCGCTGTAAGGCGACGGGGTATCTCGACGGAGTGCTATATAGAATTCATAGCAATTGCCTATAGCCACCGCGGCGGATGGGGCGATACGGACGGTGTCACACGGTCTCACCCCGAGGACCGGCCGTCCACTGGACCCATGCCCGAGACACACCAGCCCCGAACCGAGCAGGCGCTCGACCTCCTCGACCGAGAGTTTCGGTACGTGACCGACGAACGCGAGGCGTTCCGCCAGTTCAGAGCACGGATCGAGAATCTCGACCCGTCGACTGCGACGCCCACGCGGCCGGGCGCAGGCGGTGACGCAGTCGCCTGTGTCGGCACTGCATCCCGCCCGGACCCGGCCGCCCAGACGCTTCGAACGGCCTACGAGGAGACGGTCCTCGCGGTCCCGCATTATGCCGCTGAGTACGGCGAGCCGGCACGGACGAACTTCGCGGCGGAACTGGGTGCCGAAGTGGCGGTGCAGGTGTTCCAGACCGGACGAGTGACGCCGCCGGTGTACGACACCATCCTGAACGCAGTCGGGCAGGCAATCGAGGACCGGACGGCGTTCCGCGAGACACTCCAGACTGAACGCCAGTCACTGTGTACGGTCCGGGACCACCTCGACGACTGCGAGAGTCGCGCGGCCGAACTCGGCGCGGCCATCGACGACCACACGACGAGCACGCGCTGTGAAGCGATCGACGACGAACTGGCGACGCTGGAAGCGACCTGTACCGACCTCGTGGCCCAACGACAGGAGCTGCTCCACGGCCGGACGACGGCCAGCCTCGTCGGCATCTCCGGCGAGAATCTCGTTCGGTACCTCTACGAGGAGTGTTCGGCCACCTGTCCCGCGCTGGCCGACATCGCCGACTGTATCGAGACGATTCGCCGCCAGCGCGAGCGCTGTTTACGGTAGGCCGTTGAAAACCGCGCCCGCGGGCGGACGCCGGGTGTCTCTCTGCGTCGCGACCGCTCGAAACGCTCGGCGTCGTTACCGCTCCGGATGAATCGTGCCGTCGAAGCCACCGCGGACTAACGGTTTGGCGATGTGTCGCCGCGCCACCGGCGGCACCTCGTACCAGCCCCGTTCGAGGTCGCGCTCGATTGGCTGTTCGACCTTGCCATCGCGGGCGGTCCCACAGTCCCGGCAGCGATACCCCTGTTTCCGGCCGGCGCTTTCCATCGAGCGCCCGCAGTCGGGACAGTCGGGCGTGACCAGTTCGGTCTCGACACGCTCGCGCAGGGCGAACTTCTCCAGTTTCAGCGTGCCGTTACTCACTTCGCCACAGACCGTCAGTCGATCACCCACGCGGAGCGCGCGCACCCGGTCGCGAAAGCGCTTCGTGGGTTCGAACGCGGCACACTCGACGGTCACCTCGCCGTCGCCGATGGTGAAAAAGACGTGCCCGCCCTCGCGGGTCTCGGGTGCTGCGGCGACCCGGCCCTCGGTTCGGTAGGCGCTGTCGTCGGTGACTGTGGCGAGGGGCGCGGGCTGGAGGTGGGCGTCGGTGCCCTGATTCGTCACGAACGTTCTCGCGCGGTCGATCGGCTCACTTTCGATTGCATCGGCAACCGCGCGGCACGACCGGGCGTCGTCGCCGCGGATGCCATAGAGGATCGGACAGGGGGTGCGCGGGACCGAGACCGGGTAGCCGGAAGCGCAGTCGACGGTGTCCCAGACGGCCGGATAGTGGCGATCGGCGGCGGCCCGAACCGACTCGGCGTCGACCGACCGCTCGGTCCCCCAGCACTCGCGCTCGCGGTAGGCGATGTGTTCGACGGTCCAGTCCTCGAAGGCGCGCCACGCTCCGACCGCCGCGAGCGCGCCGATCAGACCACGACCGTTGCCGACCGATTCGGCGGCGAAGCCCGCTGCGTCGATCCGCTGGCGGGCAGTCTCGGTGTCGATCAGTGAGCGAACGGCCGCGGTGGCGTGTGCGGCGACGGCGTCGGGCACGGCGTCGGGATCGCAGTCGGCGACGACGACGCCGGGATTGGTCATCGGATCGTCGGTCGCGGCCAGATCGAACGTCTCGCTGGCGAGCGCGAGCGCACGCTCGGCGGCGAGGTCACAGTGGACGGCGAGTGCGGCGTTCCCGCGAGTCTTGTACTCGACGGCGGGGTTGAGTCGCACCAGCAGCGTCCGAGAGACCGCACCGTCAGCGGCCTCGATGCGCTCTGCCAGCCGCGTCGCAGCGTAGGTCGTACACATCCCTTCGGTCCGGGAGTCGGTGTCGTCCAGTCCGATGACCGTCACGGCCCGACCTAAGCGAGTGGCTGGCTTCGGCGTTTCGTCTCGTGAGCGCCAGCGATTCGGACGGGTCGGAGACGGTATATGAACGTGTCGGTGAACGGACGTGAAACGGCGAAACAGCGCCCGTACCCCGTCACAACGCATATATGCAGTGAATTACTTGTACAACATAGAGGTACGTACCACAATGTCACGGTCGGCACTGGTCGAGAACGTCACGGCGATGCTGGAGGATGCTGGCTTCCTCGTCAGCGACCGGTGTGCGATTCGGCCCAAGAGCTTCGACGTGGCGGCGCGGCGTGGGGAGGACGTGTTGCTGGTGAAGATTCTGGGGAACATCGACTCGTTCGACGGCGTCACCGGCGCGGAGATGCGACGGCTGGGGACCTACCTGAACGCCACGCCGATGGTCGTCGGCCTGCGAACCCGGGACGAGGAACTGAAACCCGGCGTCGTCTACTTCAGACACGGCGTCCCGGTGCTGTCGCCGGACACGGCGATGGACCTGTTCCTCGAAGCGGTGCCGCCGCTGATCTACGCCGCACCGGGGGGACTGTACGTCAACATCGACAGCGAAGTGCTGGCGGACGCCCGCGAGGACCGAGAGTGGTCGCTGGGTCGTCTCGCCAAGGAACTGGGCGTCTCCCGGCGCACCGTCTCGAAGTACGAGGACGGCATGGACGCCTCCGTCGACGTGGCCGCCGAACTCGAAGAACTGTTCGACGCACCGCTTACATCGCCGGTCAGCGTCCTCGATGGGGCCGAGGAGGTCCGCGACAACGAAGACGCCCCCGAGGACCCCGAGGTCGCCCCCGAGGATCAGCCACTCGTGACGGTCTTTACCCGCATCGGCTTCGAGGTCCACCCGACTGATCGTGCGCCGTTCAAGACCGTCTCCGAGAACGAACAGCAGCGCCAGCAGGTGCTGACGGGCCGCTCGGCCTTTACCAAGACCGCCGAGAAACGCGCCCGCATCATGTCCTCGGTCGGTGAAGTGACCCGGACCCGTTCGATCTACGTCGTCGACGACCTCAAACGGGAGTCAGTCGATGGCACCGCCATCATCGAGGAGTCTGAGATGGAGGCCATCGACGACGCCGACGACCTGCGGGACCTGATCATGGAACGGGGCGAAGAACCCGAAGAAGTGGCCTAGCAGCGAACGTCGACTGTTCTGGCTTTTGCACGATGACTGTGAACTCGACAGTGAACACACCGAAAGCCCTCGGCTCGCTGGCGGTCGCTGATCGGCATATCCGTGCTCGCTTCGCTCGCCCGGATAGTGGCCGATCAGACGACTCCACGAGCGCCAGCGCGCCTCGCCCTTTCATCCGCCAGGCTCGTGGACGGTGTCGATAGCAACATCCTGGCGGATGAAAGGGCGAGTGCAGTTCCGGGAACCCCGGCGACGTAAGCACGCGAACGGAGTGAGCGCGCGCAACGAGTCGCGGGAACGGAACTGCACGAGGGCTTTCGAAATCTCGTTGGGAGAAGCGATGGGATCGCCGAAGATCGGCGTGTTCTAGTTCCCGTACGTCTCGTCGAGATACTCGACGATGTCGTCGGATTCGGGCATCCCATCGACGCCGTGTTCCGTGTCGACGAGGACGGGCACACCGGTCTGGCCCGAGATTTCCTGTACCTCGGTCCGCTCGTCGTGCGAGCGGGGGACCATGTGTGACTCGTAGTCGAGTCCGAGCTCGTCGAGTTTGTCGATCACTTTCGCGCAGTAGGGACAGCCCTCTAGTTCGTACAGTTCGAGGTTCGTCATCGACGAGAGCTAACGGCTGGACACATATCAGCGTCACGGCGCTGTGCGCGCGAGGCGCACGGATTTTGACTTACAGGCGCTCGCGGACGCGTCCCAACAGCGTACCGAATCGGTGAGCGACGGCCCGGCGGCGGACGAGGAGTTCGCCAGCGCCCCAGCAGCAGGCGATGGTCCCGCCCAGCGCGAACGCGGCGAAGGCCCACCGAGAGAGCCAGACCGGGCGCAGCCACGGCGTGACGTGCGCCCAGGCTCTGGCGAGCCACGACGTGATCCCGTCGAGTGGCGTCCCCTCGCCAGCGGCCCCGATCACGTCCGCGGGCGTGGTCGCGCCGGCGGGACCGTCGGTCTCGGTCCCGTTGACCGCGACAGTACCGGTAGTGTCGTGTTCGCGCATGGTCGGGCCGTTCGAGCCGTCGCCGGTGCCCAGTCGCTCGGCGTCGTAAGGTGCCCACGGCGCGGCGAACTCCCAGACGACCTCGCCCGACGGCGTCACCTCGACGACGCGGTGGGCGAGCGTGTCGGTGATCAGCGTGTTGCCGTTGGGGAGGCGGTCGGCGTCGCGGGGCCAGTGGAGACCGGTCACGGCCCACGTCCGCTGCCACTCGCCGTCGATGCGCGCGTACTCGACGACGCGGTCGTTCTCGCTGTCGGCCACGAGGATCGTCAGCGGATCGGTCGCGACCACGTCGGGGTTGTGCTGCTCGAACAGTGTCTCGTGGTCGTCGTCGCTCCCCAGTCGGGCCGTGATCGCCTTCGTCTCGCGGTCGATCAGGAGCACCTGATCGAAGTTGCGCGGGCTGACGAGAAAGGCGTCGTCGCCGACGGGGTCGACGTCGTTGACGTGGGTCCAGTCCTCGCTGAAGCCGCCGTCGGTGCTGTTCGGGAAGTGCTCGTGGAACGTCCACTCCCACGTGATCTGCTCGGACGTGCGATTGTACACGAAGATGCGGTCGCTGCTGACGCCGTCCTCGTACTCGCGCATGTTTGCGACGACCAGCCTGTCCTCGTCCAGCAAGTCGACGTCGTGGGTGTCTGTGATCGGGAGAAACTCCTCCCACACGCGCGTCTCGGTCGCCGGGTCGAACTCGAAGACGACGGTGCCGCGCTCGTTCGTCGACGTTACGAGGAGGTTGCCGTCGGCCAGCGGATCGACGTCGTAGAACCACGTCGTCTCCGGGCTAGATTCGTAGGTCCACTCGACTGCGCCGGTGGCATTGGCGGCGACGAGCCGTGCTGGCTTTTTCTTGTTGTCCTCGCCCTGAAAGTGAAAGCCCTGCACGCTGACGACCGTCGTGCCCTCTGCGGGACCGTCGGCGAAGCCGTCACCGAGTGTAACTGGATCGTGGCCCACAGCGGTGAGGGCACCGGCCAGAAAGCACGCACTGACGACGAGCGCGAGCATCACGCGGAGAGTCCGCCTGCTCGGGATTGGGACGACCATGGAGAGAAGGTCGTGTCACTAACTAAACTAGTTAGTTGCGAGTTCCCTTCGACGGCGAGTGCCTCGCTGGAAACAGCGCCGGACGTGACCGGTCAGAGTGCGCCCTGCAACAGCCCACTCGTACGGACGAAGAAGTAGACGACGAAGGCCCCGGCGAGCACCCACTGGCCGAGGTGGATGTCACGGATTTCGCCCTGTGCGGCCTTGATGATCGGGTAGGAGATGATCCCGGCGGCGATGCCGTATGAGATCGAGTAGGTAAAGGGCATGATGAACATCGTCAGCCCGGCCGGCACAGAGTGCGAGAGGTCCGACCAGTCGATGTCGGTGATGTTCGAGAGCATCAGCACCGCCACCACGACGAGTGCGATGTGAGAGGCGTGCAGTGGCACCGCCGCGGCCAGCGGGACCAGCGCCAGCGACGCGAGGAAGAGGAGCGCGACGACCAGCGCCGTGAGGCCGGTCCGCCCGCCCTCCTCGACGCCGGCCGAGGACTCGATGTAGGTCGTCACCGTCGAGGTGCCGATGATCCCGCCGACGGTCGTCCCGACGGCGTCGGCCATCAGGGGCTTGTCGATGTCGGGGAGGTTGCCGTCCTCGTCGAGGAAACCGGCGATCTGCGAGACGCCGGTCAGCGTTCCGGCAGTATCGAAGAAGTCGACGAAGAAGAACGTGAAGACGATCAGCGAGAAGCCGAGTGCGTCGACGTTGCCAAAGCCCGAGACGAACGCACCCACCAGCGGCGTGATGTCGTAGCCCGCCGCGGAGTACACCACGTCGGTCTGGCCGGTGAGCGAGGCGGGCGTGTAGAGAGCGACCCCCTCCAGAGCCGGCACCGTCGGGTCCGCGGCCGTGTAGCCCAGCGCGTCAGCCGCGTAGGAGGCCAGCGTCGTGAACACGATGCCGATCACGATCGAGCCACGCACGTCGGCCGCGTACAGTCCGAACGTGACGAACAGCCCGATCACCGAGATGATGGCGATCGGATCAGTCGCGAACACGGGATTGAACTGGATGAAGGTCGCGGGGTCGGAGGCGACGACGTGCATCGCTTCGAGACCGATGATCGCCAGAAAGAGCCCGATCCCGGCCCCGACGGCGAACTTCACCGGTTCGGGGAACAGTTTGATGATGTACTCGCGAGCGCCGACGGCCGTCAGGACGATGAACAGGACCCCTTCGACCACGACGGCGGCAAGTGCGGTCTGCCAGGGGACACCCAGACCGATGACGACGGTGAACGCGAAGAAGGCGTTCAATCCGAGGCCTGGCGCTTGCGCGAACGGTCTGTTCGCGTACAGTGCCATGACCAGCGTCGCGACCGCGGCGGTGATGATCGTCACCACGGCGAGCATCTGGATCGTCTGTCCGGTCGTCCGACCTTCGACCGAGATCGCGGCACTCAGAATCGCCGGATTGACCACGACGATGTAGCTCATCGTCAGGAACGTGGTCAGACCGGCGATGATCTCTGTCCGAACGTCGGTATCGTGTTCGTCGAGTGCAAAGAACTGTTCGAGCGCGCCCATGTTACCTGACCCTCTCGCTTACCAGTGTTAAACGTGACGAGAACGGCGAATACTGGTAGCCGAGTCGAGTCGTTCACTGGCGTCTGGCCGTTCGTCGTCCAAGTTTTATCGACCAGCCAACAGATCTGACGCCGTCACGAGCGCGGAGAGTTCGAGGTCGTGTTCGGCGAGGTTCTCGCTTGCGCCCTCCTCTCGGTCGACGACGACGAGGACCCGGGAGACGGTCGCACCTGCCTCACGCAGTGCCTCGGCGGCGTCGATCGCGCTCTGGCCGGTCGTGGCGATGTCTTCGAGGATGACGACCTCCTCGCCTTCGGTCAGGTCGCCCTCGATGAGGTTCGCGGTGCCGTACTCTTTCTGTTGCTTGCGAGCGATGACGTACGGTGTGCCCGTCTCGACGCTGGTGACGGCGACGAGTGGCACCGCACCCAGCGCGACGCCCGCGAGCGTCGTGCCCTCGTCGTACCAGTCGGCGGCCGCGAGTGTCTCGGCGAAGGCCTCGCCGATCAGTTCGAGGCAATCGGGGTTCGTCTCGAAGACGTACTTGTCGACGTAGTAGTCACTCGTCCCGCCATGCGAGAGTTCGAACTCGCCGTACTTGACGGCGTCAGCGTCCCGGAGCGCGGCGATAAGTGCGTCGTTGACCATACCGCCACTCTGCGACCCGAGCGGTAAAAGGCGTTGAAACGGCGTGACGAACCCGGCCGAGTGGACGCGCCGCGTCGGACGAACAGTGACTGGGCGTCAGTCGCGACGACTGGCGACGATTCGCTGGGCCAGCACGAACCCGATGCCGCCGACGAGACCGACGACGAGCGAACTGGCGACGGGCCAATCGAAGAGTCGTCCGATCCCGAGGTACGCGACTGTGAAGATCAGGACCGTGATCGCCGCCGTCGCGAGGTCGCGTCGGTTCATGCGTGGCAGAGTCTCTCAGACACAGTCGTTATATCGGTTGCGTGTCGAGTGGGTTGTCCTCGCAGTAGTCCCCGTAGTAACACGCCGCTTCGATGCCGTAGTCTGCGCCACAGCCTGCGCCGGCGAACCGGTCCTGTGCCGCCGCGAAGATACCACAGAGCGTGCCGACGATCGCACCACACGCGATACCGGGTGCGCCCCCTGCCAGTCCTGCCGCGGCGCAGATCAGGGCAGCGCCGACCGAACACCCCAGCGCACAGACGGAGTTCCCGATCGTCGTACACGCCCAGCAGATGTTCGATTCGGCGGTAGAGATGTCCTCCGTCGACGGAACGGACCCGGCGTCCGAATCCGGATCGAGGGCAACGGCGGCGCTCGCCGATCCCGACCGAACGTCGCCGTCGTCGGTGTAGTACGTCGTCGACGAGACCGTGAAGTCGACGGCGTCTGCCTCCTCGGCTGCCAGTTCTTCGCCACCGTCGTCGCGCTCGGTCACGATCGCGCGTCCCGAGATCGCGGTCCCGTCCTTGATCACGACGGCGATGCTGTCGTGACCCGTCTCGCTGTCGGACCCGTGCTCCGATCCGTCCCCGTCACTCGACTCCGTTCCGTCGCCCGACTCGTCGGTCGCCGACCGGAGGGCGATGCCCACGATCTCGTGGGGGGTCCCGTCCTGATCCTCGACGCGGACGGCCGTCGTGTCGGCGGTGTCCGGGAAGAGGGATTGTTCGGCCCGCACCCGATCACTGAGTTGCTGGTACACGCGCGACGTGAGGGCCGTCGAGACGGCGCTGCGCTCGTCGCTCCCCGAGAGGACTTCGAGGTCGATGGGGTCCTCGGACGACGACGCCGATTCGTCCGCGGACGCCGAACCGATGCCGATCAGCGCGCCGACGCTGCCGCCGACGATCTTGATCGCCGCGCGTCGGTCGACGCTCGTTTGCCCGCCGTTGCGCACGTCGTTCAGCGACGACCACGCTTCGACACAGCCGCCGCCGTCGTCGACTGCGGCGTCGATTTCGTCCCGGTGAGCATCCACTGTCGAGTTTTCGTTTTGACGCATCTTCGTTCTGGACGACATTTTCTGGAGATATAAAATTTATTTCAAGTACTTAATTAATTTACAGCTCAATTAGATAACTAACGGATCGGCGTTCTCCAGACTGTCCGCCGTTGCGACGCGGGGGAGACCCACGCGACAGCGACGCCACTCGCGAGGACAGAGAACGCAGTCTCGCCCCGAGCGTCACGCGGTCACAGCAATCGCGTCAGTCGAGCAGTCGCCACCCATCACCGGCCCACTCGATCACGTCTCGGCGCTCCATCTCAGTGAGCACCTCGTCGAGTCGGTCAGGCTGGGCGATCTCCATCTGGATGCGGTCGACGCCGTGATACGCCCGAAACAGGTGCCGCAGGTCGTCCTCGTGGTGGACCTGCTGGTCGCTTTTCTCCATGAGACCGGCGAGCAGTTCGATCATGTCCTCGACGAAGTTCCAGGGGTAGACGACCCAGGTCCACTCCTCCAGACGCTCCCCGACGAAATCCGGGTCGTGCTCGCTGGTGTCGAGCAACTGCAACGTCGCCGTCCGCACGCTGGCCGCGCCCGACTCGCGGACGTACGCTGCAGCGGTCTGGATCGACTGGCCGGTGTCGGCGATGTCGTCGACGACCAGTACGTCCTTACCCGCCACGGAGTCGTCGGGCATCGGATACTTGATCGTCGCTTCGTCGCCGGACTGGGCCGTCCCGACGTAGTGTTCGACCTTCAGGCTCGTCAGATCGTCCAGCCCGAGGAAGTCACAGAGACAGCGCCCACCGAACCAACCGCCGCGGGCCAGCGCGACGACCACGTCCGGCTCGAAGTCCGCGGTCTTTACGTCGTCTGCGACCTCGCGACACAGGCCGTAGATGTACTCCCAGTCGGTGATGGTACAGGAGAACTCGTCGGGGAGATCACTCATACACGGATAGCGTGGACGAGCGACCGTAACGGTTACTGCTCGACTGGACTGCGTGACAGCGGTACCGACACCGTGATCGTGTTGCCCGCGTCCTCGTTCGTGGCGAAGTCGATACGGCCGTCAGAGAGGTCGACGACCCAGTAGACGAGCCACAGCCCCAGCCCGGTGCTGTGATACACCGCGCTCATCTCGTGGTCACCGGTCAACACCTGATATTCGAAATCGGGCAGGGGCGGGCACTCGTCGGCGATCTCGACAACGACGGACTCGTCACGGATCTCGGCCGACACCCAAACCGTCGGCGCGTCAGCGTCGGCGTGTTTGATCGCGTTCTCGATCAACTCCGAGAACGCCACTTCGATCTCCGGGATGGCAGTCACCGTCAGTGCAGGCGGACAGTCCGTCTCGATGGTCGCATCGGGATATCGTGTCGTGACGATGGCGACCGCGTCCTCGATCGCCCGAGAGAGGTCGATCGGCCGGGACGGGGCGGGCGAAGTGAACAGCTGAATCGTCTCGCGCTGTTTCTCGGTCTTCTGGAGGATCTTCTCGCCGACGCGCTGGATGACGGCGGCGCGTTTCATCGGGTCGGTCTCGGGGTCGTCGAGGATCGTCTGGGCCTGCCCGAGGATCGTCGTCAGATCGTTGCGGAGGTTGTGGCGCAGGAGATTGTCGACGACGGCGAGCTGGCGCTCCCGTCGTCGCTGATCGGAGATGTCGCGGGTGAAACCGACGTACCGGAGCACGCTCCCGTCGTGGACGACCGGTTCGCCCCGCACCCAGACCCAGCGACTGTAGTTCTCCTCGGGATTGACGCGATACTGAAGGTCGACCGATTCACCGTGGGTGAGCGACTGGACGGCCGCTTCGACGGCCGGCCGGTCGTCGGGATGGGTGAGTTCGAGGAACGACGACGGATCGTCTTCGAGGGTCTCGATCGAGTCACCGTAGACCGTCTCGTAGGCGTCGTTGACGAACAGCACCTCCGACCAGTCGGCACTGAACATCCACAGCACGTCGTCAGTGTGAGCCGCGAGCTGCTGGAGGCGCGCTTCGGTTTCGTCGCGGGCGCGCTCGGCAGCGACTCGGGCACTGATGTCTCGGGAACTGACGACGTACCCGCCCAGTTCCGAGTCCGTGAGATTCGACATGCGACTCTCCAGCCAGCACCAGTCCCCGTCTGCCGTGCGGTGGCGGTACTCGACGCTACTCTCGATGAACTCGTCTTCGACACTGATGGTCTCGGCGAACCGCTCGCGAACGCGAGACCGATCCTCCGGGTGGATGTACTCGAACGCGTTCTCCCCGAGGAGCGTGTCCGGGTCGTACCCGAGGATAGATTTCGCCGCTCGGTTGACGTACAGGAACGTTCCCTCCCGGTCGATCACGGCGACTTTGTCCTGGGCGTAGTCGAGTAACGCCGGATCGACTGTTGCGTTCACATCATCGATCTTATACAGGAGCGAGCAAAAGTATGTGGGTCGGTACCATTCTGGGCCGCCGTTGATTTTAAACGTCGTTCGGCAGCCCCGGTCGAAAGATCACTCGCTGGCGAGTGACAGGTGACGACACCGGGGACGGGCGGAGAGCGCACCCGCAACACGACCGGAGGCGGTAGCCCTAAGCCGGTCGGCACACGACACACGACCGAGATGCACGTCTTCGGGTCCAGCGGCGTCAGGGGTGTGGTAAACGAGGAGCTGACGCCGGCCGACGTTCTCCAGATCGCTCAGGCGGCCGGTTCGGTGTTCGACGGACCGGTCGCGGTCGCACGGGACACGCGGACCAGCGGCGAGATGCTCGCCAACGCCGCCGCCAGTGGACTGGCGAGCGTCGGCCACGACGTGGCCCTGCTCGGCGAGGTGCCGACGCCGGCACTACAGGCCGACTGCGCTCGCGAGGGCCGGGCCGGTGTGATGATCACCGCGTCGCACAATCCACCGGCGTACAACGGCGTCAAACTGATCGGTGCCGACGGCGTCGAACTGTCGCGAGCCACACTCGACCGGATCGAAGACCGCCTCGCGGCCGGCGACGCCGACACGGTCGCGTGGGACGAAGTCGGCCAGACCGAGCGGATCGACGGCGCCGCCGAGGACTACGTCGCCGGCGTCCTCGACGCGGTCGACCGCGAGACCATCGCCGCCGCCGACCTGACTGTAGCCGTCGACCCGGGCCACGGCGCCGGCTGTCACACCAGTCCACCCTTGCTCCGGGAACTGGGCTGTACCGTCCACACGGTCAACGCCCAGCCGGACGGGCACTTCCCCGGTCGAGACCCCGAACCCGTCGAGCGACACCTCGGCGACCTGCGAGAGTACGTCCGCTCGACGGACGCCGACGTGGGCATCGCCCACGACGGGGACGCGGATCGGGCCGTCTTCGTCGACGAGACCGGCGCGATGATCAACGGTGACGCCGCACTCGCGGCGCTGGTCGAGGCGGTCGTCGATCCCGGTGACACCGTCGTCTCCGCGGTCAACGCCTCCCAGCGCCTCGTCGACGTGGCCGAAGCCGCCGACGCCGACCTGACGCTGACCCGGATCGGCTCGACGTACCTCATCAGCCGCATTCAGGAGCGCCAGTCCGAGGGCGAGACCGTAAGCGTCGCGGGCGAAGGCAACGGCGGGATCATCTTCCCGGGCTACCGGATCGCCCGCGACGGAGCCTACACGGCCGGGAAGTTCCTCGAACTCGTCGCAGCGCAGCCCGCGAGCCAGATCGCCGCACGCTTCGACGACTACGTCAACGTCCGCCGGACGGTCGAGTACGACGACGAGCGCGAGCGCTCGGCGATGCTCGACGCCATCGAAGACGCCGCCTACGGAGCCGTCGCGGACCTCGATACGACCGACGGCTGGCGGCTGAACTACGGGGACGGCTGGGTGCTGGCCCGGCCATCTGGGACCGAGCCAGTGATTCGGATCTACGCCGAGGCACGCACCGAGGAACGAGCCGAGGAACTCCTTGCCGTGTTCGGCGACGCAGTCCAGCAGGCCGGCGAGACGGTCTGATCGACCGGACTACAGCGGCGGGTACGTCGAAAGCGCCTCGCTGATCGATTCGCGCTCGGCTCGCAGATCGTCACGTTCGTCCGCGACCGCACCCGACCGCAGTCGCTCGCGTTCCACGTCGTGCAACTGCTCGCGAGCGACGGCGCTGGTCTGGAGCCGATCGTAGTCCTCGCGACGGGTCAGTTCCCTGACTGCCCGGAGGTCCTCGACCACGTCGGAGGCGAACCGATCGACCACCGAGAGCCGCTCGTTACACTGAAACCGCAAGGTCTCGGCGGCCGGCGGCGGCCAGCCGACGGTCAACGGCTCGGCGTCGAGGCGCTGGAGGTAGGTCCGCTGGGTCGCCACGTTGCGCTTGAGCGCGTCAGGCGCGTCGACGTAGTGGTCCAGTTTCGACGGCGAGTAGTCGGCGTAGTCGAGCAACTGCGGGATCGGTTCCGTCCCTGCGGGATAGGAGTCGACGTAGTCGAGCAGGTCCTCCGGCGGGTGCTGGAACGCCACCAGCGGGTACAGCGTCGTCGTTTCGACGAGGGCGAGGACCTCGCGGGCGGACTCGCTGGCCCGGTACTCGCGAAACGCCTCGGTGACCGCCTCGTCGTAGCGCTCGATCGGTTCTCGCAGGCGCTCGGTCGGAGCGTCCAGATCAGCGTCGCCGAGTTCGATCAGCCGTTCGCAGTCGGCGATCCGATCCGCGACTTCGTCGAGGCGGCGCGTGGCATCCAATCGCGCCTGTTCGTAGCGCTCACGGGCGTCCTCCCAGTCGTCGAGCGGCGCGAGGGCGTCCGCGGCCACGTCGATGCGCTCACGGACCGCAGCGAAGTCGTCCTCAGTCAGCCGGCGCTGCTGGAGGCGCTCGTCGATGTCCTCGAACGTCTCGCGCTCGGGCAGGTCCTCGTGGAGATCGTTGGTGAAGTGTGCGATCCGGTCCTGAAACTCGATGAACGCGGCGAAGTCGCCGTCGCCGGTCGCCCGGTCCTCGTACTCGACGAGCAGCGAGCGCAGGTCCGAGCACGCGTCCCGAAGGCTCCGCAACAGCGCTTCGCCGGTCGGCCCATCACTCCGGCCGGGGCCGACTGCATCGACCCGCTTGCGGGCCTCTCGCCGGTCGGCATCGGCTCGTTCGAGTCGCGTGACTGGGTGGGTGTCGGTGTCGTGCTGGGCCATCCTACTCGTAGACAGCGTCGGGATCGAACACCTGCTCGCCCACGTCCTCGCCGTCGACCGTGCGATAGAAACAGGAGCGATAGCCCGTGTGACAGGCCCCGCCCGCCTGCTCGACGAGATAGAGAATGGCGTCGCCGTCGCAGTCGACGCGTATCTCCTCGATCTCCTGTGTGTGGCCGCTGGAGCCGCCCTTCTTCCAGAGTTCGTCACGGCTGCGCGAGTAGTAGTGGGCGTAGCCGGTCTCACGGGACTGCTGGAGGGCCGCTTCCGAGACGTAGGCGAGCATGAGGACCTCGCCTGTCTCGGCGTCCTGTGCGACCGCCGGCAGGAGGTCCTGCTCGTCGAACGCGAGTGCCACGTCGGTCATAGATGGGGGGACGCGTGTGGGGCGGATAGGTCTTTGGCTACCCAAGCCCCACCGCCGCGAGTAAGGAGACCAGCACGTCGCCGTAGGTCAGCGAGAGGACGAGACCGGCGAACGTCGGGACGATGAAGGGGATGCCCGGCGAGACCCACACTTCGTCCTCGGTGGCAAGCACACCCGACCATAATTTTTATGTCTGGTCAATTAAAAAGCAAAACTGGATGACAGAAAATAGCAGAAGTAGAAGAGAATTCCTCAAGGATAATGCGACTGGAATGCTTACCGGTATCGCAGCTAGTTCCCTCCTCGCATCAACAGCTGGAACAGCCTCGGCGGATTCAGATAAATATGTGCACGAATGGGAGATACCGTATGAATACGAAAACAAGAATACAGAAAAAATAGAGTACGCCCCAGACGAGCATCCTGATGAAGAAATTGAGATTGGCTACGCTCAGACCATACGCGTGTTGTCCGCAGAGAACGATAATTCACGTTCCGAGTCGTATTATGTAGACATTGTCTCCGGCACTGACGTCCAACATGTTGGTTCTCGACCAGATGGTGTTAGCAAGCCAACACTGCGCACGCATTCCCACGCCATCGAGTACAATAAAGACGAAGAAGAGCAATTCAACTTCGCCGAGATCCCCAATTGGTACTCACAATACGATCCGGACGAGGCGAATGACAATGATTTCGGACAGCTAGCTGAGGCGTCGATTAATCTCGGCATTAGCCTGCTGGACGAGACCGTGGGTACAAGTGTGGGTACTGTAATATCGATAGGTGAATTTGCCACTGCAGTGGCTGATACGTTCAGTAACGGGGGAAGTGAGCGTACTACTGAACACGCAAACTTCTCGGTTCTCGATCAGTCTACAGCTATGTCATTCCAGCGGTTCGAGATCTATCTGTCAGGCGTCAGTGACCTGAATTTTGATATTCGACAGACCCACACGGTGACATGCGATACTATAAGCTGTCTGAACCAAATTAATCCTGAATATTCACACAGTATTACAGTCGGGGATGATCGATGGGTATAGAGGATAATCTTCAGCGATTAATTCTCAGCGATTAATTCTATAGGATAGGTAGCAAGCCAGGCAGTATCTAAATTCGACAGAACTGCTCTGTTGAACGACGGCGACTGGGGCAACGAAGAGCGATACTGGTGTTAATATCACTGGTATCATCCTCTGACAAGCCGACCCAGATTTCGACCGCCTGGGCCAACACCGCCATTCAACAGAGTTGCATCCGCTGGTGCTGCACGTGGTACGGGGCCGTATCAGTATGTACTAGAGTGGTCCCAGGACGATGTGCGGTCGCCCGGGAAAACGAGGATCAGTCACTGGAAATTGATTACCCAAGCCCCACCGCCGCGAGCAGCGACACGAGCACGTCGCCGTAGGTCAGCGAGAGGATGAGACCGGCGAACGTCGGGACGATGAAGGGGATGCCCGGCGAGACCCACACTTCATCTTCCGCGACAAGCACGTCCAGCCCGTCGCGCAGGCCTTCGGGCGTCGTCCCGTAGGCACCCGACTCGATGTCGTCGAGGAACGCCGCGGCCCCCCACGGGTCGTCGTAGTCGGCGGTCTCAGAGACTGCCGTGCCACCGTCGGCTCGTATGTTCCCGTCACCGACCTCGCCGGGGACGGCCGGGAGGCTGTCTGGGTCGCGGAAGCGCTCCGGGTCGGCCACCAGTTCGGCCAGCGAGCACTCGCGCCAGCGCAGGTACATCCGCAGGGCGTCCAGATCCAGCCCTCGACGGGTGAACCCATCTGGCGTCTCCAGCAACATTCCGTACTCCTCGGGCAGGTCGGTGGTGGCGATGGGGCGGCCGATCACCATCGGCAGGCCGACGTGGCCCCGCAGGAGATTCGAGAGGGCGACCCCGACCGGGTACAGCGCGCCGGCGACGACCGTGTTCGAGAGGATGGTCAGCGAGAAGACGCCGACCGTCGTCGGATGCATCGGCAGGGCAAGCCCCGGGAGATAATAGACCGGATAGACCGGGAACAGCAGTGCCAGCACGTAGAACGCCTTCGTGTCGGCTCCGCCGAAACTGCCCATATACCAGAAGGCCGTCACGAGCGGGATGATGAAGCCGACGCTGATGGCGACCTGCAGGAAGAACAGGCGGTCGTCGGCGAGGAAAGCGGTGTAGCCGTCCCACGCCAGCAATGCGAACGCGAGAGCGGTGAGTGGATACCACGCCCGGGTCGGAACCCGGCGGGTCTTGATGTCACGGTAAGCCGCCCAGCCAAAGACCAGCACGGCAGTCAATCGAAGGAAATCCGGGATCGAAGCCGTCAGCGCGAGTCCGGGAACGGTCACGGTCCCTGTAAACACGAACGTCGAGAGAGGCACGCCTGATGGCTATCCGTCCAGCGGGTTAGCACTTACGGGAAAAATGGGGGACACCCCCCACGGCGTTCGTGGCCGAAAAGCCTCGTCCTCAGATAACGCGGTTCTGCAGGTAGTCGAGGTGCTTTGCGTTGTAGACGATCTTGACTTCCTCGGCGTCGGCGCTACCGATACAGGTCAGGCGGACGTTCTTCTCTTCGACTTCCTCGTCGGAGAGAATCTGCTGCATGTCCATGTCGATCTCACCCTCGATGACGATGGCTGCGCAGTTCGCGCAGGCACCGGCACGACACGAGAAGGGCCAGTCGTAGCCCTGTGCCTCGGCGGCTTCGAGGATGTACTCGCCTTCGTTGACTTCCAGCGTCCCGTAGTCCTCGTCGGAGAGACCAGCGTCGGCGGCCTCCTCGAAGATCGGGTCGTCGTACATGTCCCAGCCGTTGTCGTCCACTACTTCGTAGTTAAGGTACTCAACTGTGGGCATCACTCGATCGGTTGGCTCCCCGCACTGTTAGACTTTGCTGTTCCGACCGACTGGTGGATAGAAGATGCTCAGAAAACCGGGACGAATCTGAACACCAGATACGACATGACCGCCGAGATGGTCGGGGTGGCGATCCACAGCATGATGACCCGTCCAGTCGCCGATGGATCGAACAGGTCGGCCGCGGTCACGTCGTCTGGCTCCTCCTCGCCGATCTTGGGGACCGATCCCTCGCCGCCGTCGCTTGCGGCCGGCTCCTCGACCGACTCCTCGGCGATCGCACCGGTCGACATCTCCGTTCCGCTGCCGTCGCCGGGACCGCTCACGGCGGCACCGGCAGCGTCGGCGAGTCGCGTCGTCCGGGTGGCCCGACCCCAGCCGAGTCCGACGACGCACATCGTCGCCGACACCGCCAGACTGGCCGGAATGCCCGCCTGGGAAAGCAGCGTGATGATCGTCGCACTCACCGTCTCGACGATCAGTGCCGCCAGGATCGGCAGCTGCGTCAGGCCGTCGCCGACGGTGTCGAGCGTTCGGCGTGCGATGGTGAACGCGCCGACGCCGACCGCGACCGTCGCCAGTCCGACGCCGGGATAGACCCCGATGTCGTTGCTACCCACGAGCGGTGCGACCGCGTTGGCGGCGTTCGAGGCTCCCGCAGAGAAGGCCATGTAACAGGCGATCACGAGCACCAGCGCCGTCCCGACCCGCTCGCGCATCGTCGTCTCTGGGCCGTCGCTCTCCAGTGCAAACGACGCTTCGAGATACGGGTAGAGATATCGCCCGATCACGGCACAGAGCCAGAAAGCGGTGATCGGTGCGACCAGCCACCACGAGACGATCTCACCCATCACGCTCCAGTCGATCGTGCCCGTCGCGACGCCGAGTCCGGCGATCGCGCCGACGGCCGTCATCGACGTGGAAGCTGGCACCCCAAAGAGGTTCGAGACCAGCAGCGCCGCCCCGATAAAGAAGAGGACGGTGACGCTTGCGGCCAGCGTGAACTGTTCGCTCGGCACGATTCGCCCACCCATCGTTTCGATGACCTCGGTTCCCAGCGTCGCCCCACCGAGCAGGAAAAACAGCGTCATCAACCCCGCAGCGGTGGTCTTCGACAGCGCACCCGCACCGACCGCTGGCCCGAAGGCGACTCCGGTGGAAGAGCCACCGATATTGAAGCCGACGAAAAAAGCGACGGCGAGACCCACGACGAGAAGCGCTTCGACCATACCCCCGGCAACGGCGTGACCGGGTTAAAGAGTACCGACAGCGACGGGCGCTCCCGACTCATACGGTTTATCGTCGTTGCTCACCGGTGATCGTCGCCACGGGGTAGGCGATCACCGGAAAATCGCTACAACAATCCGTATCAGCGACTGGTCGACGCCGTTCCGTCGTCGTCGCTCTCGTCGGTGTCGTCCGCCTTGGGCAGTCCTTCGCGTTCGCGTTCGACGGTCTCTTTGACCTCGTCGGCAGTGTCTTTGGCCGCCTCGGTTCGCTCGCGGGCCTCGTCGGTCTTCTCGGTCGCCTCGCTGACTTTCTCCGTGGCCTCACTGACTTTCTCCGTGGCTTCCTCGACTTGCTCCGTGGCCTCACCGACCTTACTGGACGCGTCTTCGGCCGTGTCAGGGTCGGTCTCCCCGACGGACTCGGCGGCCCCTTCGACCTGCTGAGTCGCCCCCTCGACCTGTTCGGTCGCCTGATCGACGTCTTTGGCGGCGGTTTCGACCTCGGTCGCCGCCTCCTCGACGGTTTCGACGGTCTCGTCGACCTCCTCCGCGGCGGTCTCGACCTCCTCGGCGGCCTGTTCGAGTTGTTCGGCCGTCTGGGCGACTTGCTCGGTGCCGTACTCGTAGGCCCGTGCGATGACGACGAACTGTATCAGCCCCAGCAAGACGAACAGCGCGACGGCCACACCCGCCGCGATCTCGAACGTCGAGACCACCGCCGGACTCAGATCGATGAGACCCAGCGCCAACACGATGTAGGCCAGCACCAGACCGACCGTCGCGACCCCCGCCGCGCGGACGAACTGTCGGTACGACGATGATTCGTCGACGACGGCCGCCTGAAATCGCGCCAGTAGCCCCGGACCGTTCTGTGACATGCCTGTGTCTCGACGGGACGACATAAAAAACGTTCTCCCCACCGGTTGCCAGCAGGGAGTGTTTCTGTGGCGGCCGTTTCGGCGACGGGAACGACAGTCGAAGTGACGATACCCGAAAGAATCAGACACCGACATCCTTTCACGCCCCGCTCGCCCACGAACGGGTATGTTTCCGGCATTTACGGTGATCCCGGCGGTGGACATGCAGGATGGGCAGGTCGTCCAGCTGGTGGGCGGCGAGCGCGGGACCGAGACGACCTACGGCGATCCGGTCGAGGCCGCCAAGCGGTGGGTCGAGGCGGGCGCGGAGACCCTTCATCTGGTCGACCTCGACGGGGCCTTCGAGGGCGAGCGAGTCAACGGCGAGGCCATCGACGCCGTGCTCGACGCCGTCGCCGTGGACGTGCAGCTAGGTGGTGGCATCCGCACGGCCGAGGACGCCATTGCCCTGCTGGATCGGGGCGTCGACCGGGTGATCCTCGGGACCGCGGCGGTCGAGAACCCCGACATCGTCGCCGAGATCAGCAAGGAATACCCTGAGAGCGTCCTCGTCAGCCTCGACGCCAAGGACGGCGAGGTCGTCGTCTCGGGGTGGACCGAGGGAACGGGACTCGATCCGGCCGAGGCCGCGAGTCGCTACGCCGAACTCGGGGCTGGCGGGATTCTCTTCACCGACGTGGACGTGGAGGGCCAGCTAGAGGGCGTCCGAACGGAGCCGGTCGAGCGACTGGTCGAGGCGGTCGACATCCCAGTGATCGCCAGCGGCGGCGTCGCGACCATCGCGGACGTGCAGGCCCTCGAAGCGGCCGGCGCGGCAGCGGTCGTTGTCGGCAGCGCGCTGTACGAGGGGAATTTCACGCTCGACGAAGCGATGGCGGCCGTCGACGGCGACTAACCGACGGCGCGAGCGCCGCCGACATCCCACAGACAGATCAGGCCCGTTTGATCGTCACGCGGCGGGCACCGTACTCCTCGTAGTAGGGACCGAGACCGCTCGGTCGGCCACCGACGCTTGCCAGGCCGTCCTCGGTCTCGACGACCAGCGCGTTCTCGATGGGGAAGGCGTTGGTCGCCGGGGCGACGAGGTTCTGACGGACTTCACGGATCGGTGCGTCCTCGATGGTACGGGCGTCGTCGCCGTCGATGGCGACCACGTCGAGGTCCGCGAGCACGTCGTGGCCGGCCATGGTGTGCAGTGCGGCGGTCGTCACGCCCGAGCGGAACTGCTCGAAGGTTGCGGGCAGTTCGGGCGGTTCGGCGACGAAGCGCTGTTCGCCCATCGGCCAGACGTTGCTGACGTAGTTGCCGAAGAAGCCGCCCGCCACTTCGCGCTGATTGAACGTGATGGCGTAGCCGTCGCCGTGGCGACTGGTGAGGATGCCGTGGGAGGCGAGCACGCCACCGACAGCGTCGCACGCGACGAACAGCGGCGGCCGACCATCCCACGTGCGCACGACGTGAGCGTACTGACCGGGGTTCTCGATGTCGGCGAAGGCAGTGTCGGCGGACTCACCGACGAGCAGGCAGTAGACGAACATCCCACGGTCGAGGGCGTCGGCGAGTGCGTCGGCGACCACCGAGAAGGCCGTGGCCGGGACGATGGCGAACACCTCGTGGTCGGCTTGCGAGAGGTGACGGTCGAGCCGTCGCTCGACGGTCTGGCTGGCGTGGACGATCTCGAAGCCGGTCTCGGTTTCGGGCGGTTCGTTGTACGCTGCCTCGACCGCGGTCTCGAACTCCGAGAGGTGCATCGACAGCGCGTCGACGGCCTCCTCTGGTGGTCGGGCGCGCAGCTTCGTCGGTGTCGCACTCTCGTCGACCGTCACCAGCCCGCGCCGGGCCAGTGCGGTCGCGATCTCGTACACGTAGCTCTGTGAGACACCGGCCGCCTCAGAGACGGTCCGCGTCGTCGCTTCTCCCCGACCGAGGACTGCGGTGTAGGCGTCGATCTCCTTCTCGGAGAGACCGAACGCCGACAGCGTCTCTCTGATCTGGTGTTCCCCCATGCCAAGAAGATTCTTGTACTATTGGAAAAACTTTTCTCGTTGGCTCCGAACAGTTCGACTATGGACGGACGGATAGCCACTGGCACCCCACTGCGCCCACCACGAACGGTGAGTGTCGCGTGAGTAGGTCGAACCGGCGGCTCTGGACCATCGCACTGTTCGCGACGATGACGTTGACCGGCGCCGCGCTGATGGTCCGGGGACCGATCGTCCCCGAACTGGGCCGGGCGTTCGACGCACCAGCGTGGCAACTGGGCCTGATCGCACCGGCGGGAACGGCCGGCTACCTCGTCGCGGTCTCGATCGTCGGCTTCGGGGCCGGCCACCTCGAACCCCACCGGCTGATCGTCGGCGGGCTACTGGGCAGTGCCGTCGTCATGCTCGGCATGGGTGTCGCACCCTTCCTCTCGGTGTTCCTGCTGGGCATGTTGCTGCGTGGGCTGATGAACGGCGTCCTGCGGGGACTGAACCGCCCGGTGCTGAGTCACTTCTATCCCGACAGCCGCGGGCGAATGTACAGCTACTACGATATGATCTGGGCCGTCGGCGCGATGCTCGGCCCCGTCAGCGTCGTCGTCGTCCTCGCCGTGGCCGACTGGCGACTGGTGTACTACGTGCTGGCCGTCGGGATGGGGCTGCTGGCGGTCGTCGTCTGGCGACTCGACGCACCCGCCGTCGAGACCAGCGAGGAACCGTTCGACCGCCGCGAGATCGCGACCCTCCTGCGAAAGCCCGAGATCGCCGCGATGGTGATCGTGATGTTTCTGGGCACCGGCGTCGAAGGGGGCCTGTTCCTCTGGCTGCCGACCTACGTCGGCGGCGTCCTCCCCGACGGCGTCGCCGGGATCGGGCTGTCGCCGGCCGCACTCTCCTCGCTGTCGCTGTCGGTGATGATCGCCGGCTACGTCCCCGGACGCTTCGTCTATGGCCGCCTCTCCGAACGCGTGGGCTACCTGACGATCCTCGTCGGGATTCTCGTCCTGTTGCTCCCGACCTTCGCCGTGACCTTCTTCGTCGCCGAGGGCGTCGAACTCCTGCTGGGCGTCGTCGTCATGGGAGCGCTCATCTCGGGCATCTTCCCGATGCTAGTCTCCTACGCCACCGACGCCGTCCCCCAGCACAGCGGTCCCGTCACTGCCATCTCGGCCATCTCCTCGTCGCTTGGCGTCGGCATCACCCCCGCAATCATGGGGTGGGTCATCAGCGGGTCGGACACCGGCGCGGCCATGCAACTGCTGCTCGTGCCCCTCGTGGTCGCGCTCGTCGTCGTCCTCGTGGCCCGCGTCGCCGAACGAAAACGGGAGCGGGCGGGCGTGTCGGTCGCTGACTGAGGACGGCATCCACCGGTGCGTACACTGCGAGAAAAGCGGTTCGACGAACACGGACACATACTGCGCGAACTGCGGTGCGATCAGCTGTGCAAAGCATACCAAGACTGAGCGACTCGAACAGGAACCAGTGTGTACCGGCTGCGCAGTCACCGAACGGTTCGCGCTGAAAACGAAGTACTTCTACGACGAAGAGAATCTCGACGCGTTCCGCGACGAATACGGTGAGATGGCGATTTACGAGAAGGCCATGGAGAACACACTGCTCACGGGAAGCATCCTGCTACTGGTCATGGCTATTCTCGTGGGTGCTGGTCTGGTCGTGCTTTGACGTTGTTGCCAGGCGAGAGCATTCTACTGGAGATCCTATTAGCGACCGTTCTGGAGCCCTATATCGACGTTCCCGGATCCACAATCTGTGGAAGGTCGAATAACTGGAGATCGTCACGGTCAGTAGCTGCCTCTCGAACAGAGTCCGTGAATCCATTTCTGGCGAACAGCGCATATTCGTGTTCGACATCCCTCCCATCGGGCGACCACCGAATTTCCTCTGTGTGTGCTTCGAGTGAGGCGAGCGCGCTGTAATCGAGTGGTGCAGCGGTGAATTTGCACTCGCCCGTCACCATGGTCCCGTCGACGGTTAGCCCGACGACATCCACTTCGTACTCGTTGTACCACCACCGGCCGATATCGGTGAACGTCTCCTCGGGATAGAGCTCTGGCAGGATATCCTGGCAGTGATTCTCGAATGTCTGGCTCACGAAGTCCGCCAGCTCCGGTTCGATGACCGACTCGTACGCGTCGCTACCCAACCGCTCGTACCGGTCTTCGTTCCCGTAGACGAACCGAAACCAGAATCGGAACAACGAATCGAGGATCCGGTATCGACCTCGTCGTGATTTCGTTTTCTCCTCCGTTATCGGGACCGCCCGTTCGACCAACCGAAGCCGCTCCAGTTTCTGCGTGTACGTCGAAATCTGTTTGCTATCGATCCCGACCGTTTGCGCGATCTCGTTCGACGTCGTATTTCCCGCCGCGATCGCTTTCAGAATAGCGAAGTACCGGTTGGGATCCGTCAGTTCAGTCCGAAGCACGTACTCCGGCTCATCATGGAGGAATCCCTGCCTGGACAGGAGCGACTGCTGGATGACCGTTCCAAGAGCAGCATCCAGATCGATGCCGTCCAGATAGTACGGCGTTCCGCCGAACACTCCCCACGCCAGGAACAGTTGTTCGGGGGTGTACGTCTCGGCGAAGAACGTGCGTGTAGCTGCAAAATCGAGTTGTCGGAGATCAATTATCTCGGTGAACCGGCCGTACAGCGGGCTGTTCCCGAGGAGAGTCGCTTCCTCCATCATGCTAATCGAGGAACCTACGAGAATAAGCGTCACTCCGGTTTCTCGCACCTCTTGATCCCACAATCGCTGGATCACCGACGGGAGGCTCTCGTCGGCGTCAATCAAGTACGGGAATTCGTCCAAGACGATGACTGCGTCCTGCTCAGCGAGGTATCCGAGTAGCGACTCCCACTCGCCCTCGATCCGATCGATCCCTGGAAACGACTCCGCAGCCACATCCACGAATTCGTCCAGTTGGATCTGGCGAGTGGTTTCGGTCGCCTGGTAGAGGACCGCGTCATCGCGGTCGCCAAGTGATTCTCGGACGAGTTCGGTCTTCCCGAGACGGCGACGCCCGAAAATCACGACCATGTCGGCGTCGTCCGACTCGTAACAGTCCCGGAGTCGGCTGAGTTCGTCCGCTCGGTCCACGAATTGCTCCATACCCTAAAGCTGGTGGCCAGTCAGATAAAACGAACGAATAGCCTAACCCAGAATAGTCTAATATAGAATTGGTTAATACACTTGGGAGGATCGCAGAGTGTGGAATGCCTATATCTATCTCTGGCGAATCCGCGAAACGGGTCAACAGTTATTCAGTCAGGCCAGCCAGAGTACAGCTGAGTACGCCGAATCCTGTCGACGGTTCAAGGGATCCGGTCCAGAGGGTGCGGCGCGTGAGAACGAACGCTCACTCTTCAAGTGATGGTATTGGCAGCGCTCATCCGTAGCACATTGTTGATTTCACAACGTTGCTCGAAGAGCGTGTTTGAGAGCGTCTCGGCCGGGTTTCCGAAACAGCTTTCGGCGTAGTTGAAACGCTCTGAGAGACTGTGTGAGCTTGTCTTTGGAGATACCTCGGTGGGGCGAGAGCCACCGTCGCACCCGCGACGCGTGGCTCTCGCAGGCGCTGACGTGTACCTCGTCGTCCTCGTGGCCCGCGTCGCCGAACGAAAACGGGAGCGGACGGGCGTGTCGGTGGCTGACTGAGCGCCGGGTCGGATTATTATCGACGTGTCTGCTATATCGAATTGCCATCGTATTTTTAGGGTCTAGTCTGCCGGAAGCACGCGGAAGTTGACGGCGAGTGGCGGATGCGGAAACACGACGAACCGATACTTTCCAGGTGTGAACGTGACTGGGGCCTGTTCTTCGTCAATAACACTGCTCTCAACTAACGCTGTTGATGACAGTGGGACAGTGATATCGTACGTTTCACCCGGAGGAATCAGCGTCGCACACAGGAGGTACCATTTTCCCTTCGTCCAGACGGTGTGTTTCCACGCTCCGTCCTCGTATTCCTGAATGGCCCACGGCACGTTACATCCCACACTGATAGCGTCTGAGTCGCCAGTATGTTCGAGTGTAAATGTGATCGATTCGCCGCGAGAAACGGCGTCCGTAGGTGCCCGAAGCAAGAGCTGCTCGTGTTCGTACGTGATCGGTTCGCGATCGAGATAGGCGGGGCCTGAGCTTTCCTTCGATGCCAAAGGGCCGACCCCGATGGCTGTCACGGCAGCACCCCCTCCCACGAGCGCTAACGCACCTGCTCCGAGTAGCTCCCTACGTTTCATATGAGAGTTAGATTATATGTGATAAATCACCCCGATAAAAAAGTTCTTTCGTGAAGTGGCATCACTCACACAGCCAGTCCTACCGCGAGGACCGCGTCGCCGGTCCCTCCGGCTGGACGAACTTCGGGAGGATCATCGCGTAGGCCCCGCCGGCGACCAGTAGCGCGCCGACGATGGCCGTCTCCATCGTGTTAAAGAGGAGGAAGCCCGCGAGCATGACCATCATCGCGACCGCCTGAATTTTCGTGTCGACCATACCGTAGGTCGTCGAATATCGGCCATAAACACCCGGCAGACAGCCGTCTGACGGGCGTCGCATCGAAGACGATTCGCTCGCTCGGCCGGATTCTGTCGCGACCGGTCACGGCGTTCGGCAAGAGAGTTGCGCTGATTCGACCGAGAACAGTCACAACGGCCAAATAGCCGGCGCGAATGAGTTCGAGTATGACCGACCGCACCGCAGCCGTCACGCGCGAGACGGCCGAAACCGACATCGAGGTGACCCTCGACATCGATGGGGACGGGGAGTCGACGGTCGACACCGGCGTCGGCTTCTTCGATCACATGCTCGACTCCTTTGCGACCCATGGCCTGTTCGACCTGACCGTCCACTGTGACGGCGACCTGGAGATCGACGACCACCACACCGTAGAGGACGTGGCGATCACGCTTGGCGAGGCCGTCACCGAGGCGCTGGGCGAGAAGCGCGGTATCGTGCGCTTTGCCGACCGAAAAGTGCCGCTGGACGAGGCCGTCGCTGGCGTCGTCGTCGACGTGTCCGGCCGCCCCTACTTCGCGTTCGACGGCGAGTTCTCGCAGGGCCGCGTCGGCGGCATGACCAGTCACATGGCGAAACACTTCTGTCGGTCGCTTGCGACCAACGCCGGCCTGACGCTGCACGTCGAAGTCACGGGCGAGAACGCCCACCACGAGATCGAAGCCATGTTCAAAGGACTCGCGCGAGCGCTCGACGACGCCACCCGGATCGACGAACGGCGCTCGGACGTGGCGAGTACGAAAGGCGAGCTGTAGAGCCGACGAGTCGCGTCCGAATTCGACCACCACGACTATTGCAGAGACGACCGAGCGACGGCTATGAACAAGCATCGCTGGCTCTTCGCGTGGGGACTGGGGTCGATCGCCGCCGGCGCGGCGTCGCTGCTGGTCCCGCTGTACGTCGTCCAACTCGGCGGCGATCCGTTCGAACTCGGTCTGCTCGGCGCAGTCGCCGCGTTCATCGGCGCGCCCGGCGCGATCCTGTGGGGGCGACTCGCCGATAGAACGTCGAATCCCCGAGCCGTGATTCTCTTCAGCCTCGTCGGCGTCGGCGTCCTCCTCGGCGCGGTCCCGCTGGTGTCATCGATCCCGATCCTGATCGTCGTCAACGCGCTGCTGTGGCTCGTGTTCGCGGCCGCCGGGCCGGTGCTGACGTTGCTGGTCGTCGCCGACGTGCCCGAGCGCGAGTGGAACCGCGAGATCGCGCTGCTCAACAAGTATCAGGGCTACGGCTGGGCGGCCGGCCTGCTGCTGGGCATCGTCTGGTCGGTCACCGTCGGCCGGTTCGTCTCGCCGACGCTGACCCAGCAGTCGCTGTTCGTCGCCTGTGGGGTCGCAGCGGCCGTCGCAGCCCTGCTGCTCGCCCGGTGGATGCCGGCCCCCGAGAAACGTCAGCTCGATCGAGTCAATCCTCGACGGGTCGCTCACCTGCTCTCGACCGGCCGCCGGGGTGTGCGGGGCGCGACGTTCGCGTTCAATCCGAACCGGCTCTACTGGACGACGTTGAACGTCCACCCCAGGCGGCTGGCCGATCGCTTCACGCCGACGCTGGCGGCGTACTTCCTCGGGGTCGTTCTCTTTTTCACGGGTTTTTCCGCCTTCTTCGCGCCGCTCCCGCTCTTTCTGAGCGACATCGGCGGTTTCTCCTCGGACCTGGTCTTTGGCCTGTACCTCCTGTCGAGTCTCGGGTCGGCCGCGTTCTACACTGGTGCCGGGCGGCTGAGCAGCCGGATCGACCTCAGAATCCTCCAGACGGGTGCGCTCGGCGTGCGGGCGGTCGCGATGCCGCTGGTCGCGGTCGTCGGGGCCGCGCTTGCGGCGACGCTCGTCGGGACCGTCGCCACTGCCGCGCTCTTTCTCGCCATCGGGGTCTCCTGGGCCGTCATCGCCGTCACGGCGGGCACGATCGTGACACGGGTCGCTCCCGCGGATCTCCGGGGGGAGGCACTGGGCGTCTACGCGGCGCTGTCGGCGCTCGCGGGTGGGATCGGCAGTATACTCGGTGGCGCCGTCGCGACGCGTCTGGGGTTTACGATCGCGTTCGGCGGCGCTGGCGTGGTCATCGTCGCGGGCGCGGGCCTCGTGCTGGCGCTTCGGGGCATCTCGTCGCGCACCCGGGTCGTCCACGAGACCGCGCCACCGGCGACGGGCGAAGACTGATACGGACCCTTGTCGCTGTATCCCGATGATCGTCGATCCGTTCCGGTGACCACCGGGAAGAGACGACACCAGTCCGTGTGAGCGACGGCGCGGCGTCGTACGTTCGAGCGGTGACTGCGCGGAGTCCGGGGGGTTCTTTCCCGTCGCCGGTCGACCGCCCGGTATGGATTCGATCTCGTTTCCCGTCGCGGGTCTGGTCGCCATCGTCGGTCTCGTCGGACTGAGCGCCTTCTTCTCCAGTAGCGAGAGCGCCATCTTCACGCTGCCCGACGAGTGGGCCAGCGACGGAGCCACCGACGACGACCGTCGATCCGCGACGCTGCAGGAACTCACGTCGGACCCACATCGGCTCCTCGTGACGATTCTGGTCGGCAACAACGTCGTCAACATGGCTATTGCCAGCATCACGACCGTGTTGCTGACCGACGTGGTCGCCGCCGGCACGGCCGCCACCGCGGCGACCGTACTGGCCAGTTTCGTGGTGCTGGTGTTCGGTGAGATCGTCCCGAAGTCCTACGGACTGGGCCACGCCAGACAGTGGGCGCTCACCGTCGCTGGCCCGCTCTCGATCGTCGAGCGGGTGCTGTACCCGCTCGTGGTCGTCTTCGATTTCCTCACGCGCCACATCAACACGCTCGTCGGTGGGGACACCGGGATCGAGAAACCGTATCTCGACGACTAGTACGGCAGGCACGTGCGGCCCTCGTGGGTCATGTCGTCGCCGTCGAGGTGTTTACTGGACTTGGAACAGCCCCATGACGAAGAGGGTCGCGACCTCGGAAGGCACCATCATCTCCTTGACACGGGTGCGTTCGAGCAGCACGTTCTCGACGACCGCGTCGCCAGTCACGTCGGCCATGACAGGAGCGACGGCCGCCAGCGGGGGAACGAGCGGTGGCAACGGGGAAGACCAGTAACCCTAACGGGACCGCCCACACACCCAGTGGTATGTTCGACGAGATTATGGAGAAATTCTCGGACTCGCCCGGCCAACAGCAGGTGATCCGCCTGCTGCTCGAACGGGGCTTCTCCGTCAACGACGAGGGTCGGGTCGTCTCCGGTGGGATCGAGATTCCAAACACCGGCATCGCCCGCGAGGTCGGGGTCGACCGCCGCGTCGTCGACGCAACGACGAGCGCGATCCTCGACGACGAACAGCTCACCCGCATCTTCAAGAACATCTCGGCGATCCCCAGCCTGATGGATCTGGCCCCGGTGCTGGACCTGACGGTGCTGACCGTCGCCGTACGGAACGCAGAGGAGAGCGGCATCGTCGCCGACGTGACCCGGCTCATCGCCGACCACGACATCACGATCCGGCAGGTCATCTCCGAGGACCCGGAGTTCACCGACGACCCGCGCCTCTATGTCATCACCGACGAGGCGTTCCCCGGCGACCTGATCAACGAGATCAAAGACCTCCCCCCAGTCCACCGGATCGAGTTGCAGTAGCGGTCTCGCCACGGTTATCGCCACGCGGGTCCATCTATTGGTATGTATCCACAGCTACTCCTCCGAGTGGAAGGACTCGTCGTCGCGCTGGCCGCAGTGGCGCTGTATGTACTCGATGGCGGCTCGCTCGTGCTGTTGGCCGTGCTTGCGCTCGCACCGGACCTCTCGATGGCCGGCTATCTCGTCGATTCGGCCTGGGGGGCGCGGACCTACAACGCTGCTCACACCTACGTCGGGCCGGCGCTCCTGCTCGCGGTCGGCTGGTACACCGCGACAGGACTCGCCGTCGCCGTCGGGCTGATCTGGGTGGCCCACATCGGCTTCGACCGACTGTTCGGCTACGGGCTGAAGTACGGCGACGCCGAGTTTGGGGACACGCACAGCCAGCGCGTGTAGCTTTTTGCCGCTGGTCGCCAAACGACGGACGATGAGTCGCTATCGCGATGTCGGGCGGTTCCTGCGCGCGGTCGACACCGAGCGGATCACGTTCGTGGCCGGGCGTATCGCCTCTCAGGCGTGCATCTCGCTGTTGCCGTTCGTGCTCGTCCTCCGTGGTCGACCTGACCGACAGAGGGAGGGCCAACGGTGACGGCGACGATCACCGTCGAGACGCCCGACGGCGCGACCCACGAACTCGACTGCAAAGCAGGGGCAGTCCTCCGAGACGTGCTGCTGGACGCCGGACTATCTCCCCACAGCCGCCTCGCAGTCACTAACTGCGGCGGCCGCGGGCTGTGTGCGACCTGTGGCGTTCGACTCGAAACGCCGCCCGACGCCGACCACTGGCACGACCGACTGGCCGACCGCTTTGGCTATCCGCGCCTCTCCTGCCAGATTCGAGTCGAAGACGGCATGACGGTCCGAATCCCCGAAAAGCGGATCTGGGGACGCCGGGAGTGACCAGATGGACGTGGCGAGAAAGACAACTCCTATTCCGACCCCGGGCGAAATCGTCGTGTGACAGAGGAGGCGTACGACACCGTCGCGGGCCGAGGTGAAGCGGCCTTCGAAGTGCAGGGCTCCGAGTTCATCGGCCACGTCCGGCCGGCCCACACCGTGGCGGACGCGGAGTCGTTCGTCGACGCAGTACGCACAGAGTACGCCGACGCGACCCACAACGTCCCGGCCTACCGCGTGCGGGCCGACCCACTGCGCGAATACGCCAGCGACGACGCCGAACCCAGCGGGAGCGCCGGTAAGCCAGCCCTGAACGTCCTAAAGCAGCGCAATATCGAGAACGTCGTCGCCGTCGTCACGCGGTACTACGGCGGGACGAACCTCGGTGTCGGCGGACTCGCACGATCGTACTCCCGAGCCGTCAAAGACGCCGTCGACGACGCCGGCGTCGTCACCGAACGCCCACACGAACAGTTCGGGATCACGGTCGCGTACGACGACTCGGGCACCGTCCGGGGCATCGTCGAGAGCGCCGGCGTCGAGTTCGACGCGACTTACGAAGAACGGGTCAGCTTCGACGTACGCGTCCCCGTCGCCGAGGCCGCCGCGCTCCGCGAGCGCATCGCCAGCGCGACCAGCGGCCGGGCGAACATCGACGGTTCGTCAACCGACTAGATTCGGAGGCACGTGGACTGTTTCGAGAGGAACGAAACCCTTCGGGTGGAGATAGCATCACGTCCACGTGCGGCATATTTCCACCCGAAGCGAAGGGGTTCGTGGATCGTCGAAAAGACTGCGTGGTGTTCCTTCGTGAACGGGCGCGCCACTTAGGCGTTGCGAGAGCGGCACAGCCGATTAGGTGTCGAGTGCGCGGCCCGAACTGCCGAGCAGGGTTCGGAGTCGGTCGACGGCAGCGTCGTCGTGATCGTACCACGCTGTGCGTGTACGGAACTGTTCGCGAAGCGACCGGTCGACGACGAAGTCGACGCCGCTCCACTCGCCGATGGACGCATCGGGGTCGGGACTCGGTTCGTGGACGTACATGACCCGGATGTTCTCCTCGGGCGAGAAGTCGTGTGCCAGGTATCGGTAGGAGAAGACCTGATCGGCGAAGGGGCCGTCCTCGGGGTACGTGTCGGCGTCGTAGGTCGTGATCAGGAGCGGGTCGTCGTGGATGTGGTCCCGGCCCACATCGATGGCGGTGACCGTTCCCGACTGCTCGACGTGACCGGTAATGTAGTCGAGACCACCGCGAAGCGAGTCGCTCGGGACCGTCATGCCAGCACCTCCGGGACTCGGTCGACGCCCGCGTCGTCGTGGTCGTACCACTCGACGGTCTCCCGAAGTCGGGTACGGAGCGACCGGTCGACGACGAACTCGACGCCCTTCCAGTCGCCAAGCGACGCGTCGGGCGTCGGTGTCGGCTCGTGGAGGTACGTCACCCGAACGTTCTCCTCGGGCGTGTACCGCCGGGCCATGTGTTCGGGACCGAACACTGCGTGGACGAACGGCCCGTCTTCCGGGGCTGTCTCGGCGTCCCAGGTCGTGACCAGCAACGGCGCGTCGTGGATGTGATCCCGGCCCACATCGACGAGGGTGACGGTGCCCTCGTGATCGAGGTACGCGGTGACGTAGTCCAGTCCCGATCGTAGGGAGCCGTCGGGGACCGTCATGCGAGCAACACCATGAGTTGCTCGACCGCCTCGTCGTCCGGGACGTACCACTCGGCTGTCTCTCGGAGTTGCGCGCGGAGCGACCGGTCGACGACGAACGACGCCCCCCGCCAGTCGCCGACGGTCTCGATGGAGTCGTCGACTGGCTCGTCGAGGAACGTCACACGAACGTTCTCTTCGGGCGTGTAGGTGCGAGCGATGTGTTCCGGTTCGTAGACGGATTGCACGAATGGACCAGCAGGTCCCCACGTATCGCCGTCCCAGGTCGTGATCAGCAGCGGCTCGTCGTGGATGTGGTCCCGGCCCACGTCGACGGCCGCGACCGTCCCCTCGCGGTCGACGTGTCCGCTCGCATAGTCAAGCCCGGCTTCGAGCGATTCGGTCGGAACGCTCACGATTCGGTCGTCCGGAACGCTCGGTCACCGGCGTCACCCAGTCCGGGCACGATGTAGCCGTCCTCGTCGAGTTCGTCGTCGACGGCGACGGTCAGCAGGTCGGCCTCCGGGACCGCCTCGTTGAGTCGAACGAGGCCCGCCGGTGCGGCGACCGCCGAGAGGACGAGCAACTGCTCGGGGCCAGGGTTGTTCGAGAGAATCTCGTCGAGAACGGCTTCCATCGTCGATCCCGTCGCCAGCATCGGATCGGCGACGATGACGGTGTCGCTGGGCGTGATCTCCGGGAGTTTCACGTAGTCGATGGAGATGGGGAACGACCCGTCGTCGGTCATCCCGGCGTCCTCGTCGCGACTCGCCGAGATGACGCCCTGACGGGCCTGCGGGAACGCCTTCAGGAGGCCCTCGACGAAGGGTGTCGCGGCCCGGAGGACGTTGACGATCACCACGTCCTCCAGTCCTTTGACGCGCTCGCCCATCGTGTCGGTCAGCGGGGTCTGGATGGCGACGTACTCGGTCTCCATGCGGCCGTCGATGATCTCGTACCCACAGATCCGCCCGAGACGGACCAGACCCTTGCGAAAGTCGACCTGTTCGGTCTCGACGTCACGGAGTCGAGACAGTTCGTCGCGCGCGAGTGCGTGCGTTACGAGCTGTGCCTTGCCGCGGTCCTCGATGGTCATGCGGGGAGCGAAGGGCGGACGTTGCTTAAGCGTTGGTCGCGCCCACCCGGCCGCGTGCGGCGTCACAGCGACCCGACGCGCGGGACGCCGACACTACGCGCGTGGGTCTCCGAACGACAACTCCTCGGTCGTCTCTGCCTCGTCACCTGCCGCCTCGCCGTCCTCCTCGCCGGTCTCGTTGGTCTCGTTAGGTGCTTCAGCGCCGCCGCCTTCACCGCCACAGCCCGCGAGCGCGCCGATACTTACGAGTGCTGTCGTCCTGACGAATCGTCGTCTTGTGGAATCGTCCATACGAGCGGCTGTGCCGCGGGGAACCATTTCGTTATACGACCCGAATCGTGAACAGTTCAGCAGTACCGGGCGATAAGCTCGGATGAGCGAACAGCGGTCAGGAATATTACAGCTACCGGTCGAACGAGTGTCTATCATTCGCCAGCAAGATTGGGGGCAATCGGCAACCCGATGTTTACGACGAGCGGGGACGTAGGTCGACTATGAACCACCTCCTGCCGGCCGACGCGCGCGGACTGTTCGTCGACGGCGAATTCGGAGCGAGTGAGGCCGGCGAGACGTTCGCAGCCGTCGAGCCGGCGAGTGGGGAGACGATCACGCGGCTCCCCAGCGGCAATCGAGCGGACGCCCGGCGCGCCATCGCGTCGGCGAACGACGCGACCGACGAGTGGGCCGGGAAGACACCGTTCGAGCGGGCAGCGATCTGTCGATCGATCGCTGACGCGATCCGTCGTGAGGCCGACGCGCTGGCCGAACTGCTGACCCGCGATCAGGGAAAGCCGATCGCCGAAGCCGAGGTCGAGATCGAACTCACGGCCAGAGAGTTCGAGCACGCCGCCGAGGGCGTCCGTCACGACCGCACCGACGTGCTCCCCTCGGCAGACCCGGACAAACGCGTCCGAACGATTCGCCAGCCCCACGGCGTGCTGGGAACGATTACGCCGTGGAACTTCCCGGCGAACATCCCCGCGGAGTACATCGCCCCGGGGCTGGCCGTGGGCAACACCGTCGTCTGGACCCCCGCGCCCACCACGTCGGCCATCGCCGTGGGACTGGTCTCGGTCGTCTCACAGGTCGATTCTCTCCCCGACGGCGCGCTGAACCTCGTGACCGGTGAGGGACCGGTCGTGGGCAACGAACTCGTCGTCGCCGACGGCACCGATGCCATCGGCTTCACCGGGAGTCCCGAGACGGGCACAGCCATCGCCCGCGACGCCGGCACCAAGCCGACGCTGCTGGAACTGGGGGGCAACGGGCCGGTGATCGTGCTGGCCGACGCCGACATCGAGACCGCCGTCGACTGCATCGTCGCCGGGGCCTTCGGCAACGCCGGCCAGATCTGCTCGGCCAGCGAGCGCGTGCTGGTCCACGCGGACATCTACGAGCGCGTCAGGGACGGCGTACTCGAACGGGCCGAAGCCGTCACAGTCGGCGACCCACTCGACGAGGACACCGACATGGGACCGCTGAACAACGAGACCGTGGCCGCGAAGATGGACCGCCACGTCGGCGACGCCGTCGAACGCGGGGCGACACTGCACACCGGCGGCGAGCGCGCCCGCGGCTTCCCGACGGATCGGTACTACGAACCGACGGTCCTGGGCGAGGCCACGACCGAGATGGTCGTCGACCGCGAGGAGTCGTTCGGTCCCATCGTCCCGCTGTACCGGATCAGCGACTACGAGCACGCCCTGGAGATCGCGAACGGCATCGACCTCGGACTGGCCGCGAGTGTGTTCACGAGCGACCTCGCGCTGGCGAACGAGGTCGCAGAGCGCATCGAGACCGGCGTCGTCAACGTCAACGCCGCCAGTTCCCACTGGGAGATCCACACGCCCTTCGGCGGCTTCTCGGGCAAGCAAAGCGGGCACGGCCGGGTCGGCGGCCACGCTGCCATCGAGGAACTCTCACAGCGCAAGACCATCTCCGTCGATCACGGGGCCGTCGCGTCGTCACGGCGCGAGTGAACGGACGGCCCGGCGATGCCAGTCAGTGTGGGCCACTGAACGACGATTGCCGGTGTGAGCGTCGGACGCGGCGACAGCAGGGCGGAGCGAGCAGCGTGCAACGATGTGGATCGGTACCACGCGTCCGACGAAAGCTTATGGTGTCGTAGCGATAAGACCTGTCAACACAGATGGCGACGCAACGTACCGAGCGTCCCACCCTTTCTCACCGACCATGGAAAACATAGAAGAGAGTGTCTCAGGATTCAAGCGCCGCGGTGGCTGGGTCGACGTCGTCGAGCACGGCGAGCGGATCGTCCAGGCGCTGCGCGAACTGGCGGCCGACGAGAGTATCGACGAATTGGTCGACGACGAGGTCCTCGAAGAGTTCGACGAGTGGCGACCGAAGAGCCACGAACGCCTCGACGACGACGTCAACGAGAAGACGGCCGAGCAGGCCCGCGTCGACGAAGGCAAGGGCGAACAGGCCGGCAAGGACCCCGACGACGACCTCCGAACGGCCGGCGAGAAACTCGCCGACTCCTACGAACAGATCGACGAACCCGACGAGGCCGTCGAGTCGTGGGGCGAGAGCTTAGACTACGTCGCCCGCGCTGCGGACTCGGCCAGTCGAAAAGCGCTCAGGACGGTCGAAGACACCGTCTACAAGAACGTCATGACACAGATCGCACCGTACTACTTCGACAACGCCCTCGTCAGCGCGAACCTCCAGCGCGTCAACGGCGACGACCGCCCGGAGTACATCTTCGAGATCAACGTCAACGACGACGACCTCAAAGAGCGCGTCTCGAACCGGCTCGCGGACTTCGAACAGTCGGTCGACCGCTGGCACGTCAACACCGAGAAGGAGGTCGACACCGCCGCCGCAGCGGAAGGGCTGGAGATGAGTGACGAAGAGCTTGGCGACGAGGAGACCGACGCAAAGACGAACTGAGCGAGCAACGGCGAGCGAAATTTCGGGTTTGCGTCGGTAGGATGCGAAAGCGAACTGAGCGAGCAACGGCGAGCGAAATTTCGGGTTTGCGTCGGTAGGATGCGAAAGCGAGGGTCGGTCGGGAGACGACCCGGAACGACAGACGGTTAGCATCGCCACCCTCGAAGGCCGAGATTTCGATACTGAGAACGCCGGAACGGCGACGTGACCGGTTCGAAAACGGTCGACTTGCTGGTCTCGACGAGTGGTGGACCCAATTGCAGTTCTTGGCGCAGACACGCGCTTTTAGCCGGGCATTCGTAGCTTCAAATATGCGGAGGTGTCCGTATTTTTTCCTCTTAGGTGGGGCAATTATTATCGAATCGTGACTGTGAAAGTCACCCATGATTATAAATTATAATATCCGCATTACGTGAAACGTGGTCCGCAACGGCATGGGATGGACGAACCACAGTGTGAGTTCAGGTCGGCGGGGACCACACGCACAACGGTGAGAAACTATGTACGGGGAACAAGCGTCCGCTGTGAGCGACAGCAACGGACGACCGGCAGAGACGTATCGAGCGAGCACGACCGAACCGACGCGCCAGACTGCGGGAGGCCAGTGAGCATGGAGAAGTCACGCAGGGAGTTCCTGAAACGGCTGTCGGCGGCGTCGGCAGCCAGTGTCGCACTGACGGGCACAGCGGCCGCAGTGGACTGCAGCGACGTAAGTGACTGGCAAAACGACGTGAGTTACACCGCGGGCGATACGGTCCAGCATCCCGACAGCGACGGTATCGAAAGTCGGTGGGTCGCAGACCTGAATTCGCTGAACGCAGAGCCGTCCCGAAGCAGTGCATACTGGTCACACGACGGCGACTGTGGCGGCTCCAGCGGCTCCGCACCGACGGTCGATTCGCTGTCGGCCAGCGAGGTCGAGACCAGCGACGGTGACGCCGAGTTCGACGTGTCCTGGGACGTGGGCGACAGCGACGGCGACCTCTCGTCGGTGGACCTGTCGCTGACCGACGACAGCGACGGCTCGTCAGAGGACACTGCTTCGGTGAGCGTCAGCGGCAGTGACGCGACCGGAACGACGCGGCTCGTGGCGGCCGGCGACGACGGATCGGGCAACAGCTACACCGTCGACATCACCGTCACCGACTCGAACAGCAACACGACCTCGTCCTCGACGAGCGCCGCCGAGTCCGAGAGCGAGAGTTCGCCAACGGTCGATTCACTGTCGGCCAGCGAGGTCGAGACCAGCGACGGCGACGCCGAGTTCGACGTGTCCTGGGGCGTGGGCGACAGCGACGGCGATCTCAGTTCCGTCGACCTCTCGCTAAACGACGACACCGACAGCGAGAGCGAAGACTCCGCTTCGATCTCAGTCAGTGGGAGCGACGCGACCGGAACGACGCGGCTGGTCGCGGCCGGCGACGACGGGTCGGGCAACAGCTACACCGTCGACATCACCGTCACCGACTCCAATAGCAACACGACCTCGTCCTCGACGAGCGCCGCCGAGTCCGAGAGCAGCAGCACGGACACGATGTTCACGCCATACACGGCGACCTGGGACTCGAACGGCTTGGACAACACCACGCTCGAAGCCAGTACGGACCGCGTGGCGATCGCATTCCTCGGTGATGGGGACAGCAACGTCGACGGCGGCTGGGTCGTGGGCTGTGGCTGTGGCGGCTGTGACAATCAGCGCGACGCGTCGTACTACGACACCGAGATTCAGAAGCTCAAAGACAACGGCATCGAGGTGTCTCTCTCCGTGGGTGGCTGGGAAGACCCCGTCATCGCGGAAGCGTTCACCGGTTCGAGCTACGACTACACGGATCTGGCCGACGAGTACTGGCGAATCCTCGATACGCTGGGCGTGACCCACATCGACATCGACGACGAGAACGCCAGCTGTCGGGACACGCAGGTGTACAAGATGCGCAACAACGCACTCGCGAAACTCCAGTCCGACCATCCCGAGGTGACGGTCTCCTTTACCGTCCCGGCGACCGAGACCAACGGCATCGAGGACACCGGTCACGCGAAGGGCCGCACGTGGACGAAGCACGCGGTCAACACGGCCGGTGTCGAACTGCGATATCTCAACATCATGACGATGGACTGGTCAGACCGGGACACGACGCCCGCTCGTGTCAAGACGGCCTGTGAGAAGACCGTCACCTGGATGGAGAACAACATCTACCCGAACAAATCGACCTCGGAGGTCTGGGCGAAACTGGGCTTCCTGCCCAACGTCGCCGAGTCCGAGTGGGAGCCAAGCGACTCCGACGAAGTCGCCCAGTACGCCCAGGACAAGGGTGTCGGGAACCTCAGTATGTGGGCACTCCACAAGGACACCAGCAACTACGACCACTCGTCGAACATGTACGTCGTCGAGTGAGAGACACCAGCCGACAGTCTCATACGCCAGCCACCGAAACCCGGTGACAGAATGGTCGGTGTGAGTACCCTCGCGACGCTCGTGGTCGCCGCTGGCGCGAGCCTGTTTATGGCGTGGACGATCGGTGCGGGATCGTCGGGATCGACGCCGTTCGCGCCGGCGGTCGGAGCCAACGCCATCTCGGTGATGCGCGCTGGCTTTTTCGTTGGCATCCTCGGTTTGCTCGGCGCCGTATTGCAAGGGGCGAACGTCACCGGTACGATCGGAAGCGGGCTGATCGTCTTCCCCGACGGCGGCGGTCTCTCGGCGATCGCGGCGACGGTCGCGCTCATCACCGCAGCCCTCCTCGTGGCCGCCGGCATCTTCACGGGCTACCCCATCGCGACGGCGTTTACCGTCACCGGCGCGGTCGTCGGCGTCGGGCTGGCGATGGGGGGCCAGCCAGCGTGGCCGAAGTACCGCGAGATCGTCGCCCTCTGGGTCGCCGTCCCGTTCGTTGGCAGTTCGATCGCCTACGCGACGGCGCGCCTGCTGCGGGCCGAGGGCGTCCCCGAACGCGTCTCGATCGCCGGGCTGGCAGGGGTGGTCGGTCTGTTGCTCTCGAACGTCGAGTTCACCGGACTCGGCCCGGACGGTGGTGCCGGCGCGCTGTCGGCGGCCGTCGCGCGGGCTACGGCGACGGGACTGTCCGGCCGCGTCGTCGCCTCGCTCGTCCTCGGGGTGATCGTCGCAACGGCAGTCTGGTACGACGTACGCGAACACGGCGAACGCGCCCAGCGGCGCTTCCTGCTGGTGATGGGCGGTCTCGTGGCCTTCTCTGCGGGCGGCAGTCAGGTCGGGCTGGCGATCGGGCCGCTGCTCCCGCTGCTCGACACCGTCGCAGTGCCACTCGTCGTCGTCCTGCTGGGTGGCGGGATTGGCCTGCTGGCCGGCTCCTGGACCGGCGCGCCGCGGATGATCAAGGCGCTGGCACAGGACTACTCGTCGCTGGGTCCACGCCGGTCGATCGCCGCGCTGATTCCGGCCTTCCTCATCGCACAGTCGGCCGTGTTCTTTGGCTTGCCCGTCTCGTTCAACGAGATCATCGTCTTTTCGATCATCGGCAGCGGGGCGGTCGCCGGCGGGAGCGCGGTCAGCGGCGAGAAGATCGGCAAGACCGTCGCGGCGTGGATCGCGTCGCTGGCGCTCGCGCTCGGACTGGGCTACGGCGGCTTCGCGGTGGTCACGCTCGTCTAACCCAGGAAGCGTCGAGAGACACGCCTATTCTGGCGTCCGGGTCCACGGGACGACCGGATCGTCGCTGGACTGGCTTTCCTCAGCGACAGGAGACACGCGCGTACTCGTGTAGATCGGTGCTGGGTCGAACGGGTCTGGGCCGGCGTCGTCGAAGCTGTCGGCGGACATGACGACTGATCGATCGTCACAGCCACACAAATATCTTTGTTCGAGTGTCCTGAATCCAATTAACACACCTAATATACGTGGAACAGTTTGGAGAATATCGACAGATTCCAAAAGTACGTCATCGAGGATTGCAAGAACCGAAAGAAAGAGTGGGAGTCACTCGGTCGTCGCTTCTTCTTGCACGTCGTCGTCGCTCTCGCCGTCGTCGTCCGTCTCGATGCGGTGGAGGCGGGCTTTCATGATCCGGGTGTTCTCGACCTGCTCGACGAGGATCTCGACGGAGTCGAACTCGATGCGTTCGCCCTCTTCGACGAGTCGACCCGCGCGGTTGAAGATGAAGCCAGCGATGGTCTCGAACTCCTCGCCTTCGGGGAGTTCGACTTCGAGTGCCTCGTTGACCTCCTCGATGTTGACCTCGCCTTTGACGACGACCTCACCGTCGCCGACGAACTCGATCGGCTCTTCTTCCTCGCCTTCGAGAATCTCGCCGACGATCTCCTCGGTGAGGTCCTCCATCGTGACGAGTCCCTCGGTGGTCCCGAACTCGTCGATGACGATGACCATGTGGAGTCGTTCCTTGCGCATCTCGGTCAGCAGATCGTCGACGTTCTTGGACTCGGGAACGTGCAGCGTCGGTTCGATCACGTCGGCGAGATTGACGTTTCGGTCACCGCTGTAATCGCGGTCTCGCACCAGATCCCGGAGGTGGGCAACGCCGATGACGTTGTCCAGACTCCCCTCGTAGACCGGAATCCTGGCGTGGCCGCTCTGGATACACTCCTGGATCGCCTCCTCGACGGTCGAGTCCTTCGAGATGGCGTCCATATCGAGGCGGGGCGTCATCACCTCCTTGGCGATGGTGTTGTTGAACCGGAGGGTGCGCTGGAGCATCTCGCGTTCCTCCTCGTCCAGCACGCCCTCGCGCTCGCCCGTCTCGATGATGTCCTGAATCTCCTCGCGGGTGACGTAGGAGGTCTCGATTGCCGACCGCCCGCCGGTGACTTTGTTGACGATCCGGGTCAGGTAGTCAAAGAGGACGATCAGCGGGATCAGCACCTTCTCGGAGAATTTCAGCGGGCGAGCGATCCGCAACGCCCACGACTCGGTGTTCTCGACGGCGTAGCTCTTGGGCGCGCTCTCGCCAAAGAGCAGGACGATGGCGGTGATTCCGAACGTGGCTGCGACGACTGCCTGCCCCTGCGAGAGGTAGATACCGAACAACCCCGTCGCGATCGAGGACATCGCGATGTTGACGAGGTTGTTACCCACGAGGATCGTCACGAGCAGTCGGTGGGGGTCGCCCTTGAGTTCTTTCAGCGTCCGCGAACCGGGCACACCGTCTTCGAGCAGCGCCTCGACGCGGTGGGCCGGTAGCGAGAACATGGCAATCTCGGAGGAGGAGAAAAAAGCCGAGAGAGCGATCAACACCAGGATGATGAGAACGCCGATGGCAGTGAAGGCGGCGTCCGAAAGTTCGACGATCCCGTAAATATCGACCTGTAGCGGCGAGACTGGCAGCGACTCGGCTCGAACAGGCGGATCAAGGGCCATCAACGTACTGGTTTGCAGGGGGGTCGAATTAAGCGTTATCATAAGGCCAACCAAACGCTCGTCGCTCGAATCCCCCGAAGGGCTTACCCGCAACTCGGCCCAATGGGTGGCTGTATGAGCGACACCGACATCGTCCTCTATCGACTACAGGCCTGTCCGTTCTGCGAGCGGGTCGTCCGTCGGCTCCACGAGTACGACCTCGACTACGAATCCCGCTTCGTCGAACCACGCCACTCCGAACGGGACGCCGTCAAGCGACTCACGGGCAAGCGGACCGTCCCGGCCATCGTCGACGAGACCCACGGCGTCACGATGTCTGAAAGCGCCAACATCGTCGACTACCTCGATCGGACCTACGGCGACGGTGAGGGAGGGGCGGCCTGATGGACCTCGATTTCGACGTCGTCGACCTCGGCCCGGCCGACCATCCCGAGGAAGGCGAGCAGGCCCCAGATTTCACCCGGCCGCTCGTCACCGACGAGTCCTGGTCGGACGTGGCCCTCTCCGATCTGGTCGCCCGCGACGACGATCCCACCGTCCTCCTCTTTCACCCGATGGACGGGGCCTTCCCCGCGACCTACACTTGGAAGGAGGTCCGAAAGCGAGAGTGGCACGCGAACGCGACCGTCGTCGGCGTGTCGATCTCGACGCCCTACGCCCACAAGCGACTGATCGACGAGCGCGAGCTGGGCGACGACTACGCGCTGTATTCTGACCCCGCGAACGGCGTCGCCGAGCGCTACGGCATCGCTCACGACCTGGACGGGATGGCCGGCGTCTCCGAGCCACGCCCGGCCGTCTTCGTCCTCGACGACGAGCGGACGATCGAGTACGCGTGGGTCGCCAAGCAGTGGCCCGACTTCCCCGACTACGACGCCGTCGAGGCGGCGATCCAGTAGACCGGGACGCTTTTTTCGTCCAGCCACGGACCGACAGCCATGAGCGACCTCGACCGCGCGGCCGCCGCCATCGACGACGGGAAGCTGGTGATCTACCCGACCGAGACCGTCTACGGGCTGGCAGCGGACGCCCTCGATCCCGACGCCGTCGAGCGCGTCTTCGACGTGAAAGGTCGGGACCGCTCGAAGCCCGTCTCGCTGGCCGTTCCGAGCGTCGACGCCGCGCTCGACTATACAGAGCCGTCCGAGCGCGAACTGGCCTTCATGCGTGAATTTCTGCCGGGACCGGTGACGGTGCTGGTGGCGCGCCGGGAGATGGTCCCCGACGTGCTGACCGCAGGGAAAGATCGCGTCGGTGTCCGGGTGCCAGATCACGAGCGGTCGCTCGAACTGGCCGAACGGGCCGGCCCGATAACGTCGACGAGTGCCAACGTCAGCGGCGAGCCAAGCGCACTCGAAGTCGACGAGATCGGCGAATCGGTCCGCGACGCCGTCGCCGTGGTCCTCGACGGCGGGCGGACGGCCGGCACCGAGTCGACCGTCGTCGATGTCAGCGCCGGTGAGATCGTCCGCGAGGGTGCCGAGGGTGACGCGATCCGCGCGTGGCTGGCCGAGCACTGACCGCGCCAGCGGCGATCAGTCCCCGAGCATACTCGCCAGCGATCGGGTCCGCGTCCCGCAGTCCTCGCGGTACTCGCAGGGCGAACACTTCGCGTCCGAATCGATCCGTGACGGCGGGCCGTCGACGGTGTCTGCGACCCGGACGGCCGTCCTGTAGGCGGCTTTCCGACGCGTCGTCAGGTCGATCTCGCGGACGACACCGTGGGCGGGGTACTCCGCGACGGCGCGCTCGACGGGCGTCTCGCGCTCCCACGAGAGGGCCTTCGCGGCTGCGACGAGGCGAACGGTCTGGGGTTCCCAGACGCCCTCGTCGGGCGGGTCACCGGCGAAGACGAGCACGGGGAGGAGCGGGTCCTCCAGCACTTTGTGGGCAATCCCGCGACACTCCCGGCCGGTCAGAAGCACGTCCCGCTGTGGTGGCTCGACCAGCGCGTCCCAGTACTCGAACCGACGGGCGAGTCGACCGAGTCGTTCGCGATAGGTCCCCGGCGACACGTCGATGGGCGCGGCGAGCAGGGCGGCGTCGGTCGAACGGAGTTCGTCGTACTCGAAGGCCAGTTCCCGCACGTCGCCGACGCCCGCGGGCACGTCCGGCGGCCCGTCGCGTCGCCGGTAGTAGAGCTTTCGCGGGCAGTACGCCGCCGTCTCGACCTCCCGGAAGGTGTGCATGGTCCCCGCTGGTCCCGTCTTCGCTCAAAAAGGTGTGTCGTGGAGGTGGCTTCTTTGTCTCTCGCACCCGACCGGGACGTATGACCGAGACCGACCTCGACGCGTTCGACGACGAGCGACACGTCCAGCGCGCGATCGAACTGGCCCGCGAGGCGGCCGATCGGGGCGACGAACCCTTCGGGACGGTGCTGGTCCGCAACGACGAGATCGTCGCCGAGGCGTCGAACCGGATCGTCACCGAGGACGACATCCGCCGACACCCGGAACTGGATCTGGCGCTGTGGGCCGTCCGCGAACTCGATCCGAACGAGCGCGCCGAGACGGTGATGTACACGAGCACGGAGCCGTGTCCGATGTGTGCCGGTGGGCTGCGCAACGCTGGGCTTGCTCGCATCGTCTACAGCGTCGGCGGCGACGAGATTGCCGCCCTGACCGGCGGCGAGTCAACGGTCCGGTCGGGCGCGATTCTGGACGGGATCACCGAGGTGACCGGCCCAGTGTGTCACGAGGCGGGCCGGGCAGTCCACGAGGACTACGACTGGTAACGGAGGTCTCATACTACCGGCTGTACATCTGTGAACGATTTCGCCACCCCGGGTGGCGAAGATCTTCACGAAGGTACAGCCGGCAGTATCAACCGTGGTGCAGTCGTAGCGACGAACATGACCGAGCAGGCCTACCGATGTGTCGAGTGTCTCGACGGGACGGTCACGCGCACCTTCGACGTGTCCCATCTGGAGCGGACCTGCGACCGCTGTGGCGAGTTCGCACGGTTCGTCCACGACGGCGTCTTCGAGCAGTTCCGGGCCTTCGAGGAGTCGCCACCGGACGGACTGGACTGGGACCGACTGGATCGTTTGGAGAAATTCTACGTCTGCAACGGTCTCGTCCGCGAAGGCAAGGAGATCGCCGATTTCGACGTACAGGATTGACATCCTCCCCGCGCTGAAGCGCGAGGATTCCAACGCGGGACAGCGGGCCGACCCCGTGTCCCCGCTGGCAACTTCTCGCCTGCCGAATGGGGTCCGGCGAGGCGATACCGGGTTCGTGCGCGATGCGTCGGCCCCGCGAGGGGTGTGGCGTGTTCGGCGTCCATTCGGACGCGGTATCCGCTTGCACCGTGCATCCCGTTCGCCTCGGAAAGACGGCGGGGATGCTCCCGGTCGCAGGTTGCCCCGCGTCCGGGCACGGGCCGTGCCATCGGCCTGCCTGCCCTTCGTGCCACGGTGGGCAGGCACAAGCGGGCGAGGGTCGCTTTTTGCTTGCCGTGTCACCACAGCCTCGGAGACGCCCTCTCGGGAACGGTGTGATGGCCTTCGTCGTCCGGGCGGACCCCAATCCAACCGCCAGTTTTTGCCCGTTGTGCTTACCGCGACATACGCTGTCAGGGAGCTTAATAGATCGTGTTTAGTTTGGAGCATTGTGCCAGCAGGCGAAGGCTTGGAGCCACGATTCGGCTGTGTCGGGTTCGACGTGGCTGAAGCAGTTCGAAAACGACGAGGTTCGGCGCTTCAGTTCTCGGAAAATCCGTTCGACAGCATTCCGATTTCCAGCGCGACACATCTGAAATCGGAGGCCAGCTCGTTGAAGCGCAGTTTGGAGATGTTGCGCGCCATCGACGAGAAATTCGGCGGTTTCGACATCGTGTTTTTGCTGGAGTTCGCGCAGGAAGATTTCGGTGAGGGCAGTCGTCGTTGTCGAGAAGAGGCGAACGTGAAGCAGGTCGTTTGTGGCGGGATCTGCGGCGGCATACAGCCAGAATTGCTGGTCGTTGATTCGAATCACTGTCTCGTCAAGCGCGATCTGATTCGGCGATCGACCTGATTCTGGCTGTAGATCGGCTTTTTGTACCCAATCGTGGATCGCTTTCCGACTGCGTTGGACACCCAGATCTTCGAGTAAATCAGCGGTATTCGACAGCGACAGCCCCGCAATATGCCATTGAATACCCTGCGCCATTATCCACTCGGGTGTCCGCTCGCGCTCCACAAAATCCAAATCAATCCACTCTCTATGACCACTGAGGCGGGTGATTTCTGCCATAGACCAGCAAGAAATTCTCCCGCCTCACTTTTCACGCTTAACTAAACACGATCGCTTAATACCGGCGGTTGTCGCCCTGTTGTCGGATTCATCCTCGCCCTGAAGAGCGGGGCTTTCTCCTCGAACTTCCGTAATCCCGGAGACTGCGGGGCGACAGACGAAATCGAACGCGAGCGAGACCATCGGCTATAGCATCTCGGCGGCGTCCTCGACGCTCAGGTCGCCCCGGTCGAGGGCGTTGAGGATGTCGAGTGTGGCCTGATCGGGACCGTCGTCGCTGCCGCCGATCTCGTCCAGTGTCACTTTCTCGCTGTGGCCGACGAACTCGTCGAAGTCCGTGCCGTCAGCGATAGCTTTCTCTTTTTTGACCCGGTAGTTGCCACCATCGGTCGTGTACAGATCGCCCGGATGAAAGAAAAACCAGTCCTCGCGGTCGAAGCGCACGCCGATGCGGGGCTTGGCCCCGAAGTTCCGCGAGAAAAAGAGCAGTGCTTCGATCTCTTCGCCGTCGAGATAGATGGGATCGCCGGCGCTCGATTTGGCTTCGATGGCGTAGAACGTTTCACCGTCGCCGGCCAGTACGTCCGGTAACTCCCGTTCGGTCGCCGACCCGCTGGCCGGTGCGCGCATCACGGCGAACCCGGCCTCGTCGAGCGCGTTGACCAGTTCGCGCTCGCGGCGGTCGCCCTTCTCGTTCGAGACTACCATTACTCGTCCGGTCGGTCTCGGGATATTTAAGGCCACGTTCGTGCGAGAGCGGCGGTCAGCGCGGTCGAGGGAGATTATTTCACGCCGTTCGGGGAGCGACAGTTTCTTTGTCGCTGACTGGATAGTCAGTCAACAATGACCACCGACGACGACATCATGGATGCGACGTTTGCGGCCCTCTGCAAGCACGGCTATGCGGATCTGACGATGCAGTCGATCGCCGACGAGTTTCCCAAGAGCAAGTCGCTGTTGCACTACCACTACGACTCGAAAGAGGACCTGATCGTCACGTTCATGGAGCACTTGCTGGAGAACTTCCTCGAAGAGTTCGACGAGGACAGCGACGACGATCCACTGGAACAGCTCCTGTGGATGGCCGAAATCGTCGTCGGCGCGGACGACGAAGACGGCCCAGACGACGTGCACATGGCGCTGCTCGGCCTGCGCGCACAGGCACCCTACGACGAGGCGCTGCGCGAACAGTTGGTGCGCAACGACCAGCACATCCGCGAGCGCATCGCCGACATCGTCCGGGCGGGGATCGAACAGGGACAGTTCCGTTCGGATGTCGATCCCGAACAGTTCGCCGCCCTCTTTCGCTCGGCCATCGAGGGCGCACAGTCCCACGACGTGATTCTCGGCGAGGACGCGCCGACCGAGATGGCACTGGCGGGGATCACGGACCTCCTGCTGGAGCGACTGGTCGTCGACGACGAGACTGTGGGGCAAACAGCGTGAGCGAGAAGCGGGCAGAACGCGATCTTACAGAGGGGTCACTGCTGCGCCCGCTGCTGGCGCTTGCGGCCCCGATCGTGTTCACACAGCTCCTGCAGGTGCTGTACAACCTCGTCGACACCTTCTGGGTCGGCCGCCTCGGACAGGACGCCGTCAGCGCGCTGTCCTTTTCGTGGCCGCCCGTGTTCGTCCTGATCAGTCTCGGCGGCGGCCTGACACTGGCGGGCAGTGTGCTGGTCGCCCAGAACAAGGGCGCAGACAGGCTCGATCGGGTCAACGAGGTCGCCGGCCAGACGCTGGCGTTCGTGACGCTGTTCTCGCTCGTCCTGGGTGCGATCGGCTACGTCATGACGCCGACCTTCCTGCGCCTGATCGGGGCCGAACCGGGCTCGTCGGTGTTTGCCTACTCCGTCGACTACATGCGCGTGATCTTCGTCGGCGTCTGGTTCATGTTCGGCTTCTTCGTCTTCCAGTCGCTGCTTCGCGGGTGGGGCGACACCAAGACGCCGATGTACCTGATGGCGGTCAGCGTCGCCGTCAACATCGTTCTCGATCCCATCTTCATCTTCGGCTTTCAGGACAATCTCCTCTTTTCGCTCCTCTCGCTGGAGGGCGTCGAGGCGTCGCTGCTGGCCGAAACCGGCTTTACCGGCATGGGCGTCCAGGGCGCGGCGGTCGCGACGATCATCTCGCGGGCGCTGGCGACGATTCCGGGGGTCGCTCTGCTCTTTTCTGGCTATCTGGGGCTGAATCTCTCACTCGGTGACCTGCGGATCGAGATGGAGACGATCCGGAAGATCGTCTCCGTGGGCTATCCCGCCAGCATCGAGCAGAGTTCCGGCGCGCTCTCCTACACGGCGATGACGGCCGTCGTCGCCATCATCGGCTCGACCGCCGTCGCCGCCTTCGGCATCACGGCCCGCTTGACCTCCTTCGTCTTCCTGCCGGCGGTCGGGATGGGGATGGCCGTCGAGACTGCCGTCGGCCAGAACCTCGGTGCGGACCGGGCCGGTCGGGCGCGCAAGAGCGTCCATCTCGCGCTGGCGATGCTGATCACCGTCTACGTCGTCGTCAGCGGCCTCGCCATCTACTTCGCCCGCCCCATCGTCGGTGCGTTCATCCAGGGTGAGGGGGCTGCCCAAGTCGTCGACATCGGCGCGGAGTACATGTGGATCGTCGCCCCCACCTTCGCGCTGATGGGCGTGTTCCACGTCATCAAGGGCGCGTTCAACGGCGCTGGCTCGACGCGGGCGGCGATGATCTTCTCGATGACCTCCGTCTGGGGGATGCAGGTAGTACCGGCCTACGTCCTCGTGCAGTACTTCGACATGCAGACGACCGGCGTCTGGTGGGCGATTGCACTGATGCACGTCGGCTCCGCCCTGCTCGTGGCCGCGTGGTTCCGCTGGGGCACCTGGACCGAGAACGTCGTCGACGAGGACGACGATCTGGTGGTCGAGGAAGCGCCCGATAGCAGCGTGGAATCGGCGGGTGAAGCGGCCGACGGCGGGGCAGTCGAACGCGAGTGTAGTGAGTGTGACTGTCGGCCGTCGGACGACTGATCCCGCCGGCGCATCCGACGACCGCTCGTCGGTCGTCGACTCCAGAGCCGGCGTGGGCGAGTGAGTACCGTGGTCAGGCGTCGTACGCGTGGGCTTCCAGCGTCTCCAGTTCGACCGAGTCAAGCACCGCTTCGTTCGTCGCCGCCAGCACGACCGGCGGCACCGTGGTCTCGGGCAGTCTGTCCCGGCGGGTCGCCTCCAGTGCCTCGACCCAGCGGCCAAGACAGAGACACCAGCGGTCGCCCGGTTCGAGTCCCGGAAACTGAAAGTCGGGTCGTGGCGTCACCAGATCGTTCCCGCGTTCCTTGCTAAACTGCAGGAACTCCTCGGTCATCACGGCACACAGTTCGTGGCGGCCACGGTCCCGGGGATGGGTCCCACAGCAGCCGTCCCGCTCGAAGCCGGTTTCGGGGTCGGTGCTACACGGTTCGAGGTCCGCCCCGAGGACGTTCTGATCGGTCATGGCGGATCGAGGGTGTGCGAGGACAAAGGGCTGGCGTCGTCACGCCGGCACGGCGACGAATCGAAGCCGTCGGTAGTCCGCGGTCCACGTCTCCGTGTCGGGATCGTACAGGTCCCCTCGAAGGCGATCTTCGACGGCTGCGACGACTGTTTCGCGTTCGTCGTCGGCCAGCGGCGCGAAGAGCGAATCCCCGAACACGTCGAGCCAGTTCGCCAGTCCGTCGGGACCGTCGAGGGCGGTCGGCCGGTCGAACAGCGTCGCGTGGCGAACCTCGAAGCCGTGCGTTTCGAGCAGGCTGGCGTGCTCGCCGACAGTCGGAAAGTACCACGGATTGTCGGCGTCGTAGCCACGGTCGTGCAGTTCGACCAGCACCGCCGCGACGATGGTCGCAACGTTGCCCGCGCCGCCCAGTTCCGCGACGAAGCGGCCGCCGGGACCGAGCGCGTCGGCGACCCACCCGGTGACGGCGTGCTGGTCCGTGATCCAGTGCAGCGCCGCGTTCGAGAACACGGCATCGAAGTGCTTGCCGTCGTCGAGCAGTCGGGCGGGGTCGAAGCCGGTGGCGTCGGCCTGTTCGAACCGAACGTCGGGATGGGAATCGCGGGCCTGCTCGACCATCGCCGCCGACTGGTCGATGCCCACGACGGTCCCGTTCTCGCCGACGCGGTCGGCGATGTCGGCCGTCAACTGTCCGGTGCCACAGCCCAGATCGAGGACGGTCTCGCCGGGAGCAGGTGTGAGCAAAGAGACGACCGACTCGCCGTAGTCGGCGACGAAACCGGTCTCGTCGTCGTATCGCTCCGAGTCCCACGTGTTGTCGACGCTGTCGGTCACGAACGCGTCTTCGCGGGGCGAGCGGAAGGTCTTTGGGTCAGACAGGCGTCGGTATCGACCGAATGGCGTCCCTGAAGTCTCAGCACCGGTCTCGCGTTCGCACGTGGGCCGAAGATTACGGCCTGCTCGTCGTCGCCCTCTCGTTCGTCGCGCTCGCGGTCGCCGGCATCACCCTGTTCGTCGTCGGCGACGAAGAACTGGCCCGGCAGTTGATCGACGACTACGGGCTGGCGGCGTTGCTGGTGATCTTCGTCCTCGAAGGCGCGATGTTGCTGTATTTCGCCCCCAGCGAAGTCCTCGTCCCGGCCGCCATCGGCACGCTGGCGACCGGCGGCGGCGGGTACGACTGGGGGATGATCGCCGCCATCTTCGCCATCGCCGTCGTCGGCGCGACCGCCGGCCAGACGACCCTCTTCGTGCTGGCACAGCGTGGCGGGCGCGAGTGGCTCCTCCAGAAGCCGTGGTTCCGTGTCAGCGAGGACAAACTGGACCGCTTCGACAGCTGGTTCGACCGCTGGGGGCAGGCTGCCGTCCCGATCAGCAACGCCTTGCTCTTTACCCGCGGGATGCTGACGGTGCCCGCCGGCGTCGCCGAGATGAACGCGCGCCGCTTCGCCGCGCTGTCGGCACTGGGCACCCTCGTCTTCGAGGGGTGGCTCGCGGTGTCGTTTTACTACCTCAACGAGGCCGGGCTATTCGAGTTTCTGTAGCTACTCCGGCTCGTCGACACGCCGTCGCACCCACTCGGCAGCCCCAGCCACCTCGTCCGGGTCCGTCCCCGTCACTTTCACCCGGCCCGGCTCGCCGCCGTGGACGGGATAGCTGCCGACGGCCACGTCGAACCGCTCCCGGACGCCTGCGAGCACGTCCTTCAATGCACCCTCGGGGGTCACGGTCGGCACGGACTCCGAGACGGCATCACCGCCGAAATCGTCGGCCACCGACTCGAACATCACGCGCAGTTCCTCGGGAAAGCCCGGGAAAACGTAGACGTTTGCCAGCACACAGCCGGGGTTGAAGCTGGTCTCGGTCTGGAGCGGGCGCGCACCCTCGGGCAGCGCCGCAGTCTCGTCCAGATTCAGGTCGAAGTCGTGGGTCTCGTAGCGCTCGGGATTGGCTTCGCGGTACTGTCTGGCCTTCTCGGCGACGTACTCGCGGACGGCGGGCTGGACGGCCATCTCGCGGTCGAACGCGTCGGCCACCGCTTCGAGGGTCACGTCGTCGGGCGTATCGCCCAGCCCGCCCGTGACGATGACGGCGTCGAAGGCTGACGCCCAGTCGCGGACGTACTCGGCGATCAGATCGCGCTCGTCCGGGATCGTCAGCGAGCGCGTGACCGTCACGCCACGCTCTGCCAGCTGGCGGGCCAGCCACGTCGCGTTCGTGTTCTCGGTCTCGCCCGCGAGCAGTTCGTCGCCCACCGTGATGATCGCGACCTCCATCGGCGCTTGGTTGGCGCGTCGTCGTGGTAATACTGCCGGCTGTCCGTCTGTCAAGAATATCGCGACAATGGGGTCGCAACTCTCTCGAAACAGTGACAGCCGGCAGTAGAAGTCTTCGTCCCGGTCGTGATGATCCAGAACGCATACGGGGGCGCGCGCCGACCACTCTGGTATGTCCGACTTTCACCACAGCGTGCAGGCAGCGTTCGAAGCGGCAGGCGCGGACGAAGCGACGGCGGCCGACGCCGCAGAGAAGCTTTCGGCCTTCCGCGAGGACCACGACGAGGCACTGACGGCCGACGATGTCGAAGCGCGCCTCGGCGAGGCGCCGCACGACGATTTCACACACGCCTACGACTGGCTCGTGGGCGACCTCGCGGCGGCCACCGAGGACTGCACTGACTCCCGTGAGTATCGGCTGGCGGGCTACGACGAGTTCGCGGCCGACCCACAGCGCGCGTGATCGTGGTGGGTCGGCGGTCACGATGAGCGACGACGACGGCGGTGAGCGAGCAGACGGCTCGCGATCCTCGTCGGACGGCCGCGCCGACGGCGGGACGTACACGCTCCTGATCGAGCGCACCGGCGACGGGCGGATCGAGGTGGGCGCGCTCGGGTCGCTGGCGTTCCCGCAGGGCTGGTACGCCTACACCGGGAGCGCGCTGGGTCCCGGCGGCTTCAGCCGGGTCGAGCGCCACGAGCGCGTCGCCGCCGGCGAGCACGACGCGCGCCACTGGCACGTCGACTATCTACTGGGCGCGCCCGACACCCGGATCGATCAGGTGGTGCAGTCGCCCGGCGTCGACATCGAGTGTGCCGTCGCAGACGAACTGGCCGGCAGTCGCATCCGTGACTTTGGCAGTTCCGACTGTGGCTGTGACGCACATCTTTCCTTCCACCCAGACCGGGCGACGCTACTGGGATCGGCGGATCGGGCACACAGAGAACACCGCGGCGACTGACAGCCCCACGGCCCAGAGATTACCGACCGGCAGCGTCCTCGGTGTCCGTCGCAGCATCGTTCAGCGCGGCGTCGCGCAGTTCCCGCTCGGCGTCGGTCTCGACGGTTAGCTCGGGGACCGGCGTCGGTTCGCCGTCGGCGAGCGCGACGAAGACGAAGTGGCCCTCCGTCGTGACCTCCGTCTCACCGGTCGTGGGGTTCTCGCGTTCGGCCCGGACACGGACTCGGACGCTCGTCCGGCCAGCGTCGTAGACGTAGGCCTCCGTCAGCGCCGTCTCGCCGACGGGGATCGGCCGCCGGAAGTTCAGGCCGTCCATCCGGGCCGTGACGCAGGGATTGCCCGCAAAGCGCATCGCCGACATCGCACCGATCTCGTCGAGCCACTTCATCACGATCCCGCCGTGGGCGGTCTCGTAGTTGTTGGCGTGATTGGGCTGGACCCGGTAGCGATTGGTGAAGTGCGTCTCAGCGAGGCGAGGCATGGCTGTGGCTTCGACGGACGATCATAAAAGGTCGTGGGCGATCAGGCGTCGACGCGCTCGACGCCGGGTTCGACGTCTTCGGTCTCGAAGGACTCGTCCCCACTCCCGCGGCGCTTGGCGACCTGACGGGCGACGACAGCGAGGGCGGCAGCAGCGAACAGGAGACCGACGACGCGCCGGCCGCGGCCGCCGGACGAACTGTCGTCCGCCGATTCCTCGGTGACCTCGATGGACTCGGTGTCGCTGTCTGGGGCCGTCTCGCCGCCGAAGGGGAGTTCTCGGAGGTTGATCTCGAACAGGGTGACGTTGTCGAATGCCATAGTAGCCGATACGCTCGCCACGAACTTATAGGTGCAACAACAGATGGTGGGCGAAACCGCCACGGTGCGGAGGCGGGACACAGACGGTCTGAAACGCGCTAGCTGATGTGGATAGCGGGCTTGTTCGGCCGGGCCGTCCGGGCGTGCTCGCCGTCGGGATCGGCCTGCCGGACGGTCACGTCGGCCCCGAACTCGTCGGTGAAGAGCCACGTCGCCTGTTCGAGGACGGTCCGCTCGCGCTCGGGCGAGAGCACTGGCTCGAATCCACCGGACCGGTCGGCCAGATCGGCGGCGTAGTCGGCGGCCGCCTCGGTCCCGGGCACGTCGTCGTCTTCCATGACAGTCCCGACGACGGGGCCGTCGGGGCTCGCGGCTTCACCGCTCGCTCGTTCCGAGGCCTCCCGCTGGTCGGCCTCGCCGGCGACCTCGCTCCCGAGTTCGTAGGCCCGGTAGCTCCACGCGGGCGCGACGACCAGTTCGATCTCGTCGGGATCGGTGATGTCGACCACGTCGGTGATCTCGCGCACGTCCGCGAGCGTCGTCCGCACGAGTTCGCGCTCGACGCGGTACTCCGGGATCGACTGGAGTGGCACGGGCCAGTCGGCGGCAGCGATCAGCCCCTCGCCGTCGAGGGCCGACCAGAGTTCTTCGGCGAGATAGGGAGCGAGGGGGGCAAGCAGTTTCGAGAGGACACGCAGCCCTCGGCTGTAGGCGAAGCGATAGGGCGTCTCGTACTCGCGATAGCGCCGGAGCAACTGGGCGAACTGCTGGATCTCGGTGACGACGCGATGGAAGCGAAAGCGCTCGTACTCGTCGGTGACGGCGGCGATGGTGCGGTCGATCTCGCGTTCGAGGTAGGCGTCGTGGGGCGTGCTCTCGGTGCGGCTCGCGGGTCGTGCCTCCCCGCTCGCTCGTCCCGAGGACTCACTGCGTTCGCCCTCGTGGCTCGCGTGTCGCTCCGCTCGCGCTCGCTCGTTCCGGGACGCTCCCTGTGGTCGCGTCCCCTGCCCCCCGTCAGCAAAGTCGGCGACCATCCCGTACACCTCCTGCTGGAACTCGTAGGCGTTGCTTACGTCGGTGGCGGTCCACTCGAAGTCCTGCCCGGGATGCGCGGCCGAGAGGACGAACAGCCGCGTGGTCTCCGCGCCGTACTCGTGGGGGGCCACGTCGTTGCCCTTCGATTTCGACATCTTCTCGCCGCTGTGCAGCACCGTGCCCTGATTGACCAGTCGCTCGACCGGTTCGCGCTGGTCGAGGAGTCCGAGGTCGGCCAGCGCGCGAGTGAAAAAGCGGATATAGAGGAGGTGGAGGACAGCATGCTCGTCGCCGCCGACGTACACGTCGACGGGGAGCCAGTCGTCGGCCACGTCGCTGTCGAAGGGTGCGTCGGCGAGGTCGGGGTTCAGATAGCGCAGGAAGTACCACGAGGAGTCGACGAAGGTGTCCATCGTGTCCGTCTCACGTTCCGCTGGCTGTCCGCAGTCGGGACAGGTCGTCTCGACGAACTCGTCGCTGGCAGCGATGGGATTTCCCGTGGTCTTGACGTACTCGGGGAGTTCGACCGGTAAGTCCTCGTCGGGAACGGGGACGTGTCCGCAGTCGTCGCAGTGGACGATGGGGATCGGGGTGCCCCAGTAGCGCTGGCGGGAGATGAGCCAGTCCCGGAGCCGATAGGTCGTCGCTGACTCGACGGCGTCGTGATCGAGCAGGCGCTCGCGGGCCGCAGAACTGGCGAGACCCTCGTACTCGCCGTCGGCGGTGACCATCCCGTCGTCGGTGACGGGTAGTTCCGTCTCACCAGCGCTGTCCAGCGGTGCGACGACCTGCTCAACTGGCAAGTCCTGGGCTTCAGCGAAGGCGTGATCGCGCTCGTTGTGGGCGGGCACGCCCATGACCGCGCCCGTCGCCACGTCGTCGAGGACGTAGCTGGCGACGTAGATCGGGATCTCCGTGCCGGTGAGGGGGTTGGTCGCCGTGAGACCGGTGTCGACGCCGGCCGTGCCGTCGGCGTCCTCGGGCAGTGCCACGTCGGCCACTCGGGCGAGGCGGTGTCCGGGCGCGACTGCGAGGTAGGTCGCGCCGAAGACAGTGTCCGGCCGGGTCGTGAACACGTCGACCGTCTCGTCCGCACCGACGGCGTCGCCTTCGATCGCGAAGGTGATCTCGGCCCCCTCCTGACGGCCGATCCAGTTGCGCTGGATCTCGCGGACGCTGTCGGGCCACTCCGTCAGCTCGTCCAGTCCGTCGACCAGTTCGTCGGCGTAGTCCGTGATCGTGAAGAACCACTGGTCGAGTTCGCGCGTCTCGACGCCCGTGCCACAGCGCCAGCAGGACCCCTCGCCGCTGGCGTGGCCGGGTGCGTCGTTACGCTGGCCGGTGTCGATGGTCTCACCGGGCTGTTCGACCTGTGCGTCGGCCAGCACCGTCTCGCAGTCGGGACACCAGTTGACCTGTGCGCCGGTGTACTCGACCAGTCCTTCCTCGTAGAAGCGCGTAAAGAGCCACTGATTCCAGCGGTAGTAGTCGGGATTGCAGGTCGTGATCTCTCGGGACCAGTCGTAGCCAAAGCCCATCCGTTCGAGTTCGTCACGCATCTGCTCGATGCAGGTGCGAGTCCACGACTCGGGATCGGTGTCGCGGTCGTAGGCCGCGTTCTCGGCGGGCAGGCCGAACGCGTCCCACCCCATCGGATGGAGCACGTCTTCGCCCGACATCCGCCGGTAACGGGCGATTGCATCCGTGATCGCGTAGTTGCGGATGTGGCCCATGTGCAGCGAACCCGAGGTGTAGGGAAACATCCCCAGCACGTAGGTCCCCGCGCCGCCCTCGATCGCGTCGTCGTCGAGTTCGTACACGCCCTCGCGGTCCCAGACGTGTTGCCAGTACTCCTGGACGCGGGCGTGGTTGTAGCGGTTCGACATCCTTGCTCCGGAGATGGGAGTGGGGCACACATCACTGTTCTGCTGGCCGGCCCGGCCGCATCATACACAATCATTCATTATATATTCGGCATCGATCACGTCGTCGTCGGCCAGATCGAGACCACGGCTGATCGGTGTCTCGTTGGGCGGTGTTTTTTGTACACTGAGCCGGAGTATACTGACAATGACCGGAGTGCCGCAGCAGGCGACGCTGGCTGATGACCGGAGTTGGGCGTTCGACGCCGTCCAGTCGGTCTCCCGGACGTTCGCGCTGAGTGTCGAGCTACTCGACGAGCCGATGACGGAGTGGGTCTGTACCGGCTACCTGCTCTGTCGGACCGCGGATACGATCGAAGACGAACCGACCATCCCGATGCAACGGCGGGCTGAACTACTGGAGACGTTCGACGCGATGCTGGCGGCGGACGACGAGACGGATGTCGAGGAGTTCCTCGCTGCCGTCGAATCGGACACGCCGGCCGACGGCGGCGACGACTGGGCCGTACTGGGCCAGACCGACCGCATCGTCCGTCTCTGGCAGTCGTTCCCGGGTCCCGTCCAGAACGGGATGCGCTCGATCACCCGGGAGATGGCGACCGGGATGGCCGACATCCTGCGCCGCCACCAGCAACACGAGGGACTGCGCCTCGAATCGCTTGACGAACTCGAAGAGTACTGCTGGTACGTCGCCGGCACGGTCGGACAGCTGTTCATGCACCTGCAGGCCGTGCAGGCCGACCCCGACGACCCGACACCCGATCCCGAGGACGCCCGCGCCTTCGCACTGCTGCTCCAGCTCGTCAACATCGCCAAGGACGTCCGAGCCGACTGGGCCGAAGAGAACAACGTCTATCTCCCGGGCGAGTGGCTCGACGAGGAAGGACTCGACCACGAGGCCGTCGCCGACCCCGAGGCGTCGACGACGGTCGCCCGCGTCGTCAATCGCGTCGTCGATCAGGCCGCAGGCTACGCCAGCGGTGCCCAGCGCTACCTCGCGACCGTCCCCGAGGAGGACAGCGGCGGGCTACTCGAAGCGACGGCGTTGCCCTACCTGCTCGCGCTCGGGACGATCCGCGAACTCCGCGAGCGAACGGTCGACGCCGTCGAACAGCCCGACGCCGTCAAACTCGAACGCGAAGAAGTCGAACAGCTGTTCGCCGAAGCAAACGACGGCTTCACACGCGAGCAGGTTCGCGACCTCGCCGAGACTGTCCGGGAAGCCCCGTACCACGAGCAGTAGTCGTCGCAGCGTCGTTTCTACGCGTCCCCGTTCTCGGGCAGCCGCGCCTCGATGGTCGCCGCCGTGACGTACTCGCTTGGGTCGCGTTCGGGGTCCCACTCGCGGATGAACTGCTCGCTGTCGTCGTCCGGTTCGATCTCGATGTCCACGAAGCCCGCATCGGCGAGTAGCGTCTCAAGCCGGTCGATCGTCGCCGCGCCGGCGATACAGGCCGACACCGAATCCGGGTCCGCTCGCACGTCCGCGGGCATCGGCGCGGTCTCGACGACGTCCGAGATGGCGACGCGCCCGCCGGGGGCGAGGACGCGAGCGACCTCGGCGAACACCTGCGCCTTGTCCGGCGAGAGATTGACGACGCAGTTCGAGATGACGGCGTCGACGCTGTTGTCGGCCACGGGGAGGTGTTCGATCTCACCGAGTCGGAATTCGACGGTGTCAAAGTCGCTGTCGGCGGCGTTCTCGCGGGCGCGCTCGATCATCTCGGGAGTCATGTCGACGCCGATCACCCGCCCCTCGGGACCGACCTCGCGGGCCGCGAGAAAGCAGTCGAACCCGCCGCCCGACCCCAGATCAAGCACGCGCTCGCCCGGTGAGAGGTCGGCGATCGCACCGGGATTCCCACAGCCAAGGCTCAGGTCGGCGGCGTCGATGGTCGCCGCGTCCTCGTCGTAGCCCAGCTGTGCCACGTCGGCGGCGACCGGATCGTCGGTCGCTTCGTCGGCCGACCCGTCACAGCAGTCACTCGCAGCCGCGTCGTCGCCACAGCAGTCGTCGGTGCTGTCGGCGATGTCTGCGTACCGCTCGCGGACGAGACTGCGCTGGTCGTCCGCGTCCAGTTCCTCGACCGTCGTCCCATCGTCGGAGTTGCTCATCACCCTATCGTTTGAACAACTATTCAGATAAGTCTACGGTCCGGAGAGTCCAGATGCGGGGAACGTTTTTCCTGACCGGCGACGAACGGCCGACAATGGATCGGCATCGATGACCGGCGTCGGATTCTGGGCACTGGTCGTGCTGGCGACGCTGACGGGACTAATCACCGCGTGGGCGCTGGGTGCCAACAGTAACTCCCCGCCCTTTGCGCCGGCGATCGGTGCCAACGCCATCTCGACGATGCGGGCGGCCTTCCTGATCGGGATTCTGGCCGCCGCCGGGGCGCTGACACAGGGCGGCGCTATCTCCGAGACCGTCGGGGCCGGCCTCATCGACGGCGTCGCGATCACGTCGCTCGCGGCGACCGCGGGGCTGCTGACGGCGACGACGTTCATGGCCTTCGGGGTCTACTCGGGCTATCCTGTCCCCGCCGCCTTCGCGACGACCGGCGCGATGATCGGCGTCGGGCTTTCGCTGGGAGGCGATCCCGCGACCGCAACGTACCAGCGCATCGCGACGTTCTGGGTGCTGGTCCCGCCCGTTTCGGGTGGACTCGCCTATCTGACGGCGACAGTGTTGCGCCGGGACGACATCCCCGAGACCGTCGGCGTCCCGCTGCTTGCGGCCGTCGTCGGCGGGATCGTCGCCAACGTCCAGCTCAGCATCGTTCCGACGCCGCCGGGTGTCGATCAGGGGTCGATCGCCAGCTTCGTCGCGCGACTCCTGTCTGTCCCCTCTGTTGGAGGGATCGATCTGGGCGTCGTCGTCACGACACTCGCCGTCGCCGCCCTCAGCTTCCAGTGGATCCGCCGTCGCACACAGGCCTCCGTCGATCGAGGCATCAAGACCTTCCTCGTGGTGCTTGGCAGCGTCGTCGCCTTCTCCTCGGGCGGGAGTCAGGTCGGACTGGCGACCGGGCCACTGGAGAACCTCTACAGCGCCGAACTCGGCCTGCCCGGCATCCTCCTGCTGGGTATCGGCGCGGTCGGCATCCTCGGGGGCGCGTGGATGGGCGCACCGCGACTCCTGCAGGCCACCTCCCGGGAGTACGCCCAACTGGGAATTCGCCGCTCTATCGCCGCGCTCGTCCCGGGCTTCATCATCGCACAGACCGCTATCGCGCTGGGTATCCCCATCTCCTTCAACAACATCATCATCTCGGGCGTCATCGGCGGCGGACTGGCCGGCGGCTCGGCGGGCGTCTCCCGGCGGAAGATCGGGGTGACGCTCGGGTTCTGGGTGATCACGCTCGTGACCAGCATCGCGATGGGCTTTGGTCTCTACCGACTGCTCTCGACGGTACTGGGGATCAGTTGAGGGAGTCCGCAGAGATGCGGCCGACGGTATCAAGCCGAAGACAGTGAAAGCCCTCGGCTCGCTAACGCGTTCTGTGGCGGATATTCTCCCTGCGGTCGAATAGTGCCGCCACAGAACGCGTTACCGCGCCTCGCCCTTTCATCCGCCAGGACGCAGCTTGGAGGACTGTCCACGAGCCTGGTGGATGAAAGGGCGAGCGTCGTTCGATCCGTCCCGGGCGACGTAAGCACCGCAGGCCGAAGGCCAAGGAGCGAAGCGAGCCCCGGACGGTCGAACGATGCGAGGGCTTTCGATGATTCGTCTCTGTGTCTGCAGAAGCGTTACAGACTCACAAAGAGCCGCCTCCAGATCACCGAACGACAGTCACCGTCACCGGCGCTTCTCGAACGACCGCCGTCGCGACCGTCCCGAGCAGCCGCTGGGTCAGGTCGCTGGCGTCGCCTCCGTGACCGCCCATCACGATCTGATCCACGTCGCTGCCCTCGGCGTAGTCGACGATGGTCTCGGCAGGATCACCCTCCTCGACGACGGTGTCGACCGGCTGGTCGTGCTCGGTCGCGCGCTGCTCGGCTTCGTCAATTACCTCGTCGGCGTACTCGCGGGCCTCGGCCTCGCGCTCGTCTCGCTCGATGACGCCGCTCTCGCTCATCGCGGCGTCGATGGGTGTGACCACGTTCAGGACCGTCACCCGACAGTCGAAGACATCCAGCGCGTGGGCCAGTGCCGCCTCCGACAGCGGCGAGCCATCCAGCGGGACGAGGACGTGGGTCGGTTGCATACCTGCCGCATCGAGTGCCGGCGGTAAAGATGGTCTGGTAGCTCAGACCGTCGACGATGTCTCGACGACACCCAGTCGATCGTAGAGGAATCCCCACTGGTCGAGTTGCTCCGAGACGACCTGTGAGACCGGCTTTCCGACACCGTGGCCGATGTTCTCGTAGGTCCGCAAGAGCGGCGGTTCCGACCCGGTCTGGCGGGCTTGCAGTCTGGCGACCATCTTCCGTGCGTGGAAGGGGTCGACGCGGGTGTCGCTCTCGGCGGTCACCAGCAGTGTCGCGGGATACGCGCGTTCTGAGACGTTGTGGTACGGCGAATACTCGCGGATGTAGCTGAAGGCCTCGGGGTCCTCCTCCGGGTTACCGTACTCGCTAGTCCAGGAGCGCCCGATCAGCGACCGATGGAAGCGGAGCATATCGAGCAGCGGCACCTTGCACAGCACAGCGGCAAACAGGTCCGGGCGCTGTGTGAGTGCCGCGCCGACAGTGAGGCCGCCGTTCGATCCGCCGAGACAGGCGAGTCGATCAGCGTCGGCGTATCCTCGCTCGATCAGATGCTCACCGGCGGCGTGGAAGTCGTCGAAGGTACGTTGTTTGGTCTCGCGCTGGGCGGCCTCGTGCCACGCCGGGCCGAACTCCCCGCCGCCACGGATGTTCGGGATGGCGAGCACGCCGCCGTCTTCGATGAAGGGGACAGTGTAGCGAAAGAACTCCGGCCGCATGCTGATCTCGAAGCCACCGTAGCCGTTGAGGATCGCGGGATTCGTCCCGTCACGCTCGACACCGGCACGGCGCACGATGAACATCGGGACCGACGTGCCGTCGCTGGACTCGAACCACTCTTGGTCGACGGCGATGTCGGCCTCGATGCCCACGTCTGGCTCGGCGACGGTCGACACGTCGTTGGACTCCCCATCGTACCGCATCACCGCCTGTGGGTGCTCGAACGATTCGTAGCTGAAGAACACCTCGTCGGACTGTGGACTGCCGTGCATCTGGTCGACCGCGCCGGTGCCGGGCAACGAGACGGTCGCGAGGTGCGTCCCGTCGTGGTCGAACGCGGCCAGTTCGGAGACGACGTCCCGGTCGTGTGTGACAAGCAGTCGCTCCGGAGTGACGGCGAATCCGCTGAGGGTGGCGTTTTGGTCCTCCGGTACGACCGTCTCGATATCGGCCGGTTCCTCGACGGTCGGTGGATCGGGGATGTCCAGTCGCGCGAGCCGATACTGCTCGGCCCCGAAACTCGTCCTGAGATAGCAGTCCGTCCCGCGAAGCTCTGGCTCGAAGATGGCGTCGTGCCCTTCGATCAACGGTTCGATCTCGCACTCCCCGTGTTGCAGCCGGTAGAGATCGGTCCGCTCCCACCCCTCGGAGAATCCGACGACGACGTGGTCGCTTTCGGGCGAAGTCCGGAGAATCGGCCACGTCTGTGGATCGAAATCGTCGTGAATCACGCGGTCGCCCTCGACATCGCTCCCCAGAGGATGGTAGCGCAGCTCCTTCTCTAGCTGGCCCTCGCCACCGACGGCACCCGTGCGGACGTAGTAGAACCCGTCATCGAACCACGCCATCATTTGCGGGCCCGTCCGACCGGCATCGGGGATCACGTCGATGTCATCACCAGTCGTCACATCCATGACGTGGATGTCGTACTGCTCGGCGCCGTCCTCGTCGACGCCGTACGCGATCCGTTCGCCATCCGGCGCCGGCACGTACCAGTTGACCGCTGTCGTCCCATCGTCGCTCAGTTCGTTCGGGTCGACCAGTGGCCGTTTCTCCTGATCGAGTTCCTCGAAGTGGTACAGCACGGGGTGGTCCTGTTCCGGATCCCGGATGCGCTGAAAGTAGCCGGATGGCATCGGCTGGATCGGATGATACTCACGAAAATCAGCCAGATCCTCGATCCGCGGCCGAAGGTGCTCTCGGATGGACTCGTCGGAAAGGTGGTCGTCCGCGTACTGATTCTGGGCCGCAATCCACGTGCGGACGGCGTCATCGTCTCCGTCTTCGAGCCACAAGTACGGGTCCTCGATGTGCTCTCCGTGGTACTCGTAGCCGGAATCTCGTCGTTCTGTCGCGGGAGGGCCACGCATGGCACCGCGTTCCCGACCCACATACAAGAATCTTGTATCCCGACGGGCGACGTTCACTTCCACCGTGGCGAGCACACGCGGTGCTCGCCGTTCGAGTCGTCGAAAGGTCCATCCTGGATTCGAAGGTGAAACAGACGTGCTCGCTGACGCTGCGCGCGACTGCTAAGGGTTCGAATCCACTCCGTCGACGATTCTGTCGCTCACGGGTTCGTTCGCGACAAGAATAGTCCATCCTGGATTCGAACCAGGGTCGAAGCCCCCAGAAGGCTTCAGGATTGGCCACTACCCCAATGGACTGGACACTTATTGGTACCCGTGTGCCGTATATCAGTGTTACGGAGACAGGAGTGCTGTGTGAGGTGTTGACAGTCGATCCGGGCGAGTCAGTCCGAGCCAGCGTCGGTCAGCGACACCGTTTCGAGTGACTCCGAGATTTCGCGGACGTGGTCGTTGAAGGCATCGACGAACTCGGGCACGTCGTCGACGTGGGCGCGCAGGTCGTGCGCAGACGGTGGCTGGTACTGCGAGAGCAGATAGATGCCGCCCTCGCCGCCGACGCGGAGGTAGCTGGCGCGGCCGTCTTCCCACTTGAGTTCCCAGCGCGAGCTATTGACCCGCGTGGAAAAACTGCCGTAGTTGTCGCCGGCGTAGCGGTGCAGTTGCCCGGCCATCTCGTCACAGACCTCGCGCAGGTCGTCCAGAATCGACTGGCGAGCGGCGACGACGGATTCGGTCGACGTGATCTCGGGGAAGTCGGTCGAGACCTCGTCCAGCACCCCGTCGAGCGAGCGGACGTGGTCGTTGAACGCCGCGACGAAGGCGTCGTAGTCGCGCATCGCCGTCGCGAGTTCGCTCGGCTCGGGCGGTTGCTGTGTCGAGACGACGTAGGTCTCGCGCCCGCCCCGTTCGAAGCGCAGATACTGTACGTCGCCGCCCTCGTACTTGAGCGTCCACGACCCGGCGTCGGTGTCGAACGTCGCCTGCCCGTAGTCGCCCCCCTCCAGCATGGAGAGTTCGCGAGCGATCTGGCCGGCGTGGTCGGTGACGCGGGCAACCACCTCGTCCCGTCGCTGCGCGGCCCCGTCGGTGCCGACGATATCGGCGTCCAGCCCCTCTATCATCGTCTACCTGGAGGGACCGAACCGATATAACGGCGGCGCTCCGGCCGGAAAGATCGACTTACTTGCCCGGGCAGTCACGTACGGTCGGCTTTCGGGACTGAACGATCGGACGCTATACCACGATGGCCGCCTTCGAATCGGCTATGGCATCCGAGACGCCCAGTCCGAGCGCCGCCCGCACCGAGACGCCGGCGGTCTCACCGACGTGGCTCCGGGGAACTGCGGCCGGACTGCTGGGCGGTCTCGGGATGGGGACCTTTCTCGCGCTGACCGCGCCGGCCGTCATCGAGGGGACCGTCCCGTCGCTGGTCGGTCTCTCGGGCCTGCTCGTCGGCTGGACAGTCCACATGCTCCTCAGCGCGCTCTTCGGTATCGGGTTCACAGCGGCCGTCGAGCGACGGCCCGATCCGCGTCCCCTTCAGGCGACGGCCGTCGTCGGCATCGCCTACGGAATCGCGCTGTGGCTCGCGTCCGGCGTCGTGATCCCGACGTGGCTCGACCTGCTGGGCGCGAACGGCCTGCCCGTCCCGTGGCTCGACCCGTCGGTGCTGGCGGGACTGCTGATCTACGGCATCGTCCTCGGAGTCGCCCACTGGCTCTTCGGGTAGAGCGGCGAATCGACACCGCCTTACTTCGAGCGCCGAACCCTCGTGTATGTACGTTGGACGGTTCGTCGTCGTCGGCCCACAGGTCGGCGCGTACCGCGTCTCGTCGCGATCGTTCCCGAACAGAGCGGCCGTCGCCCGGGACGGCACCATCACCGTCGGTCCGACCGACGATGCACCCGAGACCGACAATCCCTACATCTCCTACAACGCCGTCAGGGAGACCGACCGGGGCGTCGTCGTCGGCAACGGTTCGCACGTCGATCCCATCGCAGAGAAACTCGCACTGGGTTACCCCGCCCGCGACGCGCTCGCGGAGCCACTGCTTTCGCTCGACTTCGAGAAGGATGACTACGACACGCCCCGGATCGCCGGTATCGTCGGCGTCGATCCCGAGGACCCGACCACCCGAGCCGAGGGCCACGGTGCCGTCATCGGGACGGTCCGCCGGGACGCGCTGCTCGTCGAGGAAGTCACCGAGCCGACACTGGTGGCGACCTACGAGAAAGACAGTCCCGAGGCGTTCGCGCTGGACAGCGACGACGCCGCGAGCGTCGCTCGCGAGGTGTACGACCACGAGTTCGAACACGCCGTCTGTGCCGCTGGCGTCACCGTCGACGACGACGGCGTCGAGACGGCGATCCACAACGGGTAGGGGCGCGATTATTCCGATCACCCGGGTGCTGAAAGTCGACAGTGGGAACTAAACCCGTGCCGTCGTAGGACCCGACAATGAGGATCGGAGTCATTTCTGACCTCCACGGGAACGAGATCGCCCTCCAGGCCGTGCTCGACGATATGCCCGCCGTCGATGGGCTGGTGTGTGCCGGCGACGTGGTCGGGTACAACCCCTGGCACGCGGCGTGTGTCGAGGCGCTGCGCACCCCCGAGACGGGACCGGTGGGCAACAGCGACGCCGCCCTGCTCGATGGCACGGTGCCGACGGTCGAGGGGAACCACGACCGCGCGGTCGTGAGCGGTCACGCACCACATTTCAATCACATGGCCGAGGCCGGCGTCGAGCACGCCCGCGAGCAACTCGACGACGAGCAGTTGGCGTGGCTGGACGCCCTCCCCGAGCAGCGCCACGTCTGTGACGGTCGAGTGAAGATCGTCCACGGCCACCCCGACGACCCCGACCACTACACCCGGCCGAGCGAGTTCGGTCCCGACCTCCTCGACGGCGAGGCGGTGCTGATCATGGGCCACACGCACATGCAGCACCACGAAGTGTACGACGAGGGCATCGTCCTGAACCCCGGCAGCGTCGGCCAGCCACGCGACGGCGATCCGAAAGCGGCCTACGCCGTCGTCGACCTCGACGAGCGGAGCGTCGACGAGCGCCGCGTCGACTACGACACCGAAGCCGTCATCCACGCCGTCGAGGAGGCCGGTCTCCCTCGTCAGATCGGCTTTCGGTTGACGCAGGGACGGTAGCGACACTTAGGGGGCGGAACCGCTGGCATCCGAGCGCTTCGCGCTCGGCCTTTTTCTCCCACGTTTTTGCAAGCGAGGTGCGCGGAGCGCACCCCCCGCTGGAACAAGGTGGGTCCTAGAACACGTTCTGGACGAGTTCGAGCGCCTGTTCGCGGTCGTCCCACGGGACGAACACCGACACCGACGTGGCCGAAGTGATCACGTCGTAGAGATTGATGTGGGCGTCGGAGATCGGATCGATGACGCGCTTGACGATGCCGGGCTGGTTCGGCAGTTCGCCACCGGTCACCCGGACGACGGCGATGTCGTCCTCGACGGTGACACTGGAGAGTTCGTCGGTGTCGACGACGTGATCGTGCAGGAGTGCTTCGGCGTCGTCGGCGTCGTCGGCGTTGACGTAGAAGGTCAGTGAGTCCATCCCCGAGGAGTTGGCGTCGATGTTGATCCCCGCCTCTCCGAGCGCGGTCGAGAGTGTCCCGAGGATACCGGGACTGTTGCGGATGGCACGACCCGCGACGGTGACACAGGCGAGTCGATCCTCCTGTAAGTCGATGAGGTTCTGGAACTCACCTTCGATGGAGGTGCCGCCGGTCAGCAGGTCGCCGTGCTGGTAGTGGACGACTCTGACACCGAGGTTCCTGTCTTTGTACGACAGCGCGGAGGGCGCGACGACCTCCGCGCCCCGGAAGGAAAGCGAGCGCAGTTCGTCGACGCTGATCTCGCCGACGTTGCGCGCGCCCTCGACGACGCGGGGGTCGCCGGTCATGACGCCTTCCACGTCGGTGACGATGACGACCTCGTCTGCGTCCATGTACTTGCCCAGCATGACGGCGGAGGTGTCCGAGCCACCGCGACCGAGCGTCGTCACGTTGCCCTGCAGGTCCTGTGCGAGGAAGCCGGTGATGACCGGCACCACGTCCTTGAGCTGGCCGGCCAGCGCGTGAGCGCGCTTGACCGTCTCGTCGACGTCGACTTCGCCGTGCTCGTCGGTGATGATCGGCCACTCCTCGCTGCCGGGTTCGAGGAACATTGCCTCGACACCCCGAGCGGCGAGGGCACCCTTGAGCATTCGGACCGAGGTTCGCTCGCCCATGCTGACGATCTGTGCCCGGTCCTCGGGTTCGACCTCGTACTCGATCTCGTCCAGCAGTTCGTCGGTGGTGTTGCCCATCGCGCTGGCGACGACGGCGATCTCGTGGCCGTTCTCGACGGCCGAGGCGATGGAGTCGGCGGCGCGGTTGATCCGCTCGCCGTTGCCCAGACTCGTCCCACCGAACTTCGCGACTACGCGCATGCTACCACCCTGATCGTGCGTACGTGACTCATTATCCGACCCGTACCCCGTGGGTCGGGATAACTGTGTTCATCTGCTACGAGCCGCGACGGCAGCCGACCGCTCTCCCGCGGCCCGATGCCGCCACGGCCCACAGTATAGAAACGCCTTTGACGACACGGCACCCGGCTGTTGACGTGTCACCGAGCGCCGACGGGGAGCGCGCCGTGGCGGTCGCGGACGTGCTCCCGGACTTCGCCGACGCCTTTCCGTTCGATGAGTTCAACCGGATGCAATCGGAGACGCTGCCGGCGCTCTTAGAGCGCGACGACAACGTCGTCGTCAGCGCACCCACTGCCAGCGGGAAGACCGCGCTGGCCGAGATCGCGATCTGCAAGACCCTGCAGGCGGGCGGGACCGCACTCTTTCTGGCCCCGCTGCGCGCGCTGACCAACGAGAAAGAGAGCGAGTGGGAGCGCTTCGAGGAACTGGGCTACTCGGTGTACGTCGTCACGGGCGAGCGCGACCTCAACCCCCGTCGCGCCGAGCGGGCGGACGTGCTCGTGATGACGCCGGAAAAGGCCGATTCGGCGACCCGGAAGCACGACTCCCGGCGGTACGACTTCATCACCGACGTGGACTGCTGTATCATCGACGAGGTCCACCTGCTGGATTCGGACCGGCGCGGGTCGGTTCTCGAAGTGACCATCTCGCGGATGCGCCGCCTGTGTGACCCGCGCGTGGTCGCGCTGTCGGCGACGATGGAGAACGTCGGGGACGTGGCCGCGTGGCTCGACGCCCCGAGCGAGACCACCTTCCAGTTTGGCGACGACTACCGACCGGTGCCGCTCAACGCCGACGTGAAGACCTACAGCCACGGCGAGAACGCCTTCGCGGACAAGTACCGACGGCTGTATCGGGCGCTGGACCTCTCCGAGCCACACATCCGCGAGGAGGGACAGGCACTCGTGTTCGTCTCCTCACGACAGGACACGGTGCAGGCCGCCAAGAAGGCCAGAGACGAGATCGTCGAGCGCGACGTGCCGATGGGCGCTCGCGGCGAGTACGACTTCCACACCGACGCGGCCGAACTGGACAACGACACGCTGCGCCAGTCCGTGCTGGACGGCGTGGGCTTCCACCACGCTGGTCTCTCACGTGCGGACAAGGACCGCGTCGAGGAGTGGTTCAAAGAGGGGCTGATCCAGCTTCTCTTCTCGACCTCGACGCTGGCGTGGGGGGTGAACCTCCCCGCTCGCTGTGTCGTCATTCGCGATACGAAGCTTCACGACCCGCTGGAAGGCGAGGTCGACATGAGTCCACTGGACGTGCTCCAGATGCTCGGCCGTGCGGGTCGGCCGGGCTACGACGACATGGGGTACGCGTGGATCGTCTGCGACCGGGCGGACGCCGACAAGTATCGACGGCTCCTTCGCGACGGCAAAGAGATCGAGTCCCGACTGGCCGACGACCTCGACGCCCACCTCAACGCCGAGATCGCACTGGGCACCCTCGGTGACGTGGAGGACGTGATGGGCTGGCTCGAAACGACGTTCTACTACCAGCGCGCCCAGTCAGCGCCCGACCGCTACGCCGCCGGCAGCGACCTCCGCGAACAGGTGAGTGCGACACTCGCCGACCTCGTCGACGACGGCTTCGTCGAGATGGACGACCTCAGGGTCGACGGAACGGCGCTTGGCAGGCTTGCCTCGAAGTTCTACCTCCGATTGGCGACCGCCCGCGGCTTCAAGGACTGTGCCGACCGGGCCGCAGAGGCCCCGGATCAGTTCGACGAGCGCGCGATCCTCCGGGCGGTCGCCGGTGCGAAAGAGTTCGACAGCGTCAGCGCTCGCAGCGACGAGGAAGACGCCGTCGCCGCCGTCATCGGCTCCCGAGGCGAGGATCTCTCGGCCGGCCAGCGCAAGGTGCTGGCGATCCTGCACTCGTCGATGTCCGGCACCACGCCCTCGGAACTCCAGAGCGACGCGTGGGTCATCAAGCAGAACGCCCTGCGGATGCTCGCAGCCTTGCGGGCCTTCCTCGACCGCTTTGCCGGTGCTCGCGCGGCAAATCTGGCTCGGCGCGTCGAAGCCCGCGTCGAGAACGGCGTCAGCGAGGACGCTGCCGGCCTGACCGCCATCGACGGCGTCGGGCCGGGTCGGGCACGGACACTCGCGGCCGAGGGCTTTCGAACCCCCGCCGACGTGACCGACGCCGGCGTCTCGGGCGTGGTCGCCGCGGGTCTCTCCGAGAGCGTCGCCGAGCGCGTCGTCGACAACGCTGCCGACTTGCCCGCCGTCGTCGTCGAGTGGGGCGACTTCCCCGACCGGATCGGGCAGGGCGAGCGGGAACTCCACGAGGTGACCGTCAGATCAGTGGCCGGCAGCGCCCGCACCGGCATCCGGGTGACGGTCAACGGCCACGAGATGACGGCCAAGCCGTCGTATCTCGGGACGGCGACGGTGCCGGTCGCGGCCTTCGGCGGCGACGCCGACGAACTCGATTTCACCATCGAAGTCTCGTTCCCCGAACTCCCGATCCCGCCGGTCAGCGACACCAGATCAGTCAGCGTCGAGTAGTCGCGAGGGGTGTGTTTACATCGGCTGACAGAGTGTACACGGGGCGAACGATCGCCGAGATGTACCCTACAGTACCCGAGAGCGAACGATCTCGACCAACTCTTCGGGCGAGTCGGCCAGCAGATCCGCCCGCTCGTCCTCGCCCTCGGCAGCACCGACGCCGAAGCTGACGACAGTCATACCCGCGCGTAGCGCGGCGGACGTGCCGTGGTGTGAATCCTCGACGGCGAGTGCGTTCGCGGGGTCGACACCCAGTTCGCTGGCCGCGCGCTCGTAGATCGCCGGCTCCGGCTTGCCTGGGCCGTCGAGGTCGGCGGCGCTGACGACGGTGTCGAACAGGTCCGCGAGGTCGAACCGGTCGAGGACGATCCGGTACCACTCGGGCGGCGAGGCGGTCACCACCGCGACCGGGACGCTTGCGGCCCGCAGTTCCTCGATCAGTTCGCGGGCACCGGGCGTGAGTTCGACCTGCTCGCCGTACACCGTCTCGGCGGCCCCCTCGTACAGACTGACGAACTCGTCGTAGGAAACCGCCACGTCGTACTTCGCGGCGAGGATGTCGTACAGCTCCTCGTAGAAGATGCCGGTCACTTCGTCGATCGGTACGTCGTCGTCGGGGACGACCGTCGGAAGGACGTGCTCGCGTTCGAGTTCGATCCAGTAGTCTTCGGAGTCGACGAGCACTCCGTCCATATCGAAACAGACCGCGTCCATACCTGCACCACCCTTGCGAGAGTGATAGCTGTAGTGATCGACTACGGCGACGAACGCCCCGACTACTGCAAGGATCACCACAGCGAAACCCACGAATGGTCATGTGTTACGGTACCATACACCACCATTAAATAATTGGCTATCCAATATATTCACGCCCTCGATGCTGGGGATGGAGACCACGATCGAGCGGGGTGTGTCCCGCTCACGTGCAGCGGTCGAACGACTCCGCGCGATCCCGGCCGCCGTCGGGACCGTCCTGCGAGCGACAGCGTTCTGGCTGGCAGTCGTGTTACCGGTCGTCTACCTCCCGCTGTTGCTCGTCGAGAGCGCGTGGGCCGTCTCGGTCGTCTCGGCGCTGCTTTTCGTCCACATCCTCGCCGTCGTCGTCGGTTCCGGTCACGAGCCGGGATCACTGATACAGCGTTAGATGCCTCGATAAATTTTATCGCTCGCTCTTAGGCGCTCGAAAAACGACTGAATCGTCAGTGAATGGTGATAAAATACCGGCTACGTGGGCTGAAACGAGCTGAATTTTCCCCAACGGTTCTCCCGTTATATGGGGGTATGGGTCGTGGCAGAGAGTGAGGAGAACGCATCCATGTCCATCGCACGGCCCTTCACTTCCGACTCGCCCGCCATCGATGCACAGTCCATCCGAACGCTCGCGTTCCGACCGATCGAGACGACCGCGTTCTGGACCGCAGTCGCGCTCCCGGTCGCCTACCCCGCGCTCATGTTCGGCGGTCTCGATGGACAGGACCTGTTCCTCCTCGTCGCGACGCTCGCGCTCCACGTCACCGCACTGGGACTCGGCCGAGGCTACGGCCGCGACGAGTAACCCCGCGCTCCCGCAAACCCGGTCGATCCCCGCCTTCCGCTCCCCACCCTCCTCTCCTCGGTCCCCCACACGTCCCGCGACGACCGGCCACAGCTTCAAGTACCGAGACCCGACCAGCGGGGTCCATGCACGACGGCACGCACGTCATGGCCGGCGACTGTACGACGATGTTCGACACGGCAGGTGGACAGGCACAGCGGACACGCGAGCAGCGAGGCGACGTTGTCGTGATCGTCAAGCCAGACAACACCGTGTTGGTCCACGACGCCGACGGCTACCAGCCAGTCGCGTGGCTCACCCGCCCCGAGAGCGTCCAGATCGAGGACGGCACCGTCGTCGCCCGTGACGGCGACGACCTCCTGCGCGTGGTCACCCACGAGGAGCACGGCAACGCTCGCTATCCGGTCTCGGAGGCCGGCGTCCCCGTCGGTGACTGCCCGGACTGTACTGGCACGCTACTCCGTAGCGGCGGCGCGGTCCGGTGTACCGGGTGTCGAGAGCGCTACGGGCTACCCAGCGACGCGACGATCACCGGCGGGCGCTGTCGCGACTGTCGGTTACCGACGATCCGAACCGAGCGCGGGCAGGCGTTCGAACTCTGTCTCGACCGGGCGTGTGACTCGCTGGACGACCACGTCACCGACGCCTTCGACCGGGAGTGGGACTGTCCCGACTGTGACGGCGACCTGCGGATCGTCCGCAAGGGCGGCCTCTTTGCCGGCTGTGAGCACCACCCCGACTGTGAGGCCGCGTTCGCCATCCCGACCGGCGTCGTCGTCGACACCTGCCCCTGTGGCCTGCCGCTGTTCGAGACCGCGAGCGGCCACCGGTGTCTGGACGCGACCTGCGAGGCGCGCCGAAAGCGAGAGTCCGCAGGACTCTCCGAAGACGAACGGCGGAGCCGTGAGTCAGGCGGGCCTCGAAAGCGAGCGGGGAACGTCAGTGACCCGTGAGCAGCGAGAGCCCGAGCGTAGCGAGGGGTCTCGGAAATGCGAACGGCGAAGCCGTGAGCAGCGAGCACGATCGGCCGACAGTCGACAGGCCGACGCCCCAGCGCGCTGACCGGCCTGCCGATCCGCAGGGGCTTTACTCGCCGATGCCCAGCCACGGGTATGGATGCGACGCTTTCGGAGGGAGTCGTCCGGGCCGGCCAGCAGGCACGCGAGCGGTTCTACGATTCGAGTGGTTACGGCCGACCGGTCGACGGTGGCGACCTCGAACTCGCGCCGGTCGAGGCGGCCCACTTGCTGTACCGTGGCGACCTCGACAGCGTCGACGGGATGGATCTCAGGGAGCTTCTGGCTTCGGCGGTCGTCTCGGAGGTCGACTTCTTCGTCTACAAGGACCTGCGTGGCCGGGGGTTCTATCTCTCGCCGGCACTCCCCGGTCGGGTCGACGACCCCGGCGGCTGTGACTTCGTGGTCTACCCCCGCGGCAAGGGACCGTGGGACGACGCCGTCGCCTACCGGGTTCGGGTCGTCAGCGAGCGCGAGACCGTCGCCGCCGACGCACTGGGCGACTGCGCGCTGGCGGTCGTCGACGAGGAGAGCGAGATCAGTTACTTCCAGACCCGGCGGCCAGACGTGACCGGGACGAGTCGGACCGACGTACCCACGACCGAGGGGGACCTGCTCGCCGACCGCGTGGTCTGCTGGGATCCGCCGGCTGCACTGTACGAACAGGCGTTCTACGGCCAGCCACTCGACGAGCAGGACGCCGACGCGATCCAGCTTTCGCTCGTCGAAGCCGCCTCGCTCGCAGAGACCGGGATACTCCGGTTCGACGGCGATAGTGATGCCGAGGCCGTCGTCGAGCGCGGCCGGTCGGTCGAGGGCGAGCGCTTCGACCGTCGGCTGGCGGTCTACGAGACCCTCCGAGAGCACGGCGTCGTCCCCAAGACCGGCTTCAAGTTCGGCGCGGACTTTCGGACCTACGCGGATGTCGAGAGCGTCGACGATCTGGGCCACTCCGAGTATCTCCTGCGCGTGTTCGACACCGGGCACGTCTTCGAACCGCGGGATCTGGCGCTGGACGTACGGCTTGCCCACGGCGTTCGCAAGACGATGGTGTATGCGTTCGTCGGGGCCAGCGGGGGCGAGCGGAAGGACAGCGAAGCGATCGAGTGGCTCGCCGTCGAACGACTGACGCCCTGAGGGCGCGGAAGCGAACCCTTTTTGCGCCGACGCATACCTACGGATGAATAGATTGGCTCGCGCCAGTCAGTTCGACCATGACACGTGACGAACCTACCCACGACGAGGGATCGCTCGACGACCACAGCGTAGCGTCGGGCGCGGACTGGCGTGAGCGTGACGTGCTCCCCGATGGCGGGACAGAGGCCGAAGGGGCGGACGACGTGGCCCTCGACCCGTGGGGGTCCTCGACGGTCTCGGACTACCGCAAACTGTTCGAGCAGTTCGGCATCGAGGAGTTCGACGAGGTCCTGCCCGAAGTCCCCAGCCCACACTATCTGATGCGACGTGGCGTGATCTTCGGCCACCGGGACTACCGGCCGGTGGCCCGCGCGATGCGCGAGGGCGAGGACTTTGCCGCGCTGTCGGGCTTTATGCCGACGGGCGATCCCCACATCGGCCACAAACTCGTCTTCGACGAGATCATCTGGCATCAACAGCAGGGCGGGGACGCCTACGGCCTGATCGCCGATCTGGAGGCCCACAGCGCCCGCGAACTGCCGTGGGACGAGATCGACGAGCACGCGACGAACTACGTCCTCTCCTTGCTCGCGCTGGGCTTTGACCCCGAGGCGGGCGAACTGTACCGCCAGTCCGACAACCGCGAGGTGCAGGATCTGGCCTTCGAACTCGGCGCGGAGGCGAACTTCTCGGAGCTACAGGCCATCTACGACTTCGACGGCGAGACCGACATCTCTCACATGCAGTCGGTCGTCACCCAGATGGCCGACATCCTCTACCCCCAGCTAGAGGACCCCAAGCCGACGGTCATCCCCGTCGGACCGGATCAGGACCCACACATGCGACTGGCGCGGGACCTCGCGGCGCGGATGCGCTACTTCGGCGTCACCCGGGCCTACGCGAGCTTCGCGGCGACCGAGGACGAGCGGGAACTGCTCGGGGCGGCCTACGAGGCACTCACCGCAAACCTCGACGCCGACGAGCGAGTCCGCTGTGAGGACGCCGCCGACTGGATCGAAACCGAGATGGCCCCCGACGAGGTGCGCCAGACCGTCATCGAGAAACTTCGGACTGCAGGCAAAGAACCGCTCCGGCCCCGAACGCGCTTCCTCGACCGCAACGCCACCGACGAGGCGTTCGAGGCACTGATCGAGGCCGTATCCGGTGAGAAGCGCGTCTTCGACGAGCACATCGACGCCTTCGAGATGGACAGGGCGGACGCGTCCAATCTCGCTCGCGAGGTCGAGATCGAGCACGGTGGCTACGGCTTCCTGCCGCCGTCGTCGATCTACCACCGCTTCATGACCGGACTGACCGGCGGCAAGATGTCCTCCTCGATCCCGGCGAGTCACATCAGCCTGCTGGACGACCCCGAGGAGGGGTACGACAAGGTCAAATCCGCCACGACGGGCGGGCGCTCGACCGCCGAGGAACAGCGCGAGAAGGGCGGGAAAGCCGACGAATGCCCGGTGTACGAACTGTACGCCTACCTGCTTGCCGGCGACGACGACGAGATCGCGAAGGAAGTGTACGACGAGTGTGTCGGCGGCGAACGGCTCTGCGGTGGCTGCAAGGAACAGGCCGCAGAGATGATGGAAGCGTTCCTCGAAGACCACCAGGAGAAACGCGCGGAGTGGGCGGACAAACTCGACGAACTCGACATCGATCTGGACAGCGACCGCAAGCGGTAGGTCGCGAGCAGTCACGCTCGGCGGCGTGTGGGAGACTGCTCGCTCACCGGCACACCGTTTATTTGGGTTCGCGCCGACCATCCGGTATGGAGATCCGGGATGCCGTCGAGGCCGACGCCGAGCGTATGGGCGAGCTATCGGGGAGTCCGCCCGACGTGATGCGCAATCTCGTCCACGACCGGACAGTCCGCGTCGCCGAGGAGTCCGATGACGGCGCGGACGAGCCGTCGGTGATCGGGTTCGTCAGTTTCGACGCACGAGACAGCACCGTCCACGTGACACAGATCGGCGGCACCGAAGCGGCGTGTGCGGCCCTGATCGAGGAACCGATCGGGTTCGCCCGAGGTGAGGGAATGACCGTCGAGGTGTTGCTGCCCGAAGACGAGGCTGCGGCCCGGCGTGCGATCGTGGACGCCGGCTTCGAAGACCACGGTGCCGGCCCGCAGTTCGACGGGCAACCGACGACCCGGTACCGCCTCGAACCCGACCGCATCCAGCAGTAACGGCGACAGACAACCCCACAGCGTCACGCGCCAGACAGTTCCTTACGGCAGTCATCGACCGAGCAGCGAGAAGTTCGGTGTCAGCGACAGATATAAACGGGTGTGTAAAGTACACTTTACTGTAAAGCGTCCTTTACACTATGGGCGCGTGACACACCATGACGATGGCCGCCAGCGACCACGCCGAACACGAACAGCTCACGAAACGACGCCGGTATCGATGGCTCTTCGTCGGGAGCTTGCTGGCCGGCATGGCCGGACTGTTCGTCGCCATCGCGGCCGGCTATCCACTGGTCGGCATCGGCCTGTACTGGCTCGGTGCGCTGGGCATGCTGGCCGTGCTGTGGGGCAGTCCCATCGAACTGTTCGACGAGCGCGAGCAGGCCCTCGAACGACGTGCGAGTTTGACCACACTGAATCTGTTCGCGGGCGTGTTGATCGTCGCCGCCCCGGGTCTGGTCGCACTCGAAACGGCCGGCCTGTACCGGATCCCGCAAGCGGTATCGGGCGCCATCTGGGGATACGTCCTCCTCTACCTCGTCTTCGGCGTCGTCTACACCGGCTTCTACTATCGGTCATGAAGAGCAAGCTTCGAGCGCGCAGAACGGACGCCGGCCTGAGTCAGGCCGACCTCGCAGCGGCCGTCGGCGTCACACGCCAGACGATCAACGCCATCGAACGGGACCGCTACGACCCCTCGCTCGAACTCGCCTTCAAGCTGGCGGCGTTCTTCGAGTGTCCGATCGAAGCCCTGTTCGAACCGGAGTTCGACCGCGATCAGTTCCGCCCGCAGTGACCACGCCACCACCCCACGATCCGTCCACAGTAGACGCCCCCCGTTGCCACCCATGTCCGACACGCACGCCACCGACAGCCCCCTCGCACCGCTCGATCGAACACACCTGCGCACGGCCGCCGTCGCGACGGTCGCCTGGGTCGCCCTGGAGTTCGCCCTCCGGCGGGGTCTCGGCCCACACCTCACCGATATCACCGGCACCGGCGTCGCAGCCGAAGGACTGGTGATGCTGCTGGCGCTCCCGCTGGTCGCCGCCGCCATTGCCTGGTGGGGCGTGCGAAACGGTATCACCCCGGCCGACTGGGAGTACGACCTGTCGCTGCGAGCCGTCGGGGCAGGCGTCGCCGGGTTCGTCGCCTACTACGTCGTCTTCCTGCTCCTGATCGGTGTGCTCGTCGTCGCGTTGGGCTATCAGCTCCCCAGCCTCGATAGCACGTCGCCCGGTGGGAGCACCCCGACGTGGGCGCTCGCGCTGTTCGTGCTGGGCAACGGCGTCGCCGTCCCGCTCGCCGAAGAACTCGCCTGGCGGGGCGTGATCCAGACAGCGCTGGCCGAGTCCTACGGGACCACGATCGCCATCGTGGTCACTGCCGTCACCTTCGTCGGCAAGCACCTCGTGGTCGATCTGGCCGCGGCCCCGTTCCGCGTCGTCTCGCTTGCCGTCCTCGCCGTCGTGCTGGGCGTGCTACGCGCTCGCTACGGGACGGCCGCCAGCACCGTCGCCCACCTCGTCGGGAATCTCACCGCGACGGCGAGTCTCGCCACGATGCTGTGACTGGCGGCAGGTCTGAGCCAACGACGGCTACTCTCTGTCCCTGATCGTGACCGTCGAGATGCGTGCGCCATCGACGTCGCCGACGGTCAGCCGGTAGCCGTCGACCTCGATCTGATCGTCGATCTCAGGGGCGCGATTGAGCCGGTCGAGGACCAGACCCCCGATCGTGTCGAATTCGGGATTGACGAAGTCGGTGCCCAGTTCCATGTTGACCACCGACAGCGCGACCCCGCCGTCGACGACATAGGAGCCGTCGGCCTGTTCGTCGATCGACGGCTCACGGGCCGCCTCGTCGAAGTCGTCGCGGATGTCGCCGACCAGTTGCTCGACCACGTCCTCGACCGTGGCGATCCCCTCGAAAGTGCCCCACTCGTCGATGACGACGGCCATCTGTCGCTGCTGGCTCTGAAACTCCGTCAGGAGGTCGTTCAGCCGCGTCGACTCGGGAACGTGTGGCACCGCTCGTGCGATGTCGGCTGCCGTCGCCTCGGCGGTGTCGCCAGCATCGAGGACGCGCAACACGTCCTTGGCGTCGACGAACCCGACCACCTGCTCGTCCTCGCCGACATCGACGACGGGATAGCGCGTGTGCTTGGCGTCGAGGATGACCGACTGAAGTTCCGAGACCGGCATCGACGCCGGCACGCTCACCACGTCCGGCCGCGGGACCATCACCTCGCGCACGGGCGTGTCGTCGAACGCGAACACCCGCTTTATCATGGCCACCTCGGCCTTGTCGACGTGACCCTCGCGGCCCGAGCGATTCAGCACACGGACGAGTTCCTCCTCTTCGAGCGTCTCCTCGCTCTCTGAGGCCGGCTCGACACCGATCGCCTGCGTGAAGAGGTTCGCGGCCCCGTTGAACACGACGATACCGGGGTAGAAGATATAGAAGAAGAACTTCATCGGCGGCGCGACCAGCAGGGAGATGCGCTCGGCGTCGGCGATCGCCAGCGTCTTGGGTGCGAGTTCGCCGAAGACCACGTGGAGGAACGTGATCGAGGTAAAGCCGATCGCGAAGGCGACGAGATGGAGTGCACTCTCCGGGAGGACCGGTGCCAGCACCGGCTCCAGTAACGCCGCGACCGCCGGCTCCCCGATCCAGCCAAGCCCCAGCGAGGCGACCGTGATCCCCAGCTGGGTCGTCGCGAGATAGTCGTCCAGATGGGTCATCACGTCCTGCAACGTCCCCGCACCCGCCCGACCATCGGCCGCGAGCTGTTCGACTGACGTGGCCCTGATCCGAACGAAGGCGAACTCAGACGCCACGAAGAAGCCGTTCAGGACCACCAGGAAGAGCGCGCCGACCAACCGCGCGAGCGAGAGTACGACATCGACCATGTGGGTCGGTCCACTCCGGCCACGGTTAAACTGTCGGGGTGAAGGCACCGCGGTGTTCAGATAAGCAACCTCAGTCTCAGACTTACAGACACCGAAAGCCCTCGCGTCGTTGCGGTCCCGCGACTCGCTGTCGACCGAAAGAGCCGCAGGCTCTTTCGTGATGACGAAAGATCTCCGATCTTTCGATCCACGCGCGCTTCGCGTGCTTGCATCGTCGGGGTTCCCGCAACGACGCTCGCCCTTTCATCCACCAGGGTATAGACGGCTGAACAGCCGACTCCTGGCGGATGAAAGGGCGAGGCGCGGTAGGCGGATCTGCGGCGGCACTATTCGACCGCAGAGAGAATATCCGCCGCAGATCCGGCTAGCGTGCCGAGGGCTTTCGGTGGCTTGTTGCGACCACTCCTGGTCTCTTATCTGAACACTACCGAAGGCACAGCGCCTACGGTCCCGCGCCGTGCCGTGTGGACATGGACACTGTCTGGCGACTCCCCTCCGAGCACGACCGGCCGCTGCCCGACGTGCTCGCCTCGGACGTTCGGATGCCGCCCGCCCTCACCGAGCGACTCGTCGAGACGTTCACCGACCCCGGCGACGCCGTTCTCGACCCCTTCGCCGGGTTCGGCACGACGCTCCGGGTCGCCGCCGACTGTGGCCGCGCGGCCTACGGCGTCGAGTACGAACCGGAACGGGCCGAGTACATCCGAGCCGAAATCGACTTCGAGGGGCGACTGGTCCACGGCGACGCCCGACGCCTCGACGAGTACGACCTGCCCCAGTGCGAGACCGTCGTCACCTCACCGCCGTTCATGACCGCAGAGATGGAGCGAGATCCCCTGCAGAACTACGCCGGCGAGAGCGAGTACGGGAGCTACCTCGATGGCATGGCCGAGATCTTCGAGCAGGTCCGGGACTGCCTCGCTCCCGGCGGCACCGCCGCGCTCAACGTCTCGAACATGAAGGACGAGGGCGACGTGACGACGCTGGCCTGGGACATCGCCGACGCCGTCGGCGACGTACTCCACTTCGACGGCGAGATCGTCGTCGACTGGCGACCCAGCGAGGACCGGAGTGAAACGACCGACGGCCCCGCGGGAACGTTCGGCTACGGCTACGACCACAGCTACGTGCTGGTGTTCTCGAACTGTGATCACTGAGATGGCTTCTCGCGTGAAACAGCCGCGAAGTAGGATTGCGAATGGAGCGGGTGGTTCGGTTTGTTCGATGATGGAACGAAGTCGCTGCTGTGACCGCGAGACTGACTGACAACTGAACGCCCTCGGCCCGCTCGACGGTATCTGTGCGGGATATTCTCGCTTCGCTCGAATAGTGCCCGCGCAGATACCGCGAGGCGACCCTCGCCCGTTCATTCCGCCAGGAGAGCAAGCTCCCCGAGCCTGCGTTTACTTCGTTCACGCAGACGTCAGGACCGCACTGCACAGCACTGCAGCCACATCCCTCCCCAGCCGACTCATTCGCTTCGCTCACTCGTCCCTCGCACAGTTCCGTCGCACCACAAGGGCGCGACAGCGCGCGCCACTGCTGTCCGGTTGTGGTTCGGTTGTACTGACCGACAAGCATCCGGGCGACCGAGCGGTCCGGAGGACCCGGCAGGTCGCCCGGTCACCGTCAGAGCAAGCTCTGACGAGGAGTGCGTTCGCGTTGCTCACGCACCACACCGGAATCGCCGCCGGCGATTCCGGCCTTTTTCACCGACGTTTTTGCGCGAGGGTTCCCACAGCGAGCCGAAGGCTCGCGAGGAAACCTGAAGCGGAAAAAGGTCGAATTACATGAAATCGGCAATCCCGCTCTGTTTGTTCTTGTCGTTCTCGAACACGCGCTTGATCGACTTGTCGAGGATTTCGAGGCGCTGTTTGGTGTACTCGCGGCAGTCGAACTCCTCGGCGACCATGGTGGCGGTGTCGATGTACTTGTTCACGGAGCCTTCGTGGACGGTCAGATTCACGCGGCCGTCACACTCCCGGCAGTCACCGGAGAGGGGCATCCGGCGGTACTTCTCGCCACAGTCGAGACAGCGAACTTCCTGTCGCGAGAAGGCACGCAAATTGCCGATAAGATCGGGCAGGAAGTGGTACTCGATGATCCGCTCGGCCACGTCGGTCTCGTCGACGGCCCGGAGTTTCCGCGAGAGATCCAGTTGTGCGTCCATCTTGTCGGTCATCGACCCCAGCGTCTTGTACGCCGACAGGTCCGGTCCGAGCGCGAGGTCGGCGGTGTCGTGGGTGTGGGCAAAGTCGGTGTACTCCCGCTCGGTCCCCAGCGTCTCCTCGGCGATGGTCATGATCTCCTCGACCTCGCCGGGATCGGCCATCTCGCGGGTGGCCTCGTAGAACGCCGCTGGGTACTCCCACATGATGTCCATGTTGTGGGCCTCGTCGTCGATCTCGCTGGGGTCGATCCGGGAGGACATCACCAAGGGCGCGTCCATCTTCCCACCGCGCTGGTTCGGGAGGAAGGTTTTGGAGAAGTTGAGCAGGCCGTCCAAGAGGAGCATCACGCAGTCCTCGTCGCCGTCGCACTGCTTCGTATATATTCCTTCGAGGGCAAGGGAATGGGTGTCGGCAACAGTCAGACAGTAGACGTGATCGGTGTTGCTCTCGACGTACTCGACCGATTCCACTTCGTCGAACGGAACGCCCCCGTCGGCCGCTGTCTCGCTCGCCGTCATCGTGGTCGTCTCGCCGCCGTCGTAGGCCGGCAGTTCGTCGCCGGCCGAAAGCTCGCTAGCTGTAATCTCCTCGATACCGTCACCGCCCCGGTGCAGCATCGTGTGATCGGGCGTCACCTGCAGCGAGCGGTCGCCGACCTCGATGCGGACCATGTGGTCCGGTGCGGGGTGTTTCGACACTGCTTCGACCGGCTTCCGACACGGGCGACCATCGGCGTCGACCGAAGGGACCACCAGATCGCCGTCCAGTTCTTCGACGAGCGTCCCGAAATCGTCCTCGCGTGGGTCGTCCAGACGCTCCTCGACGAGGTCGGCGATCCGACCGTAGTGCCACTCCCCACCCTCGTCCGCGTACCAGAGCTGGGAATCGGGATGGAAACAGTTCCGTCGTTTCGCGGCGTGGAAGTACGGATGGGCGTACCCCACAGCCGCCGAGGTAAAGCCGATGACGCGGCCGACCGTCGCGGCGCTGGTGTGGGGGGCCATCCCGAAGACGAGTTCGCCGACGAGGTCCTCTCGATCCTCCAGTTCGTAGAACCGATCGAGTCCGTAGTACTGTTCGAGGAGGTCGTCGACGAACGCGGCGGTCTTGAGCATGTGCTCGGCCGCGCCGTTCGAGAGGACCACGTCCTGAACTTTGAGTTCGACGAGCTGGTCGTCGTGGCGCAGCGGATCGCCGTGCACGTCTTCCTCGTAGCCAAGCCCCCGTAGCTGTTCGACCGTGATGTCCAGTTCCGAGGCCCGGACCGACGTGACCGGCAGGTCAGTCATGTCGTAGCGGACGGTGCCGTCTTTGAACGCCGACACGTCGTGTTTGGCCCGGAGAATCCCTTTCTCCATCGGTTCGGGAATCTTCTCTTTGGAGGTGAGTCCCTCGACGCCTTTCACGAGGTCGAAAGCGGTCTCGCGTTCGCCGACCGACTGGAGCGCACCGCGGTACTCGTCGTTGAGGTCGATGGCCTCGTACTGAGTGGGATAGGCCATCGTCTCGCAGTGGGAACACTCCGCGCGGCCCGACTCGTCGGGGTCGACCTCCGAGTCACAATCCGGGCAGACGTAGACGGCGTCGGTGACGCCGTTGCAGTCGGGACAGCGTCCGCGGAAGGTGTCGCTCCCGCAGTCACGGCAGCGCCGGCGGCTGACTTCGACCTCGACCAGTCCCTGCTGGTCGTTCATCTCTTCTGCGTGTTTCGTGGCGTCGCCGACCGAGCGCTGGGCACCGCCGGCCTCGTCGATGGGAAAGAGGGTGTGGACGGCCGGGGAGAGTTCGCGCTCCTCGGATTTCTCCGGGCGGCCCATCCGGTTGCCGATCCGGGTGGGGGCGCGCTCGCGGACCCGAAATGGTGCGATCTCGTTGATGGCTTCGATGGCGTTGTCGCCCGGCTGTGGGGCGTCCTCGTCGGCCTGTTTGGCCCAGTTGGATTCCCCGTCCGTGTAGGTCCGGGCGTGCTCGGAAAGGTCGTCGACGGTCCAGTCGCGTTCGAGCGTGTCCAGATCGAATCCCAGCGTCGCGACGAGTGGCCGCCAGTCCGGGACGACCAGATCGTCCTCGCGCTGGGAGTGTTCGACCAGCAGGCCTTCGAGCGTCTCCCGCACCGTCGCCGAGCGCGGGAGGACGAGGTCGCCGGCCGTACTCGACGACGGATCGGCGGCGACTGCGCCGTCTGTGTGTGCCACACGCCCGTGCTCGATGGCACTCGCCAGCGCCGCGACGGCGTCGACGGTCACGTCGTGCCAGCAGTAGGTGTATTTCGGGTGTAGCGGCGCGTCGTATTCGCTGGCCCAATCGAGTGCTTCGTCGGCACTCGGATCGGCGAGGTCCACGTGCACGTCGTCGTCGAGCGCTTGCACGTCGCCGCCGGCGTCGGCGAACTCCTGCCGCCACCACTCGACGGTGTAGGACGCCGGGGCCAGCGGGTGGTTGTTCTCGACGAACTCGCCGTAGTTGACGAGGTACTCGCCCAGATCGAGGATCTTCTCGACGCCGTTGCGGACTTCCAGAGCCTCGGCGGGGTCGTCGATCCGGCGCACGTCGCCGTTTGCCAGCCTGACGGTCGGGCCTTCGATACTGTCGACCGGGACGACGCCGGCCGCTTTGCCGGGCCGTTCGGTCTTGATCTGGGTCCCGGTCGCGAGGAAGTCGTCGACCAGATGCATGGTCGCCGGGTGGACACCCGCCGTCGCGAAGCCGTGATTTCTCGCACGGCCGTAGCGCAGGCGAAAGCCCCCGGCGTTCGAGGGATGTGAGAAGACCGGCCGGCCGGCGATCAGGTCCCGGAGGTACTTCGTGGCCGGGTCGACGCGGGGCGGGCCGGTCGGTTCGTCGGCGTCGTCCGGGTCGTCCTCGGCCTCCTCGTCCTCGTCGCTCGCTGCCTCGTCGTCATCGCCGTCGCCCTCGGCCGTCTCGTCGTCGCTGTCCTTGCCGATGGTGCCGTCGATGAGGTCCTGCAACCACGGCCAGTCGACCTCGTCGAGATTGCGGGTGTAGCGCTGGATCTTCGGCGCTTTCAGCGCGATCCCTTCGGCGGCGACGAGACACATCCCCCCGCGGGCGGAGTTGGTGTCGACTCGTTCGAGGTCGCGAAAGCCCGACACCTCCTCGTCGCCGGTGGCCTCGCCGTCCAGCATGATCGGCATGTGCTCGGCGATGAATTTCGACTCTTTCTCTTTGGGGGAGTACTGCAGGCCGGTCTCCTTGTCGTAGAGGTCGATCTCCTCGGCGTAGCGGTTGATCTCCTCGTCTCTGGCCTTGTACTCGTCGATGCCAAGCAGCGCGCGGGCGTAGTCGGCCACGAGCACGGACAGCGCCTGTGCGGTCCCACCGGCAGAGCGGATCGGGCCGGCGTAGTAGACGTTGACGAACTGCGTGCCGTCGTCGTTGTCCAGAATCTCGACGCGGTCGATCCCCTCGATTGGCGCGGCGACGACCCCCTCGGTGAGGAGCGCGACGGCCGTCCGAACGGCCCCTTCGACCTTGCCCGCCTTCGAGTCGTAGTCACCGACCTCCCCCTCGACGAAGTCAGAGACCAGTTCGAGCGCCGCTTCCTCGCGGCTCATCTCGCCTTCGAGTTCGCGCACCCGTTCGGCGACGCCATCGATCCCGAGGATGTTCTCGACCCGGTCGGCCATGTCGCGGGCAGTCGGAATCTCGACCTCGGGAACGGGGTCGCCACCGCGCTGTTTGGCGCGCTCGGCCACGTCGAAGGCGTCTTCGAGCTGGGATTCCAGTCGTTCGAAGTACTGTTCGTCTGCCTCGCGCATCTATAGCTCCCACAGATCGAGGTCCGTCGGCTCGTCGTGTTCCCGGACGAGATCGGTGTCGAACGCCCGAACGTGGAGTTCGCCGGCGAAGACGGTGGCGCTGTTGAGATGGCCCGCGATGGCGGTGCCGTCGGGCTTCGAGAGTACAGCGTGGGTGTGGGCGAAGCGCTCGCCGTTCAGGTGCGAGACGTTCCCGATGCAGGCCGCCACCTCCAGCGGTTCGGGGAAGGTCACGGCGTCGTACGCCTGCCGTTCCTGATCGTAGAAGTAGATCTCTGCGTCCTCGACCGCCCCAAGCCCCTGAAAGAAGGCCGCGTCGATCCCCTGCTCGTCGGCGAAGTCCTCGATCTGGGCGCGCCAGTCTCGCCCGTGGTCGAGCCGACAGACGTACTCGCTCGTGGTCTCGACTTCGCGGTAGTCCATACTGGATTGGGATGGCAGGCGAGGGCAAAAGGATTGTTACCCGGTCAGCGAAACCCGCCCCGACTCTAGGTGGCGCTCGGCGTCGTAGAAGGCCAGTTCGTCGACGATCCACTCGACTGGCTCGACATCCCGGTCGAGGAGTCGCCGCGCCACGTCCGGGTCGCCCCCGCGGGCGATGGTCACGTGTGGCGTGTACTCGTCGCCCTCGACGTGCGGAACGGGATCGAACGTCTCGCACAGGTGCGCGTGAAGCTCCATCAGCCCCGGACTCTCGACGGTGAGATAGACGACCGGTCCCGGCCCGGACGTAGGCTCGGCGAACCAGTCGACATCGGCGATTCGGACGGCAACGGGTGGCTGCTCGCTCAGCACCTCCCGGGCGCGGGCCTCGACGACGGCCGGTGAGCTGTCGTCGGTCGCGAGCCGTTTGAGCACGAGCGTGTGCTCGCCGCGCTGTCGAGGCGTGGCACTGGGCACTGCACGGGCGAGATCCGTCGCCAGCCGCGCCACATCGCCCGGCAGCGGAACGTTCAGGCTGAACACGTCTCCGGGAAGGACGCCGACGCCGAAAAGGAGCGCGGTCCTGCCCGGTTCCACATTCGGCCTCAAACCATATACCGTGGGACGGCAAACACTCGGTGAGAATGAGGTCAGGCTCCGCGGCGCGCGTCGTGATCGTCGGCTGTCTGCTTGGATCGCTCGTCGCACCGGTCGCCGGGGCGGGGTTCGGTGGACTGGCCCAGGAACAGGTCGATCCCGACACGGTCGTCCTGCAGGTGGATCTGCAGGCCGACGGGGACGCCCAGTGGGCGATGATCTACCGGACGCGACTGGACGACGACAACACGACGGCGGCCTTCGAGAGCCTGCAAGCGGACATCGAGAACGACTCGACGGCGTACACCAGCGATTTCGGCGACCGGATGAACCGGACCCTGCGGACGGCCGAGAACGCGACCGACCGAGAGATGGCGCTGCGGAACCTCACCGTCACGGCCGAGCAGTCGGCGCTCCCCCAGAGCTACGGCGTCGTCACCTACCGCTTCGAGTGGACGAACTTCGCCGTCGTCGACGGCGAGCAACTGCGGGCCGGCGACGCGCTGGCCGGACTCTTCCTCGACGCCGAGAGCACGCTTCGACTGGGCTGGCCCGAGGGGTACGAGCGGGCGAGCGTCGCCCCGCAGCCGGACCGCAACGGCACCCGACAGGTCGCGTGGGACGGTCGCCGTGACTTCGGCCCCGAAGAACCGGCACTGGTCGTGACAGCAGCGAGCGGGGACCAGCAACAGAGCCAGAGCGGTGACGGGAACGCCTGGCTACTACTGGTCGCGACGGTAGCGGCGGCCGGCGGTGTCGCCACGCTCCTGCTGGTCAATCGCCGGTACGGTCTCACCGGCGGGACTGGGGCGACCGCCGAGGAGGGTGCGACGGACGACGACAGCGCTGCCGAGTCCCCGCCAGCAAGCGAAGGGGACAGTGACGACGGCCCGGCGACAGACAGCGACACGAACACGCCGCCGCCGGAACTGCTGAGCAACGAGGAACAGGTGTTGCGACTGCTCGACGACAACGGCGGCCGGGTCAAACAGCAACAGATCGCCGAACAACTGGACTGGACCGCAGCCAAGACGAGTCAGGTGATCAGCGGCCTGCGCGAAGACGACGAACTGGCGACGTTCCGCATCGGCCGGGAGAACGTCGTGACGCTCCCCGACATCGACATCGCCGACGACATCGGCGACGACGAAGACGAATCGTGACGAGGTATATATAACTATCGTCGCTTCACACGTTACCGATCCAGTTTTTCGATTTCGGAGGGGTGCAGTACTGCGGTTTTGCCCGAGTTTTAATTGGGATTGATCGGCCCCAATCCAGCCCCAACGTCGCCTCTTTATATGGAGATACTGCACCAAGGGGAGAGTACAGATGCGACGCACTACCACCGCACTGGTCGCAGTGATGCTGGTCGTCGGGAGCCTCGCGGCGTTCCCGATGGCCGGCCTCGCAGCCCAGGCGACCGACACGCAGACCGAGCGGAACAGTACCCAATCGAACGCGACCGTCTCACCCGGCGAGCAACTCGCCGGCGTGGTCGGCGTGCAGGAAGCCGAACTCGAAGGCGAAGTCGACTCGCGTGCCTACGGGATCAGGGTCGCACAGGCGGCCGGTAACGACTCGCGAGCCGCCGTCGTCGCCGAGCAACTCGGCGACGTCGAGGCGCGACTCGACAGCCTCGAACAGCGCCGACAGAACCTCGAGACCGCTCGCGAGAACGGATCGATGAGCGAGGGCCAGTACCGCGCCCGGATGGCCCGGCTGGCTGCCGAGACCCGAACCGTCGACCGATTGGCCAACCAGAGCAACGAGACCGCACAGGAACTGCCCGCCGAGACGCTCGAAGCGAACGGCATCAACGCAACCGCGATCCAGACGCTTCGAGACCGAGCGCAGAACCTGAGCGGGCCGGAAGTCGCCGAGATCGCCCGTTCGATCGCCGGTGAGAACACCGGCAACGGGTTCGGTCCCGCACAGGCCGGCGAGCGCGGCCCCGACCGCAGCAACGAGACCGAGGAACGGGAGCGTGGCACTGACGCCCGCAACATGACCGACGGGCAGGACCGGAGCAGCGAGACCGACAGCCGAGACGCCCGTGCCGGCGGACAGAACGAGACGACTGCAACTGACGGCGAAGGAGACACGACGGCAGACGACCAGCGGAATGCCGGGAGCGAGCAGGCGGCCGACGACGGAACCACGTCGACCGAGACAGTGACCGAAACCCGGCAGGACGGCAGTGAAGCAAGCGACGGTCAGGGTCGATAACGGATGAGTGGCAAAACAGCCGTCGCCACGATCGGGGTCGCGACACTGCTCCTGATCGGGAGCGTCGGCCCCGTTTCGGCGTCACACCAGCCCAGCTTCGTCGTCGACCTCGACGAGACCGGCGACGCGACGGTGACGGTCACGTACACGTACGATCTCGACGACGACTCGGAGCAGGCGGCCTTCGAAGCGCTCCGGAACAACGAGACTGCACAGGCGGTCTTCGAGCAGCGAGCCAGTGACCGGTTCGAGAGTATCGCCCGGGCCAGCGAAAACAGGACCGGGCGAACGATGCACATCGATTCGACGACTGTCGCGCTCACGCGCGAATCCGCGACCGGCGTCGTCGAGCTGTCGGTCCAGTGGAAGGGTCTCGCGGCCACGACCGACGACGGGCTGGTCCTCACAGAGCCATTCGTCAGTGGGTTCGAACCCGACCGACAGTTCGTGGTCGTCGTTCCCGACGGACACGAGGCGAGCGTGACGCCCGAACCCGACGAACGGGTCGACGGGCGACTGTCGTGGGCTGGCGGGTCCAGTCTCGACGGCTTCGAGCTGACGACGACGGCCGACGGTTCGCCGACCGCCAGTGGCGACAGTAAATCGACCGCCACCGACGGCGACGGCGAGACTGCCGGTCAGTCGGACGGCGACACGACGAGCGGGAGCGGTCCCGGCCTCGGTATGGGAATCGCGGTCGTCGCACTGCTCTCGGCAGCCGTCCTCGCACTGGCGCGACCGTAACACCTGTCAACGCCACCCACACCGCGTGTGACTCGGAACCTATTAGTACCGAAGCGTGGATATTGCCGAGTACATGCACGAGACCTCGATCGCTGGGGCACGCGAAACCACCAGCGGCGAGTCCGTCTCCCTTCTCCGACGCCGACCGCGACGACGGGGCCGTTTCTAGGCCCACACTACTCACTTCCTCGATTTACGGTTCGCTCGTCACCAAGTCACCGACCACTGTCTGTTGGTCGCATTGCAGTTCCGATCGGTCGAAATCGACAGACACACCACCCGAGAACGTAACATCCACCCATGCCAACCGAATCCGCATCAGGTACCGTCGCACTCGCCTTCTCCGGCGGGCTCGACACGACAGTCTGCGTATCGCTGCTGAAAGAAGAGTACGGCTACGACGAGGTCATCGGCGTCACCGTCGACGTCGGCCAGCCAGAGTACGAGTTCGAAGAGGCAAAAGAGACCGCCGAGGCACTCGGCGTCGAGCAGTACGTCGTCGACGCCAAGGAGGACTTCGCGGACCTCTGTCTCAAAGCCGTCAAGGCCAACGCCGACTATCAGGGCTACCCGCTCGGGACCGCCCTTGCGCGCCCGGTCATCGCCAAGGCAATCCTCGAAGTCGCAGAGGAGAAAGGCTGTGCCGGCGTCGCCCACGGCTGTACCGGCAAAGGCAACGACCAGCTTCGTTTCGAGTCGGTCTGGCGCGACTCCGATCTGGACGTGATCGCCCCTGTGCGCGAACTCGGCCTGACCCGCGAGTGGGAAAACGAGTACGCCGCAGAGAAGGGCCTGCCCGTCGAGGGCGGCGACGGCGGTCGCTACTCCATCGACACGAACCTCTGGAGTCGCTCCATCGAGGGGTCGGAACTGGAAGACCCGAGTACGATCCCCGAGGACGACATCTACAAGTGGACCGAGAACCCCTCGGGCAAGGACGCCGAACTGGTCGAGATCACCTTCGAGGCAGGCGAGGCCGTCGCCGTCGACGGCGAGGACCTCGGGAAGGTCGAACTGATCGAACAGCTCAATTCGCAGGCCGGTGCCCACGGCGTCGGGCGCACGGACATGATGGAAGACCGCATGCTCGGCCTGAAGGTCCGCGAGAACTACGAGCACCCCGCGGCGACGGTGCTGCTGACGGCCCACGAGGCCCTCGAAGGCCTCGTCCTCACGCAGGAAGAGCGTTCGTTCAAGGCCCAGGTCGACCAGGAGTGGTCCCAGAAGGCCTACGAGGGCCTGGTCGACGCGCCGCTCGTGAGCGCGCTGGAAGCGTTCGTCGACGACACGAACGAGCGCGTCACCGGCACCGTCACGGTCAAGATGGAAGGCGGCCACTGCCGCCCGGTCTCGCGTGAATCGGACTACGCCGTCTACAGCGAGTCCGCGGCCTCGTTCGACGAGGAGGACGTGACCGGCGGCATCACCCAGCAGGACGCCACCGGCGTCGCGAAGTACCACGGCTTCCAGTCGCGTCTCGCGAACAAGATCCTCGAAGACGCGAAGAAGGACGAGGCAGTTGCCGACGGTGGCAGCTACACGGACGAATCGGAGGAATAGACGATGAGCGACGGAGAGAACGGTGACGGCACAGACGCCCACGACGAGAGCGTCGTCCGCCGCGACCGCTTTTCGGGCGGCCCCGCCCGTTCGTTCCTCTCCTCGCTGTCCGACGACGAGCGCATCTTCGAAGCTGATCTGGCGGTCGACCGCGCCCACGTCGTCATGCTGGTCGAACAGGGCATCGTCGACGCCGACACCGCTGGCGAGATTCTGGCGGCGCTCGACGACATCGAGGCAGCAGGTCATGGCGACCTGCCCGACGGCGAGGACGTACACGAGGCCATCGAGTCCGCTGTGATCGACCGCGTCGGGCCGGATGGCGGGAAGATGCACACCGCCCGCTCGCGCAACGACGAGGTAGCGGCCTGTATCCGCCATCGCTTGCGCGAGGACCTGCTCGACCTGATCGAGACGACCGTCGAGGCCCGCGAGGCGCTGCTGGAGACGGCCACCGAGCACACCGAGACCGTCATGCCCGGCTACACGCACCTCCAGCCCGCACAGCCGACGACGGTGGCTCACTGGCTGGCGTCCTACGAGCAGGCCTTGCAGCGCGACACCGAGCGCCTGCTCGACGCCTACGAGCGCGTGAACCAGAATCCACTCGGTTCGGCGGCGTTCGCCGGGACACCGTTCGACGTGGACCGCGAGCGCACGGCCGAACTCCTCGGGTTCGACTCGGTGCTTTCGAACTCGATGGACGCCTCGGCGACGCGCGATTTCCTCGTGGAGACCACCAGCGCGGTCGCGACGCTCGCGACGACGCTGTCGGGGCTGGCCGAGGACGTGATCGTCATGGCGAGCAAGGGCCACGTCGAGCTATCGGACGACTACTCCTCGACCTCCTCGATCATGCCCCAGAAGAAGAACCCCGACACGCTGGAACTGGTCCGCGGACGCACCGGCGACGCGACCGCCGGGCTGAACGGGCTGTTGACGAATCTCAAGGGCCAGCCCCGCGCGTACAACCGCGACCTGCAGCGGGCCGGTCGCCACGCGTGGGACGCCATCGACAGCGTCACCGAGAGCGTGGCAGTCGCAACCGGCGCGGTGGCGACCGCAGAGTGGCCTGCCGAGGAACTCGAAGCGGCGGCGGCCGACGGCTTCGCGACCGCGACCGGCGTCGCGGACCTGCTGGCGATGGCGGGCGTCCCCTTCCGCACGGCCCACGAAGTCGTCGCGGAGGCAGCGGCTCAGACGCCGGCCGACGAAGCGGCACCCGACTACGACACCATCTCGGCGGTCGCCGAGGACGTGCTGGGCGACCCACTCGACGAGTACGTCGAGCGCTCGGCGGTCGAGGCGGCACTGGACCCGGCCGAGAGCGTCGCGATGCGTGACTCGCAGGGCGGGCCGGCACCCGACGCCGTGGAAGCACAGCTGTCAGCGGCCCAAGAGACGCTGTCGGTCGATCGCGAGGCGTTCGCAATTCATCGCGAGACCGTCGAGTCCGCGAGTGATCGCCTGCAGACGGAGGTAGGTCGGTATGTCTGATCGGCGACCAGTGATCCGGCCACCCCCGCGAGGGGAACTATTACCATAAACCTGATACCAGTTTCAGCACAATTCCGATTTTAGCCATTCTGTAGCCTTAGACCGTAGTCTGCGTTACTATTCTATTCTGATAAGTTCGAAGGGTTTAAGTGGAAGCGTGCGCGAGACAGAGGTACAATGGCAGAATGCGTCGAATGCGGGGCGGAAGTCTCCCTGCACGACAACCTCGAAGCTGGAGAGATCGTCGACTGTGCGACCTGCGGTGCCGAGCTCGAAGTCATTTCGGCGGACCCCGTCGAACTCGACTCGGCCCCCGAACTCGAAGAGGACTGGGGCGAGTAACGACCGTCAGCGGACGGCCCACCCGTCTCCTTGGAACTCATACAAATGAATGTAGGAATACTCTATTCGCGGATTCGCCGGGACGAGAAGCTCCTGCTGTCGGAGCTGCGTGAGCGTGACCACGAGGTCACCAAGATCGACGTCCGGAAACAACAGTTCAACATCGAGGAGCCACCGGCGGTGTTCGACGACGTGGACATCGTCGTCGACCGCTGTCTGTCGACGAGTCGGTCGGTGTACGCCACCAAGTTCGTCGAGGCCTACGACGTGCCGGTGGTCAACGCGCCGGAGACGGCCGAGATCTGCTCGGACAAGGTCAAGAACAGCCTCGCGCTGGTCGAGGCCGACGTGCCGACGCCGAACACGGACGTAGCGTTCACCAAAGATGCCGCGATGGAGTCCATCGAGAACTTCGGCTACCCCTGCGTTCTCAAGCCCGTCGTCGGCTCGTGGGGCCGCCTGATGGCGAAGATCGACTCGCCGTCGGCCGCCGAAGCGATCCTCGAACACAAGGAGACGCTGGGCCACTACGAGCACAAGATCTTCTACGTCCAGCAGTTCGTCGACAAGCCCGGTCGCGACATCCGCGTGCTGGCGACCGACGGCGAACCCGTCGCCGCGATGGTCCGCTCGTCGGACCACTGGCTGACCAACGCCGCCAAGGGTGCCGAGACCGACAGCTTCGGTCTCGACGACCGCGCGCTCGAACTCGTCGAGAAGGCGAGCGACGCGGTCGGTGGCGGTCTGCTGGGCATCGACCTGATGGAAGTCGGCGAGGACGAAGACGGTGAGCCAGAGGACTACACGGTCCACGAGGTCAACCACACCGTCGAGTTCAAGGCACTCAGCGAGGTCACCGACGTGGACGTGCCCGCCGAAGTCGTCGACTGGCTCGAAACCAAAGTCGAGCAGGGCCAGGAGGTGACCGCATGACCTACTCCGCGAGCGTCGTCGGTGGCTCCGGCTTTACCGGCGGGGAGCTGCTCCGATTGCTGGACGCCCACCCCGAGTTCCGCACCGTCCAGGCGACGAGCCGGTCGAAAGAGAACAAGACGGTCGGCCACGCCCACCCGAATCTCCGACACAAGGACCTGCGCTTTTCCAGCCCGGACGACCTCGAGTCCGTCGACGTCCTCTTTGCGGCGACGCCCCACGGCGTCTCGATGGAGCACATCGACGCGTTTCAGGACGCCGCCGACACCGTCGTCGACCTCTCGGCGGACTTCCGCCTCGACACCGAGGAACAGTACGACGAGTGGTACGACGGCCACTCTCGGCCGGAACTGCTCGCCGACTCCGAATACGCCCTGCCCGAACTCAACCGCGAGAACCTCGCGGGCGCGGACCTGATCGCCTCCGGTGGCTGTAACGCCACGGCGACGATCATGGGCCTGCTTCCCCTTTTCGAGAACGACATCCTCTCCGGCGACGAACAGATCGTCGTCGACGTGAAGGTCGGCTCCTCGGAGGGTGGCGCTGGCGGCGGCGAGGCCTCCAGTCACCCCGAGCGTTCGGGCACGGTTCGCCCCTACGCGCCGACGGGCCACCGCCACGAGGCCGAGATCCAGCAGTTCCTCGGCACGGACGTGTCCTTTACCGTCCACGCCGTCGAGATGATCCGCGGCGCGAGCGCGACCTGTCACGTCTTCCCCTCCGGGCCGGTCTCGAAGGGCGACCTCTGGGGCGCGTACCGCGAGGCCTACGAGGACGAACCGTTCGTCCGCATGGCCGCCGGTGGCGGGGGCGTCTATCGCTACCCCGAACCGAAGGCCGTCGCCGGGACGAACTACGCCGAGGTCGGCTTCGAGGTCGACCCCACGAACAAGCGCCTCGTCGTCTTCTCGGCCATCGACAACATGATGAAAGGCTCGGCCGGGCAGGCGGTCCACGCCGCCAACGTCGCGCTGGGCATCGAGGAGACCGCGGGCCTTGAGTTCACGGGCTTTCACCCCGTCGGATCGCCGTAATCGCAGGAGGACGTTTTTTCATGACAACAGTTATCAAAGTCGGTGGCGCTCGCGCGGTCGACCCAGCGGGTGCCCTTTCGGACGTTGCAACGCTCTACGAAGACGGCGAGGACGTGGTGCTGGTCCACGGCGGCTCGACGGCCGTCGACGACACGCTCGAACGGCTCGGTATCGAGCCGGAGTACGTCGAGACGCCGAGTGGCGTCGTCGGTCGGTTCACCGACGAGGCGACGATGGAAGTGTTCGAGATGGTCTTTGGCCACCTCAACACCCAGCTGGTCGCCGGTCTCCAGACGGAGGGCGTCGACGCAGTCGGTCTAAACGGCGTCGACGGCAAGCTCCTGCACGGGCCACGGAAGTCCGCCGTCAGAGTCGTCGAGGACGGGAAAAAGAAGATCAAGCGCGGCGACCACTCGGGCACGATCAAGGAGGTCAACACGGACCTGCTTTCGTCGCTGCTGGACGGCAACTACGTCCCGGTCGCCGCGCCGCCGATGGCCGGGGCGGACGGTGACGAGATCGTCCCCGTCAACACCGACGCCGACCGCTCGGCCGCAGCCATCGCCGCCGCGCTGGACGCGACGCTCGTCCTGTTGACCGACGTGGAAGGCGTCTACGCGGACCCCGAGGACTCGTCGACGCTGATCGAGTCCGTCGAGACCCCCGCCGAGTGGGACGACCTCGAAGCCGCCGCAGAGGGATTCATGAGCCGCAAGATCATGGCCGCCGAGGAGGCAATCGATGGCGGCGCACCCGAGGTGATCGTCGCCGACGCGAACGCCGACGCGCCGATCACGAGCGCACTGGACGGCGACGGCACACACATGTACGAGGAGGCACGCCAATGAGCGGATTCATCTTCAACGAGAAACCCATCCAGATCGAAGAGGGCGACGGCGTCTGGCTATCAGACGACGCTGGCAACGAGTATCTCGACATGGGGGCGTCCTACGCCTGTGTCCCCCTGGGTCACCGCCACCCGGCAGTCGATCAGGCAGCCAAAGCACAGATCGACAAGCTGACCTACGTGCAGGGGTCCTACCCCAACTCCGCTCGGACCAGTCTCTACGAGACACTGGCCGACACCGCGCCGGACCCCATCGACAAGGTGTGGCTCTGTAACTCCGGGACGGAAGCCAACGAAGCAGCCCTCAAATTCGCCCGCGCCGCGACCGGCGAGTCCAAGCTCGTCGCGACGATGCAGGGCTTCCACGGCCGCACGATGGGATCGCTCGCGACCACGTGGAAGAGCAAGTACAAGAAGCCCTACGAACCGCTCGCGGGCGACGTGGAGTTCGTTCCCTACAACGAACCCGAAGCCATGCGGGAGGCCGTCGACGACGAGACCGCGGGCGTCATCGTCGAACCCGTGCAGGGCGAGGGCGGGATCAACCCTGCGACGACGGAGTTCCTCGAAAGCACGCGTGAGGCCACCGACGAGGTCGGCGCGGCGCTGATCTTCGACGAGGTCCAGACCGGAATAGGCCGGACCGGTTCGCTGTGGGCCGCCGAGGAGTCCGGCGTCGTCCCCGACATGATCACCTCCGCGAAAGGGCTTGGCAACGGCTACCCCATCGGCGCGACGCTGTGTCGCGACTGGATCGCCGAGAACTACGGTTCGCACGCCTCGACGTTCTCGGGCGGGCCGGTCATCTCGGCGGCGGCCGACGCCACCGTCTCGACGCTACTCGAAGAGGACGTGCCGGCCAACGCCGCCACGGTCGGAGACTACCTCCAGACCGAACTGGAAGCCACGCTCGGTGACGAAGTGCGAGACATCCGCGGCGAGGGCCTGATGATCGGCATCGAGGTCGGTCGCGGCGCGATGGGCGCGCTCAAACAGCTCGCGATGAACGAGGGCGTGCTCGCGCTGCCGGCCGGCCGGACCGTTGTGCGTCTGCTCCCGCCGCTGACGCTCACGAAAGACGAGGCCGACCACGTCGTCGACGCACTGGAGGCGGTCGTGCTATGAGCGCGACGCTGGAGAAACCCGATCAGGAGGCCCGCGATCTGCTCGAAGCCATCGTCCGCATCCCCTCGGTCACGCCCGAAGAGCAGGCAGCGGCCGAGCGACTCGTCGACTTCTTCGAGAACCACGACCGCGAGGTCTGGATCGACGAGATCGGCAACGTCCGTGCGCCGGCCGACGACGGCGTGTTGCTTACCTCCCACATCGACACCGTCCCCGGCGACATCCCCGTCCGAATCGAGGAAAACGACGACGGGAAAAAAGAGCTGTGGGGCCGTGGCTCGGTCGACGCGAAGGGACCGCTGTGTGCGATGGCGATCGCCGCCGTCCGCACCGGTGCGAGCTTCATCGGCGTCGTCGGCGAGGAAGTCGACTCCCGTGGCAGTCGCTTCGTCATCGAGGACCGTGAGGCCGAACCCGACGCCGTGATCAACGGCGAACCCTCCGGCTGGGAGGGCATCACACTGGGCTACCGTGGCCTGCTCGCCGGCACCTACGTCGCCACGAGCGAATCGGGCCACTCCTCGCGCCCGGAGAACAACGCCATTCAGGACGCCATCGACTGGTGGAGCGCCGTCGACGCGGAGTTCGAGAAAGACGAGTGGCAGGCCGTCTTCGAACGGGTCACCTGCAAGCCCGTCGACATCGAGGGCGGTATCTCGGCCGACGGCCTGTCCGTCGAGGCGACGATGGACGTGCAACTGCGGGTGCCCCCGGAGTACACGACCGACGAGATCCGCGAGATTGCCGACGGCCACCTGACCAACGGCACCGTCCACTGGGACGACAGGGTCGAACCCGTCATGCAGAGTCCCCGGACCGACGTAGCGCGGGCGTTCCGCGTGGCGATCCGGCAGGCCGGCGGCGAGCCGCACCTGCTACGCAAGACCGGTACCGCCGACATGAACGTCTTCGCACAGGCCTGGGACTGCCCGATGGCGACCTACGGTCCCGGCGACTCCGATCTCGATCACGCACCGGACGAACACATCGTCTTGGAGGAGTACGACCGCTCGGTCGCCGTCCTCGAAGCCGTCACCGAACGCCTCCTGTAACCATGCCCACGCACCTGCTCGACGTCGACGATCTGACCACCGACGAACTGACGGCCGTCCTCGACCGCGCGGCCAAGATCAAAGCCGACGGCGCGCCCGACCTGCTTGACGGGCAAACCCTCGGGATGATCTTCGAGAAGCCCTCGACACGGACCCGCGTCTCCTTCGAGACCGGGATGACACAGCTGGGCGGCCACGCGGTCTTCCTCGGCCCCGACGACATCCACCTGGGCCACGGCGAACCGGTCAAGGACACCTCCCGTGCCCTCTCGCGGTACGTCGACTTCGTCATGGCTCGTGTCTTCGACCACGCCGACGTGGTCGAACTGGCCGAGTACGCCGACGTGCCGGTGATCAACGCCCTGACCGACGACGCCCACCCCTGCCAGACGCTCGCCGATCTGCTGACGATCCGCGAGCGCTTCGACGGCTTCGACGACGTGTCCGTCGCGTGGGTCGGCGACGGCAACAACGTCTGCCAGTCCTTCGTGCTGGGCGCGGCGATGACCGGCATCGATCTCACCGTCGCCACACCCGACGGCTACGGCGTCGACGACGACGTACTCGACCGCGCCGCCGACCTCGGATCGGTCCCGGAGACGACGACCGACCCCGACGCCGCGATGGCCGACGCCGACCTCGTGTACACGGACGTGTGGGTCAGCATGGGGCAGGAGAGCGAACGCTCGGAGAAACTCGAAGCCTTCGACGGTTTCCAGATCACCCCCGACGTGCTGGGCGAGCGCACGCTGATGCACTGCCTGCCCGCCCACCGCGGCGAGGAGGTCACCGACGCCGCCATCGAGCACGACAACGCCATCGTCTGGGATCAGGCCGAAAACAGGCTGCACGCCCAGAAGGGCTTGCTGGCGTGGCTGTCCGAGCAGGAGTAGAACGGCGAGCGACCGACGGGAGCGAGCCGCTTTTTCCCCACCGCCAGAGCAAGTGCTGGCGAGCCTCACTTCGCTTCGCTCAGTGAGACCACGTTTTTCGACGAGTGGGACACGAAGCGGGACCCCGGTGCGGTCGGGCGGTCTCCAGTCGAAACGGTACCCTTTCTGGCACCCGTGAGTACGTTTGTCATTCGTTCCGTGTGTTCGAGTCGACGAAGTGGCGGGGGAGGAGCTGTGCCGTCGTGCGGTCTCCACCCGAAACACTACCCTTTCGAGCGACGGTGAGTCCGAGAGAGGGCAACGCTTTCAGGCGCGCCACGGCTACGGAGGCGACGATGGCGTCGGCACTCGTGGCAGCCGTCGAAGACGCACTCGGAGAGACAGTTGAGGCAGTCGAATCGCTCGACGGCGGGATGGTCGGCGAGGTGTATCGCATCGAACTCGCCGACGGTGCCGTCGTGGTCGCGAAGACGGGCGAACACGACCTCTCGACGGAGGGGCGGATGCTGTCGTACCTGCAGCGTGAGTCAGACCTACCGGTGCCGGAGGTGTACCACAGCGACGCCGACCTGCTCTGTCTCGACTTCGTCGCTGGCGAGTCGCGGATCACGCCGGCCGTCGAACGCGACGCCGCGGGCCATCTGGCCGATCTGCACGCCGTCGAAGGGCGGGCCTTCGGATTCCCGTTCGACACGCTCACCGGTCCGGTACCACAGCCGAATCCGTGGACTGACCGCTGGATTCCGTTCTACCGCGACCAGCGAATCCGGTCTGTGCTGGATCGCGCTCGCGCGGGCGAGGAGCTGTCTGGGACGCTCGCCGAGCGAGTCGAGAGCGTCTGTGCGGATATCGAGTCGCTACTCACCGACCCCGACCACCCGGCACTGTTGCACGGCGACGTGTGGCGGACGAACCTCCTGACCGACGGCGAGCAGGTCACGGCGTTTCTCGATCCCGCCTGCTACTACGGGCACCCGGAGATCGAACTGGCCTACGTCGACTGGACGGAGACCTTTGGCGACCCCTTCTTCGAGACCTATCAGCGCGAACGCGGCGTCGAGTTGTACGACGGCTTCTGGGACCGGCGGCGCTTCGTCTATCGCCTCTATCCGTTACTCGTCCACGTTCACCTGTTCGGCGGCGACTACCGTGCAGAACTGGCCGAGACGCTTGCGTCGCTGGGATACTGACGGCGACGGTCGAGCGGACGCACCGACCGCGCCCGACAGCCAGTCTCAAGTCGGTGCCAGTGGAAAGACGACCCGATGAGCGAACCCCGCATCGTCACGGCCGGTGAACTGCATGTCGAGGAGCTACTCGACGCACTCGAAGCCGGCGAGCGCGTGGTCGTTCGAACGGCGTTTCTCGGGTCCGAACACGAGGTGACGCTGCGCTACGACGGCACGACGTTCTACTGCGACACGCCGACGCGCCTGCACCGCCACCAGAACCGCGCCGAGATGCGGACCTGTCTGGAGAATCAGGGCTACGCGAGCGAGTGATCCCGGCGGCGGTCACGAGTGCTGTGGCCGCCGTGACGAGGTGAGTGTGCGGTAACGCGGTGCTTTATCGGCGTGCCGGCGCAACGGACGGGTATGACTGTCGACCCCGCCCCGAATCGATTTCGGGAGTTGATGCTGGACGACGAACCGACACTCGACGAGGTGATGGCCTGTGTATTCCGCATTCAGGCCCACGAGGTACGGACCTACGAGGCACTGTGTGACCACCCGGAGAGTACGGTCGAGGAACTGGCGAACGAACTGGAGCGGGACCGGTCGAACGTCAATCGGTCGCTGTCGACGCTCCGAGAGAGGGGGCTTGCCTCGCGCCGTCGGCGGTTGCTCGACGGCGGCGGCCACGTCTACCAGTACGCTGCGACGCCACGCGAGGAAGCCGCCCAACTGATGCACGAGACACTCGACGAGTGGGCCGACTACGTCCACGACCGGATCGACGAGTTCGGGGAGTGAGACGGCGGAACCGCGCCGCCTGCCACGTGACCGGCAACCGTCCCACTTTTGCCGGTAGGGGACTTCGCCCCCGACAATGGCTGATCTACAGTTGACCGACGAGACGCCGGCGGTCGCCGACGACGGGGTCTGGCTGGCCTGCATCGAATGTGGGGAGACGTTCGCACCGTTCGACGCGATCCGGTACACCTGTGACGACTGCGACGGGCTACTGGAGGCCCGCTACGCCGACCTCCCGACGTTCGATGACTTCGAGGGAGAAGGGGTCTGGCGCTACAACGCCGCACTCCCCTTCGAAGAGGGCGTGACCCTCCCCGAGGGCCACACGCCGCTGCACCGCGTCCCGCGACTCGAAGACGAAGTCGGCGTCGACGCGCTGCGCATCAAACACGAGGGGATGAACCCGACCGGCTCGTTCAAGGACCGCGGGATGACCGTGGGCGTCCGCGTCGCACAGGAGGTCGGTGTCGACCGACTCGCGTGTGCGTCGACGGGCAACACCTCCGCCGCGCTGGCGGCCTACGGCGCTCGTGCAGATCTGGAGACGCTCGTGCTCCTGCCCGCCGGCAAGGTCGCCGCCGGCAAGGTCGCACAGGCCTCGCTCCACGGCGCGCGCATCCTCGAAGTCGACGGGAACTTCGACGCCTGCCTCGACATCGTCCAGGAGCTTGCCGGCCGCGGTGAGGCCTATCTCCTGAACTCGCTGAACCCGTTCCGACTGGAGGGCCAGAAGACGATCGGACTGGAGATCATGGAGCAGTTCAGCGACGACTACGGCGAGTTCCCCGACCGGATCGTCCTGCCGGTGGGCAACGCCGGCAACACGGCGGCGCTGTACAAGTGCTTCCGCGAACTCGTGAAAGCCGGTGCCATCGAGGAAGACGACGTACCGAAGCTAACGGGCGTGCAGGCCGAAGGATCGGCCCCGATGGTCGAGGCAATCGAGGAGGGCAACGACGAAGTCCGGCGCTGGGAGGACGTCGAGACCATCGCGACGGCCATCCGCATCGGCAACCCCGTCAACGCACCGAAAGCGCTGCCGGGCATCCGCGAGACGGGCGGCACCGCCGTCGCCGTCAGCGACGCGGAGATCACGGACGCACAGCGCTCGCTCGCGGGCGAGGGCGTGGGCGTCGAGCCGGCCTCCGCGGCCAGCGTCGCCGGCCTCCGAAAGCTCCGCGAGCGTGGCGAGGTCGACGCCGACGAACAGGTCGTCTGCCTGACGACGGGCCACCTCCTCAAGGACCCCGACGCTGCCGCCAAGGCCGGCGCGGACCCCGAACCGGTGCCAAACGACACCGACGCCATCCTCGAGCACATCGACGAGGGGTCGTCGGTCGTCGACACGGTTCGGCGCGGAGCGTCGAAGGCCGTCTCCGATTCGAAGGTCCCGCTGCTTCTCGGGGCCGGTCTCGGCGTCGCGTACCTCTACCGGAAGCTTCGCTCGAAGAAGTAGCCGAGACAAAAGTCCAGAAGCGAGTCGTCAGCGTCCGGGAGGCTACTCTCGAAGTGACAGGCCGTTCCGGTGTCAATCGAAGACGTAGCGTCCTATGCAGCGGAGTTACTCCCACAGCAGGATACACGGGAGTTCGTCCGGCTGACACAGGCGAAGATACGTGTATGCGATCCCGGAGACGCCGTGGAAGAAGCTCGGGTCGGTGATCTCGGCGGTCTCCGACAAGGTTCGGTACTGTCCGTCAGCGCGACGGCGTTCGAGGACATCACTGAGGAGACCGCGAGCTTCCCCTTCGTGGCGCTGGCGTCGACGCTGTAGTTCCAGTAGGAATTCCGCTCGTCCAGCAGAGCCACAGCAGAGATGGTCAACAGTTGCAGGACTTCGTCGTGCGATTCCCGACGCGGCCCGCTCGATGTCGCGCTCTATCGTCTCATCCGAGAGATAATCCGACATGCCCAGTCGTGCGAGACCGATCCCGGTTCGGCCATAGCACCACTGGTCGGGATTGCGGTCGATCCAAGGCCGATAGTCGGTCCAGTTCTCTGTCTCGGGGACGTAGGCGCGTCGTTCGTACGCAAGTGCCTCGGTCGCCCCGTCGAGATACGACCGGTCACCCGTCACGTCCCACAACCGAACGAGTGCGTACGCAATGCCGCTGATACCGTGTGCGATCCCCGTCAGAGGGGGCGCATCTGACAGCGTACGCCAGACATCGACACCGTCAACAGTCTGTCGTGCAGCGAGCAATCTGTCGCCACACGCCCGTGCCATCGACACCAGCGACGGGGCCTCGGTCCGCTCGTACGCACCGAGAAGCCCCAAGATGGTGCCCGCGGACCCACCGACGACGTCGTACATTTCGTCCTCGGCGATCCGTTCTTCGGGGAATCGCTCGACGACGCGGAGCGCATCTTCACGAATCGACTCGTCGTCGAGTAAGGTCCCGATGACACTGAGACCGTAGACGGTCGATCCAACACCGAGGGCACCGCCGAGATTTTCGAACGCCGGTATCGTCCGCTGGGCACGGACCGCGTCGCGAGTCGGCGCGATGGCCGAGCGAGCAAACGCCTCGTATCGGTCGTCACCGTCCACCGCGAACAGCGCCGCCCCCAATAACCCGATACCGATTCCGCCGACGTATAGCGAGCCACCGGCCGGCCGGATCGTTAGCCGTTCGGTCTCGTGATGCGGTGCGATGGTCGCCCAGTTGTACTGCCCATCGGTGGTCTCACGGGCGGTCGACCGAAGCGTTCGAAGCAGTCGCTCGCTCTCGTCGAGGAATTCACCGTTGCTACAAGATCCGCCCTGGGACGTTCCAGAGAGGGTCGCGTTGGTGTCTCCCTGTGGAGGTGCCCCGTAGCAACCTCGAATGAGTTCGAGTTGCCGGCGGAGATCGGACCGGTCGGCTCGATCAAGTCGCTCTCTGACGCGCTCGAGACCGGTTTGATCCGCCGTGATGCCGATATCAGTCCCGTCCCATCCGATGTCGTGGTCGTCCACTCGTGAGGTGAATCGAGGTGGATCGAGGCGTGTAAGTGCTTCCCGTTCGGCCTCGTACAGTGACCACGGTTTGCGTCGCGTGATGCGCCCATCAAAAAACGGCGTCGAAAGCTGCTCTATTTCGATGCCGAAACGGGCACCGTCACGCAAGCAGTCCTTAGAGGAGAGGTCGCGCAACACTCTCGCGTACTCCACGGTCGGTCGATACACCAGCCGGTTTCGAATACCCTCGAACCGGTCGAAGACAGCGATAGAGTCCTCTAATGCTCCCGAATCCCGAAGTTCGAGCATGGTTTCGTACGCGTCCCGGAAGCCGGACGCCATCGCGTCGACGTACGCTTCAGGCGGACGGTCGTCGCCGTCAACGACTGGGATCGTCCCGCCCCGGTCTAGCGTCGCCGGTTCGTCCGCGACCGACATGACATCCGTGTTTTCGGCAGTGATCCGCGGAACCTGTATCCCCTCGAGAGCCACTTCACCGGACCGTTCTCCGAAACCGGCAATCCGTTCACGCATTCGGGACGGTTCGGAATCACCATCGTACGGGAGTTCGATCTTGTACGGCAGCAACGAGGTCAGAAGGACACTTTCGTCGGTCAGTGTGCCGATATCGTCGCCCACCGGGCGCCGCTCGGCAGTGAAATGTGGATGGAAGACAGTCTCGGAATCGATCAGTATCGGCTGCTCGCCGGCCGCTTTGAGGTTCTCGAAGTGGCAGTCCGAAAACTCGAATAGATACGCGAGACAGAGCCACACGCCAGCACGGCGATAGTATCGCTCGACTTCGCCGTCGTCCGTGCACGGCTCGTGATCGATCCATTCCATCCACCCGTAGCCGTCTCGCTCCAAGTAGGTCGGAGTGGAAAATGACGGACAAGGTAGGTGCGTTTCGACCGCTTCGAGTGTCTCGTACAGCGCCTTCCCGGCGGCGACGCTCCGTGGCTTGTACACCACGCTGGTCCCCGTATTGAACGTGACACGCATTACCGCACGCCCGTCACCGTGTGTGTCGTCTGCGAGTGGTTCCAAGCCAACGACGGAACCGATATCGTCGCCATCGGCGAATCGGTCAGCCAGCAGGTCACGGTCCGAGCGGAGCCGTTGGCAAAACACTTCGAGGTGTCGCTGCCACTGTCGACACTGTGTCGTAAGGAGTCGAGCGAACATCGGATACTCCCGACAGAGATCAGCGAATCCGCCGTCGAACAGATAGTCGATGAATCGGTCGTAGTATTCAGTCGGCGGTTCCTCGAAGTCGTCCGGGTCCGCGAACACGAGGTCCTGATCGTGAGCCGCGACGAACGTCTTGAATTCCACGAAGAGGATCCGCGAAAATCGATTCTGGAACCGTGTTCTGAACCACTCACCCATCTCTGTGATGCTCTCATCAGTGAGGACATCCGCGACCTCGGTCGGGACACGGGCACACACGTAGTCAGCGAGCGCCGCGGTAAGCGCTCCGAACAAGTGACGCTCGTCGGTGCCGCCACCATCGCGGGCTCCTTCACCGACGGACGACCGGTCACGTATCGCCCCGGCGATGTCTTCGAGATAGTCGATCCACGCGGGTAGCTGTGCGTCCGCGTGTAACTGTTCGACTGCCAGTGCTCGTCGCCACTCTGACTGTGACGCGTCGGACCATTCAATTCGATTCTCGAAAGCCGTATCACTCGGAAACTGCGAGCGCCATTCGTCCCACAGTGCCGTGATCCGATCCTCGTTTTCGATGTCCTGTTCGTATTCATCGAGCGTGTTCACGCGTTCCTGTAGTGTGCGTGCCTGTCCGACGAGCAACCGTTTTTCTGCGTCGGTGAAAGGCTCGGTCATCTGTCGCTGTGTGTCTCCGTCGTCGCGGGACGTTGGACTCTACTGCGTCGCTGCGATGTCGCTCGTATTCGGCGTTGTTCGCACATACAGGTAAGATGAAATCTATACTGTGTAATGTTTTCCATTTGGAAGCTGGAACAATACGTGGGACGGCGAGAACACCACCACCGAGGGGCGGTGACAGGTCCAGTCGGCGGCACAGTCAGACCGCGACGCCGACCAGATTCCAGTAGTCACAGAGCCACAGCAGGGCAGCCGACGACGCGACGACGACGGAGTAGCGTAGTCTGTCGGTGAGCGACCAGAGAGACCGTCGCCACGCACGGGCCGTGGTGACGGCTGCGACGGCTGTCCCGACCGCACCGAACAGCGGTATCAGGAACGCGACCTGTAGCCCGGGCGGTGCTCGGTCGCCGATCGAGATACCGGTCACGCCGCTCCCGACGACGAGGATGGTGACGACTGCGAGCGCGAACACGAACGGCCAGCCGGCAGCGACGCCCTCGACGACGCTCGGACGGGCGAGCCACGTCCGGTCCGAATCGATCGTGCCCCCGATCCACACCGACCGTGCCACCAGTCGGAGGACGCTCAAGAGGCTGATCAGCATGGCGACAGCGGCCACAGCGATCTGAATGTCGTACTGTCCGGCCCAGGAGATGCGTTCGTACGGGAGGGGCATCCGACTCTCCAGGATGAGATGTTGGGTGCCGTCGTCGGCCCGCTGGAGCAACATCGTGTCGCCGCCGTCGGCTCGTCGATACAGATCAGGCCCGATCCGTATCCACTCGTGTTGGGTGTCGCCCATCTGCGTGCGTAGCGTGCCGTCGGGTCCGGTTGTCAGATCGATCGAGGGAGTCGTGAGCGCCCACACTGTCTTATCGTACGTCGTCGAGTCGGTCGCGTACACCGTTCGAAACGTCCCCGCCGGCGGAGTATCGCCCTCGGCCTGAGGACGGTCGCCCGGTGGGTCGGCGTCGGTGGCGCTCCCGGCGAACCGGTCGAGGAACGCGTCTTCGAGAGCAGTGATCGCCGCGTCCGATTCCTGGCCGTGGACGGAGACGAACAGCCCGATCCCTTGCTCGGGCGCGAACACGAGCTTACTCGAGAACCGGGGCATTGCCCCGCCGTGTTCGAGGAGGCGAACGTCGCCGTGACTGTTCTCGGCGAGCCCGAACGCCATCCCGCGGATCCGCTCGTGAGGGCTGAACCACTCTCGGTGCATGTCCTCGAACGTCGACGGCGACATGATCGGGTCCCGCGCCTCGTCGGGGTAGAGGTGGGCGTGGAGGAACTTCCCCATATCCGCCGCAGTCGAAGACATCCCCGATGCAGGTGGAACGTCGGAGTACCAGCTGAGATCGTCAGTACGCTCGGGTGCGCCCGGAACGAGACCGGGCGGCGCCGTCCCGAACGTACTCCGGGTCATCCCGAGTGGTTCGAAGACGTTCGTGTCGACGTACTCCGAGAACGACATTCCTGTTCGGTCGGCTATGAGTTGCCCGGCCAGTGCCGCAGCGTAGTTGGTGTAGACGATCATGTCGCCCGGAGATCTGACTTGGGCTGGTTTCGGCCGACGGACAGACTCGACCAACGGACGGACGTTCTCGGGGTCGCTGACCTTGTCTCCTCGCACGCGTGCCTCGAATCCCGGCGTGTGTGTCGGGAGATGCCACAGCTTCACTCGCCCGTGGCGCTGTGGGACCCTGACCGATGTGACGTGTTCAGCGACGTCGTCATCGACCGCGACACGGCCTCGATCGACCAACTGCATCAGTGCAGTCCAGGTGATCGCCTTCGAGATCGACCCGATCTCGACGAGGGTCTCTGCTGGATCCAACGGGACATCCGGAGACCGGTACGCGTGACCGTAGCCACGAGCGACCGTCTCTCCGGGACCCGTGACCAGCGAGACGGACGCGCCGTCCACGTCGTGTTCGGACAGGAGTCGCTCGACAGTATCGTCGGCGAACGCCTCGCCGGGCTGTGTCGTCCCTGCCTGTCGTTGACGCTCCGTGGGCACGCCGTCACTCGCCCCGACCACATCGCCGCCAGCACCCGCCACGCAGGCAGCCCCGAGCGAACCGAGGAACCGTCGTCTGGTGGCACTCGTGTTCATCTCTGACGTGCCCGAGTGCCGAGAAAATAGTGTATAAAACGGTGACCGTCGGCTACTCCTCGTTGCGTTCCGATCTGAGAGAGGATACGGCGAGTCATCACGACGAGAGATGTATGTCAATTTTTCTCGATTCTCCAAGAAAATTTCGGTAGACATGGAGCGGGCGGCAAAACGACGGACCGTGACATCGGCACTTCGCGTCGGTGCATACGGGAAATAGAGGGACGGAAAGAGGGTAGCGTCAGTGGGGTTGTGGGGAAGGATCGAGGGCCATAGACGGATCATCGTCGCCATGTCGATCATTCCGTCGTCGCGGTCGGACGGATCTCGTGTCGTGACCATAGCTTTGCACACGAGTGGTCGACCGTGCCTGCGTCACCCAGTTCGCAGTCACTCACCGGGCGCGACGCTCCGTGTCGGTTCCCCCATGTGCCGACAGTCTTTCAGACAAACAGATGGCTATCAAACTCCGTTCCAAATTCTGGATTCGAATCGAGGGTCGACGACAGATCACGGCGTGTTTATTACCGGCGGCAGTCGAACCGTCCGGACAGACGACACTGATGTCCACCGTACTACTGACCGGCGCAGCGTCGGGGATCGGCCGAGCCACGGCCGCGTCGTTTCGCGACAGCGGCTGGACGGTGTACGCCACCGATGTCGACACCGACGGTCTCGACGAACTGGACCGACTGGGCTGTCACACCGAGGCGATGGACGTGACCGACAGCGCCGCGGTCGAGACCGTCGTCGCGAGAATCGAGACCAACGGCGACGGCATCGACTGTCTCGTCAACAACGCCGGCTACGGGCAGATGGGACCCATAGAGGACGTGCCCATCGAGCGAATGCGCGCGCAGTTCGACGTGAACTACTGGGGCGCGATCCGATGTACCAAAGCAGTGTTGCCGGGGATGCGCGAACGGGGTGGCGGGACGATCATCAACATCGCGAGCGTGATGGGACAGGTCGCCTCGCCCGGCTGGGGGGCCTACGCCGGGTCGAAACACGCACTGGAGGGTACGAGCGACGCGCTCCGGGTCGAGGTCGCCGAGCAGGGGATCGACGTGGTACTCGTCGAACCCGCGTGGGTGCGCACCGGGTTCGCCGAGCGCGTCCACGACCTGCTCGCCGGCTTCGACCGGACGGACTGCTACGAGCGGCTGTACGAATCACTCGAAAGTGACGGCGTCGTTTCGGGTGGTCCACTGGCGGTCAGGCCAGAGCGAGTCGCAGATCGGATCGTCGCGGTCGCAGAAGGGTCCGATCCGGCGGCCCGGTACACCGTCGGACTGGGTGCATGGGGAATCGTCCGCTCGCGATTGCTGCCCGACTCGATCCGCGATTACGCCCAGCGGCTGCTGATCCGACGATTCTCGGAGGACAGATGACTCCCGACACGAGCGATCCCACGGAGACAGTGACGCTCTCGACCGGGCACACAGTTCCAGTCCCACTGACGCTGTCAGCCCGGATCACGGGGGCCGTCTTTCCGGCACCGCTGGCACAGGTGGCGGCGTTGCTCCCGGATCGACTCCGGCCGCTCCGGGTGACCCCACGGCGTGGTGCCGTCACCGTGCTGTCGGTGTCGTACGACCGCATCGGCGAGGACGTGATGGCTCCCTACGACGAGGTGAGCGTCCAGATTCCCGCCGTCGAGCGGACGGCGACGACGGTGCCGGTCCTCTCCGGCCAGAGACACACCACGAGCGGATTCGTCTGGACCATGCCAGTGACGACCGAGGCGTCGGTGGCGCTCGGTCGCGAAGTGTGGGGCTATCCGAAGACGCTAGCCGATATTTCGATCGACGCCGGCCAATCACGAACGCACACGACGGTCGATATCGACGGCCAGCGACTGCTCGCGCTGACCGTCGACCGACCGCCACGGCTACCGCTCTCGCTGTCTGGCTACACCTACACCGAACTCGACGGGACGCTCGTGCGCGAGGAGACGACGATCCGCGGGCGGGTCGGGGGCTGGCCTTACAGTGAAAAGGCCACACTGGCACTGGGCGAGCACCTACTGGCACAACGACTCGCCACGGTCGACCTCGGGACCACGGCCGTCCAGCGGCTGGCCGCCGACTGTCAGTTCACCATCTCGCCACCGACACCGCTCGACGACGACCGGTAGCAGAACCGCCAGACTGCACGGTAGCTGACGCCCGTCCGACGGGTATTTTTTGCAGTGGGAACAGTTCACATAGTCATGGTCTCTGATGCCACCCTGAAGATCGAACAGTCTTCGACGGTCGGGGGAGAGCGGCCCCGTCGCGAGCAGGTCCGCCATGCGATCGAACGCCAGCTTCTCTGCGATCGGATCGAACAGCTCGAACGGGAACTCGAACGAGAGCGGCGTCGGCGTGAACAGATCGTGACGCGGTACGAACGGCTGCTGGCCGAACGAGCGACGACGAGCGCAGTGAAAACGAGCTCCGAGAGGGGACTGCTGGATCGGCTCCTGTGAAACTGCTCGGCGGACTACTCGCCGTTGTCGAGCGAGATGTACTTCGTCTCGATGATCCGGTCGTCGCCGTTGAGCTGATCGAGCACGTCGCTCGTCGGCGGTTCGTCGAGGTTGTAGACGGAGAGGGCTTCACCGCCGATGACCTCGCGGCCGTTGAACATCCCCGCAATGTTGATGTTGGCATCACCGAGGACGGTCCCGATAAAGCCGATCGTCCCGGGTGCGTCCTTGTTGCGGGCGACGAGCATGTGGCCGTGCGGGACGGCGTCGACGCGGTGGTCGTCGATGCGGACGATGCGGGGGTCCTCGCCGGCGAACTGGGTCCCACAGACCGAGACGCTCTCGGACCCGTTGCTGACGGTGACCGTGACGAGGCTCTGGAAGTCCTCGGCCGAGCGGGTCTTGGACTCGGTCACGTCGATGCCCCGATCCTCGGCGATCTGCGGGGCGTTGACGGCGTTGACCTGCAGTTCCGAGGGGGCGAACACGCCCTTGAGCGCGCTCGCGGTCACCAGATCCACATCCTGATCGGCGATGTCACCGGCGTAGGTCACCTCAACGTTGCTAAGCTGGCCGTCGAATAGCTGGACGGCGATCTTCCCGGCCGTGTCGGCCAGCCCGATGTAGGGCTCGATCTGGGGGAACATGCTCTCGTCGATCGAGGGGGCATTGAGCGCGTTAATCACCGGCTCCTCGTCGAACGCAGCGATGATCTGGTTGGCCGTCGACGTGGCGACGTTCTCCTGTGCCGCTTCCGTCGACGCTCCGAGGTGGGGCGTGACGATGACGTCGTCGACGTCGAGCAGCGGACTGTCGTCGGGCAGCGGTTCCTCGGCGAACACGTCGACGGCAGCCCCTTTGAGGATGCCGTCCTCGACGGCCTCGGCGAGTGCCGGCTCGTCGATGATGCCACCGCGAGCGCAGTTGATGACGTAGCCGCCCTCCAGCTGGGCCAGCTCCTCTTCGCCGATCATGTTCTCGGTCTCGGGGGTCAGGGGCGTGTGGACGGTGAGGAAGTCGGCCGCTTCGAGACACTCGTCCAGCGAGTCGACGAGGTCTGCGCCGAACTGGTCGGCCCGTTCCTGACTGATGTAGGGGTCGAACGTGACGATGTCCATCCCCAGACTGCCCAGTCGCTTGGCGACTTCCTGGCCGACGCGGCCAAAGCCGACGACGCCCAGCGTCTTGTGATTGACCTCGGTGCCGAGGTAGTCGCCCTTGGCCCACTCGCCGTCTTTGAGGCGCTGGTGGGCCTGCGGGATCGAGCGTGCGGTGGCAAAGGCCATCGCGACGGAGTGCTCGGAAGCCGCCCGGACGTTGCCCTCCGGTGCGTTGGCGACGATGACGCCGTGGTCGGTCGCGGCGTCGATGTCGATGTTGTCCACCCCGATACCGGCCCGGCCGACGATCACCAGATCGGGTGCCGCCGCGAGCACCTCGTCGGTGACCTCGGTTCCGGATCGGACGATCAGTGCGTTGGCGTCGGCCACAGCATCGAGGAGCGCGTCACCCTCGACGTCGTAGGCCGTCTCCACCGTATGGCCCGCCTCTCGAAGCCGTTCGAGACCCGCGTCTGCGATGGGGTCTGTCACGAGTACCTTCATGTCTGGCAGATTCATCCCAGCGGGCATAACGTTTGTTTTCTCGCTGCGACGCGGACGACACAATCGACATAGCCGCCCCAGCAGTCGATCCGCAAGCAGACACCACAAGGCACGACTGTCAGACAGAGTGATTGCAAAACGCTTGCCAACGGATGCTGTCAGCCCTGACCCCACCCGATGAGAAATGTAACGCATCCGCTTTGACGAGACGGGGCTTCCGTAAGTGGGTCTGTGTTCTGACGTTCTCAATGAATAAAATTATACCAGCATGTACATATCATTCGGACGAATGCCCCGCAAACAACTGAAGCGACGAGCGCTTTCGATAGGGTTCGTCGGCCTGCTCCTCCTTGCAGGATGTACAGCCGTCCAGAACGGATCGGTGACAGATCCGGATGCGGTCGGTGAACACGTCCAGACGAGATACGACAGTATCGAACGGTACGAAGCGACCGTCACGAAGACGGTGAGCACGTCCGCACAGACGTCGACGGTCCGTGCGGACCTGACCGTCGAGACGGACGACTACACGCGAATCGAGTATCAGACCGGTCCCCGCGCGGGGACCGTGACCACGATCGACACGTCCGGGCCGGCGTCGAATCGACCGACGCTGTCGACCGGTGCTCGAACGGCGATGGATGGACGGATTCCGTCGTACGGCGCGCTCGCGTCTGAACTCGTCCGAACGAACAACGTTACCATCGAAGGGACGACCGTCCTCGACGGCCAGCGAACGGCGGTCGTCTCGTTCGTCCCCGAGAACGCGACGGACAGTCGAGCCACCGATGTTACGGTCGAGCGCCGGGTCTGGGTCGACACCGAGCGCCAGATCCCGCTCAAGATCGAGACCACGTGGTCGACGGCCGATGGTGAGTCCGTCACCGAGACGGTGCGCTACACCAACGTGAGCGTAACGGAACGGCCACAGACGGACGCGAATCGGGCCGAAGCGACGACGGAACGAGGTGCCACGGCGTGAGCCGATCGAACGTCGGTCGCATCGCCGTCGTCGTCGCCATCGTCGGTCTCGTCGTCGGCGCAGCGATCGCGCCGACCGTGTGGGACCGCGCGACCGAACCCGACGGGACGGTCGCAGTCATCGAACTCCACAGCACCATCACCGGCGACGCCGCGACCGAAGTGGTCGACGACCTGCGTGAAGCGCGACAGAACGACACGATCGAAGCGGTCGTTCTCGATATCAACTCACCCGGTGGGTCCGCAGCGGCCAGCGAACAGCTCTATCTCGCGGTCAAGCGCACACAACAGGAGATGCCCGTCGTGACGAGCGTAACCGGCCTCGCAGCGTCGGGGAGCTACTACATGACGGCACCGGCAGACCACATCTACGTCACGCCCGCGAGTAGCGTCGGGAGCGTCGGCGTCCGCGCGGTGGTCCCGAGCGGCGGGACGCCCGACGGCGAGATCGTCACCGGTCCCGACAAGGGATCGACGGCGACGAACGCCGAGGTCCGCCAGCGCGTCGAAGCACTTCGTCGCGCGTTCGTCGGCACCGTCGTGAGCGAACGCAGCGAATCACTCGAACTCACGGCCGCCGAACTGTCCTACGCGAAGGTGTACTCCGGCGCACGCGGGGTCGAACTCGGGCTTGCCGACTCGATCGGCGGCCTCGATACCGCCGTTCAGGACGCCGCCGACCGGGCCGAACTGAACGACTACGATGTCGTCCGCATGGAATCACCACAGCCGAACCTCGTGAGCCAACTCGGACTCCGCGCCGACGGCCAGTCGACCAGTACGTCGGCCGGAACACAGGCGACGTTCGACTATCAGGGCGTCGATACGGTACAGTATCTCATGTTACACGGATCACTCGCAGCGCCGGACACGGAGGTGAGCGCAAATGAATCTCGGTAAGGGACTCGGTATCGTCGGCGTGTTCGTTCTCGCCGTCTTGCTCGTCGTCGGTGCGACGACGGGCGTCGCCGTCCTCACCGAGACGGGCACGGAGGCGACGGAACGGCCGGACGCACCGACCTTCGAGAACGACACGCTGCTACCAGAAGCGGTCGCCGACACGGGCGCAGTCGCGGCGGCCGAGACGGACACCGAAAAGACCGTCGTCGTCGACCTGAGTCACGGAAACGACGTGACGCGGGCCGAGATGCAGCCGCTCGTCGACGCGCTCGTCCGTGGCGGACACGACGTGCGCTTTTTCACCGGTGGCTCCGGCAGTGGCAGTTTCACCAGCAGTACCGGCTCGTCGGCACTGAACGAGTCGCTTCGCGGTGCCGACGCGTTCGTCGTCGCGAACCCCGGGACGGCCTACTCCGGGAGCGAAGTCGATGGGATCGAGGCCTTCGCCGACGGCGGCGGCCGCGTCCTCCTGCTTGCCGACACACCGACGAGCGGATCGTCGTCGTCGGTCCCGTCGATCGTCCCCAGTATCGGGAGTGGCAACAGCGTCTCCGCATCGGGTCAGCCGACGAACGTGGCCGGCCGCTTTGGCATCACGTTCGGATCGGGCTACCTGTACGACATGACGGAGAACGCCAACAACTTCCAGTACATCTACGGATCGACGGCTGGCGAGAGCCGTCTCGGAACCGACGCGGAACGGACCGTGTTCCGCGCGGCCGTACCCATCGTCACCAGCGACGAGTCGGAGACACTGCTGACTGGCGAGGACGTGCGCCACTCCTCGACGCGCAAGAACGGGACCTACGCCGTCGCCGTGCGCAACGGCAACGTCACCGCCATCGGTGACACGTGGTTCCTCTCGCCCGAAGCCGCGACGCTCGCGGACAACGAACATCTCGTCGGCAACGTCGCCACGTTCCTGACGGACGGTCACAAAGCGGCTGGCGTGCCCCAAGCGAGTGATAGTTCGTCGTCGTCGGACGTGAGTTTCCCGAGCAGCGGGATCACGACGCCGATAGCGACACCGACGAACGAGACCAGCGACACGAACGCGACCGGGACACCGACAAACGAGACGGAGACGGCGACCTGAGCCGTCACACGCGCTTCTTTCGCGTCGGACCGCTCGTGCCTGATACGGTCTGAGATCGGGACCGGTCCGTAGTCGGCGTCGCTATCACTGCTGATATTTGGCGAGGCAAGAAGGACTGTCAGCACCGCGAATCGGGGTCGTCGTTACCGCCAGGCGGGCAGCGAGGCGGCGTCGTCGAGGTCGAGCGTGAGGTAGGCGTCGTCGGTTGTTACGTCTGCGATGATGAAGGTGTCCGTCTCTCCGTGTTCGACGGATGCCATCACTTCTGCGTCCGCTGCCACCTCCGCTTTGGCGACCGTGTCCGGCTCCATGCATGACAACATGTAACAACCGCATATAAACGTGCCGAAACCGACGGACGAAAGCGAGGATTTCGTTAGCAAACCGACAACATAGGAGGCAATAATCTCCGACTCGGAAGTGTGGGTCCGGGTCGATACCCCGAAAATATTGGGTGTTCCTGTATCCGCCACGACTGGCGCAGGGCCGAAGACGGTGGCGCGCGCACTTCTCGGGCCGTCAGAGGCAGACGCCGTCCGTCCGATTGGCACCGTCGCTACCGAAACGAGCCGAAGGGCAGGACTTAGTACGCGTGAGCAGGACAAAGGATAGTATGAACGTCGCAGACGCCATGACGCCGCGCTCGGACGTCGTCACTGTCGAAATTCCGGGTACCCGTGACGACGTGCTCGAGTACCTGCAGGAACGAGCCTTCTCCTCCGTACCGGTGATCAAGGAGACCGACGACGGCGAGGAGTTCCGTGGGATCGTCTCGCGTGACGCCCTGATCAATCATCCCGACGAAGACCAGCTGGCCCTGCTGACCGAGGACGCCCCGACGGTCACCGCGGACACCAGCATCGAGGACGTGGCGGCGCTGATGGTCGCCGAACGCGCCCGCCGAGTGCCGGTCGTCGACGGTCGCCTCGAAGGGATCATCACCGTCACCGACGTGATCCGCGCCATCGCGACCGGCGACGCCGACGGCGACACGTCGGTCGACGAACTCGCCCGTCGCGACGTGAACTGCGTCTACGCCGAGACGCCCCTGACCGTCGCCGAGCACGAACTCGACTACGCGCGCGTGCCCTACGGCGTCGTGCTCGACGACGACGGCGAGATGTGCGGGATGCTCACCGAAGTCGACATCATCGACGTGGCTCGCGTCGTCGAGGGCGAAGCCGAGACCGGCGAAAGCATGGCGAGCGACGACGACGACTGGAAGTGGGAGAGCGTCAAAGCCGTCGGTGGCACCTACATGCCCACTCGCAACGTCGAGATTCCCAAAGAGCCGGTCAGCGAGTTCATGACTGCCGACGTGCTGACGGTGAGCAAGCGCCAGACCGCACAGGACGCCGCTCAGTTGATGATCGACAAGGACATCGAACAGATCCCGCTGGTCTCGGGCGACGACCTCGTCGGCATCGTCCGTGACATGGATCTGCTGGAGGGTCTATGAGCGACGACAAGGACCTCGTCGAACTGGCGAAACGCCGTGGCTTTTTCCTCCAGTCGGCCGCCGCCTACGGCGGCGTCTCCGGCTTCTACACCTTCGGTCCCGCCGGTGCAGCACTCAAGCAAAACATCGAAGACACGTGGCGCGACCGCTTTACCATTCAGGAGGGCAACATGGAGGTCGACGCCCCGACGGTGATGCCCGAACCCGTCTTCGAGGCCTCCGGGCATCTGGACGGGTTCGACGACATGCTCGTCGAGTGCCCCGAGTGTGGCGAGAGCCATCGTGCGGACCACATCGTCGAGGACAACACCGACATCGAGGAAGCCGAGTCCATCCCGGTCGCGGAAGTCGAGGAACTCATCGCCGAGTACGAACTCGTCTGTCCGACCTGCGGGACCGGTCTCGCCGGGCAGGCCATCGAGGACTTCAATCTGATGTTCGCGACGAACATCGGTCCCGGTTCCTCCGATCCGGGCTATCTCCGCCCCGAGACGGCACAGGGCATCTTCATCGAGTTCCCACAGCTCGCAGAGTACGCCCGGAATCAGCTTCCCTTCGGCGTCACCCAGATCGGTCGGGCCTACCGCAACGAGATCAGCCCGCGCAAGTCCCTCTTGCGGGTCCGGGAGTTCACGCAGGCCGAACTGGAACTGTTCATCGACCCCGAGGAAGACGAGCCGGACCTGTCGGCCGTCGCAGACGTGACTGCGCCCTTCTACCCGGCGAGCGATCAGGAGGACGAGGATGGCGAACCCTACGAAGCGACCATCGGGGAGGTCGTCGAGGATGGCATCGTCGCCAAACCCTGGATCGCCTACTACCTCGGCGTCGCAAAGCAGTGGTACGAATCGATCGGTGTCGACATGGATCGGTTCCGCTTCCGCCAGCACCTCTCGGGCGAGCGCGCCCACTACGCCGCCGACTGCTGGGACGCCGAGGGCGAGGTCGACGGCGACTGGATCGAACTCGGCGGCTTCGCCTACCGGTCGGACTACGACCTCTCGAAACACGACGAGTACTCCGACGAGGAGTTTACCGTCTTCAAGCAGTACGACGAACCCGTTACCGTCGAGCGGCCGACAGTCGACCCGGACATGAGCTACCTCGGACCGGAGTTCGGTGGGTCGGCTGGAGCGGTCGCCGAGGCGCTAGAAGCACTGGCCGAACGCGACCCAAGCGCGTTCGAGAACGCGGACGAGGACGGCGAGGTCACCGTCGAGGTCGACGGCGAGGAAGTCACCGTCCCCGTCGCGAAGACCGGCTTCAGTTTCGAGAAAGTCACCGAGTCCGGCGAGCACATCACGCCCCACGTCGTCGAGCCGTCGCTCGGGATCGACCGCGCGCTGTACACCGCCCTCGATCACGCCTACCGACAGGACGAGGTCGACGGCGAGGAGCGCACCTACCTGCAACTCCCACAGGAAGTCGCGCCCACGACCGTCGGCGTCTTCCCGCTGATGGATCGTGACGGCATGGGCGAGTACGCCCGCGACCTCGCGCGTGAACTCCGCCAGGCCGGTCTCTCCGTGAGCTACGACGACTCCGGTGCGATCGGCCGCCGGTATCGTCGACAGGACGAGGTCGGGACGCCGTTCTGTGTCACCGTCGACTACGCGACGCTTGGCGAGGCCCGCGAGGACGAAGCCGATGCCGAGCCAGACACCGTCACCGTCCGCGAACGTGACACGACCGCACAGACACGCGTCGCCGTCGCGGACCTCGCCGACCGCCTGACGGCGCTTCGCGACGGCGAGATCGAGTTCGACGACCTGTAGATGGCCGACGAGATCGCCCGACGACTGGTCCACGCCAGTGGCACCGGCTTCCCGGCGCTGTACCTGCTCGATCTAACCTCGTGGACGGTCGTCCAGTATCTGCTCGTCCTCTCGGCAGGCGTCGCGCTGTTGCTCGAAGCACTGCGGCTGTTCGTCGGGCTGGACTGGGCGATCTACGACCGGCTCACCCGCGAGTACGAGCAGGACAATCTCGCTGGCTACGCGCTGTATCTCATCAGCGCCGCCGGCGTTGCCCTGCTTGCACCACGGGTCGTCGCCATCCCCGCAATATTGATGTTGACTATCGGCGATCCCATCAGTGGGCTGCTCGGGTCGGGGAACCTGACCAAGGAGACCTACGTCCTGCTGGCGATGTTCGGGGTCTGTACCGGCATCGGCTCTTTCTTCGTCGGCTGGCTCGCGGCCGCACTCGGCGGGCTGGCGGCGACGGCAGCCGACGGTCTCAAGCCCGTCGTCGCCGGCTACGTGTTAGACGACAACCTCACCATCCCGCCCGCAGCGGCCGTAGCGATGGTCGTCGGGATGGAACTGATGGCGATGGTCTCGCTCTAGCTGGCACGATCCAGCACGGGCGCGAGCCGATCCGTGACCACAGTCGCGTACTGGATCAGGACGGTGCCAAGCACACTCATCACGAGGACATAGCCCACCGCGAAGGCGGTGACGACCGGCGCGAAGTCGGCGAGCACGTCGCTCCCGGTGCCGATGGCACCGACGACGAGCGCCGCGATGATCAGCGAGAACTCACCACGCGGGACGAGCGCGAGACCGGTCCTGAGCGATCGAGTCGCGTCGAGACCGTAGACGCGGCCGGCGACAGTCCCGCTTGCGAGCTTCGATCCCGTCGTGCAGACGACCGCGACCGCGAGCAGGCCGCCGACGGCCGGCAGCAGTGTCACGTCGGTCTGCAGCCCGATGGCGAAAAAGAAGAACGCAGCGAACAGATCACGCGCGGGCGCGACGACCTGCTCGATACGCTCGACGTGGCTCGTCTGGCTGAACGCCGTCCCCACGAAGAAGGCCGCGACCGCCTCGCTGATCCCGAGCGCGAGCGCGGTCCCGGCAATCAGGGTCGTGACGCCGAGTACGTGCAACAGGAACAGTTCGTCGGAGTCCAGATCGAAGGCCCGCTCGACCTGCTCGGTGGCGTACCACGCCAGCACCGCCAGCCCACCGAGGAAGGCAAAGGCACGCGCCACGTCGCCGGCCGCGCCGGCCAGCCCGCCGGTCCCCGAAACGACCGCCGCGACCAGCGCCAGATAGACAGCGATCAGCAGGTCCTCGAAGACGAGCGTGCCCAGTACGGGATCGGCCTCCGGGTTCGCGATCCACCCCTGCTCGATCAGTGACTTCGTGACGATAGCACTGGATGAGATGTAGACGATCCCGGCCAGCAGGACGGTTTCGAGCGGTGTGCGGCCAAACGCGAGACCGATGAGGACACCGACCCCGAAGTTCACGAGGAAGTCGACGCTCCCGGCGGCGACGATGCGACGGCGGTCGGTCAGTAACTGTCCGACAGAGAACTCCAGTCCGAGAAAAAAGAGCAGGGCGACGATCCCGAGTTCGGCGGCGACCTGCACGAACTCGCCGTAGGTCACCAGTTGCAGGGAGACGCCCAGTACGTCGGTCGGCGGGTTCGGGCCGACGAGGATGCCGACGACGATGTAGGCCGGGATCACCGACAGCGAGAGGCGATTGGCGGCCAGCCCAGCGAGTGCGAGCGCCACCAGCGCGATGCCGATTTCGAGCAACGCCGCGGCCATCAGTCGTCGAGGATCTCCCCGACGGCCTGCTGTTCCTCACGGGTCCCCAGCGCGACGAGCGTGTCACCGGCCGAGATCCGCTCGTCCGGGTCCGGGTTCGGGACGGTCTCCGCCCCGCGCTGGATCGCGACGACCGAGACGCCAGTCCGGTCACGGAGGCCCGATTCGGCAAGCGTCGACCCGGCGACGGAACTGGTCTCGCCGACTTCGTACCACTCGATGATCGCGTCGCCGAGGGGTACCTTCACGTCGTCGAGTGCGACGGGCTGAAAATACGCCCCTTCGAGGATCGATCCCAGCCGACGGGCCTGCTGGGCCGACAACGAGAACAGTTGCTCGCTGTCGGCATCCGGATCTGGCCGTCGGTACACGTCCCGTTTCCCGTCGTGGTGGATAATCACCACGAGGCGTTCGTCGCCGTCGAGTTCGAGTTCGAACTTGTGCCCGACGCCGGGAACCTCGGCCTCGTAGATAGTCATTACCGCCTGATTCGAGCGTGCGGGACTTAATGCTGTACCGGCCCCCGACGAGACCACTTTCACCGCGGTACGCGAACGCTTAAACTGATTCCCGGCCAAAGCCCGCACAGATGGCCCAGTCCGACGCCGACGCCGGGAGCGACGACGCCCGCGTGGAGCATCCCCTGATCACGCCGGGCCTGCTCGAACGACGCCAGTACCAGCGAACGCTGGCCGAGCAGGCGCTTGACGACCACACCCTCGTCTGTCTCCCGACCGGGCTGGGCAAGACGACCGTCTCCTTGCTCGTCACCGCCGAGCGGATACAAGATGCGGCGTGGAAGTCCCTCCTGCTCGCCCCGACCAAACCGCTCGTCCAGCAACACGCCGAGTTCTACCGCGAAGCCCTGCAGGTGCCCGACGACGAGATCGTCGTCTTCACCGGGGACGTGCGCCCGGCCAAACGAGCCGACCTCTGGAACGACGCCCGGGTCGTCATCGCGACCCCACAGGTCGTCGAGAACGACCTCGTCGGGAATCGCATCTCGCTTTCCTCGGTCACCCACTGTACCTTCGACGAGTGTCACCGCGCCACGGGTGACTACGCCTACAACTACATCGCCGAACGCTACCACGAGGACGCCGACGACCCGCTCGTGACGGCGATGTCGGCCTCGCCGGGTGGCGACGAGGAAGAGATCCTCACCGTGTGTGAGAACCTCGGGCTGCGCGAGGTGGCCGTGATGACCGAGGACGACGCCGACGTGGCGAAATACACCCACGATACGGACGTCGACTGGAAACGCATCGAGTTGCCCGAGACCGTCATCGAGATCCGCGACGCGATCAACGACGTGGTCAAAGACCGCCTGACAAAGCTCAAGGAACTGGGCGTCACTTCGACGACCCAGCCCGACGTGTCCGAACGCGAGATACAGAAGATACAGGGTCAGCTGTCGGAGCTGATGGACAACGACCAGAGCGAGGGCTACAGCGGCATGAGCCTGCTCGCGGAGATCCGCAAGCTCAGGACCGCCGTCACCTACGCCGAGACCCAGAGCGTCGAGGCGCTGCGCCGATACTTCGAGCGCCAGAAGGAGGCAGCCCGCTCCTCCGGTGCGTCGAAGGCCGACCAGCGCCTCGTCTCCGACCCGAAGGTGATGGAGGCGATGCGGAAAGCCGAGAACTTCACCGACCTGCACCCGAAGTTCCGCCGCACCCGGATGTTGCTGGCCGAGACACTGGGTATCGAGAACGGCGAGCGCGTCATCGTCTTTACCGAATCGCGGGACACCGCCGAGACGCTGACCGATTTCCTCTCCGATCACTTCGAGACCCAGAAGTTCGTCGGCCAGAGCGACACCGACGGCAGCGACGGGATGACCCAGAACGAACAACAGGAGACGCTGGATCGGTTCCGCGCCGGTGAGTTCGAGGTGCTGGTCTCGACCTCCGTCGCCGAGGAGGGACTGGACGTGCCCGAGGTCGATCTGGTCCTCTTTTACGAACCCGTCCCCACCGCGATCCGGTCGATCCAACGCAAGGGCCGAACCGGTCGCCAGACCGAGGGCAACGTCGTCGTGTTGCTCGCCGAGGACACCCGCGACGAGGCCTACTTCTGGAAGTCACGACAGGACGAGAAACGCATGGAGAGTGAACTGCGGACGCTGAAAAACGTCGCCGGCCAACTGGAGTCGAAACTGGGGGTCGAGCAGGCCGATGTCGAAGAGTTCGAGGACAGCGAGGCGCGCGACGAGCGCAGCGAGGAGGGGGCCTCGGAACAGCGAGCGGGAGCGAAGCGACACGCGAGCAGCGAGGACGACCAGCGGGAGTCCTCGGGTCGTGCGAGCGGGGCGGAACGACCCGCGAACGACGAGGCGCGCGACGAGGCGACTGACACGACCGCGGGCCAGCAGAGCGACGACGAGGGGCAGGCCGGTCTCGATGCCTTCAGTGGAAGTGAAGCGTCGGAGTCGCCATCGGGCGAAAGCGACGGCGAGAGCGACAGCAGCGACGACACTCCATCGGAAACGGAGGGGTCGACGCCGGAACCCCACGCCGACGGCGAGGACGTGGCAATCGTCGCCGACCAGCGCGAACTAGACTCGACGATCGCACGGGATCTCTCGACTCGCGAGGGCGTCCGGACCGAACTGGAAACGCTGGCGGTCGGGGACTACGTTCTCTCTGATCGGGTCGTCGTCGAACGCAAGACCGTCTCGGACTTCCTCGATACACTGACCGGCGGCGACCGCTCGATGTTCGAGCAGGTCGGCGACGCCACCCGCTACTACGCCCGCCCGGTCGTCGTCATCGAGGGCGAGAACCTCTATGGCGAGCGCAACGTCCACCACAAAGCGATCCAGGGCGCACTGGCGTCGCTGGCGGTCGACTTCGGCGCGAGCATCCTTCGGACGAGTGACGAGGGCGAGACCGCCGACTTACTGGAGACGATCGCCCGCCGCGAGCAAGACGAGTCCGATCGAGAAGTGAGCGTCCACGGCGAGAAGCAATCCAAGACCCTGACCGAACAGCAGGAGTACGTCGTCACCTCGGTCGCCGAAGTCGGTCCGGTGACCGCGCGGGCGATGCTCGAACACTTCGGCAGCGTCGAAGCCGTGATGACCGCCGACGCCGAGGACCTGATGGAAGTCGAAGGTGTGGGTGAGGTGACCGCCGAACGGTTTCGGGAAGTCGTGGGCAGTAGGTTCGAGGGATGATTCGCCCAGCGAGCGCGTTCATGCGCGAGGCGTGGATCATTCCGAGTTGAGGGATGATTCGCCCAGCGAGCGCGTTCATGCGCGAGGCGTGGATCAGCCCTGTGTCGATCGCCACGCTGGACTAGGTTTAAGATCGTTTAGTCAGCACTTGTTCTCGGGGGTCACGAGAGCGTGAGCACGAGCCAGACAGTCGGAGATGTATCGCTCGAATTTACACTGCCCGACGCTACTGCGGGGGGAGCACTGCTCTCGTCGTCTGCTCTCGCGGCAAACCACGACGCTGTGCTGGTCGTCCTCCTGCGAAGTCACTACTGTCCGCTCTGTCGTGAGATCGTCCAATCGCTCGCGGACGCGTACCAGTCCTTCGCGGCCCGGTCGACGGCCGTCGTCCCGGTGTTGCCAGATCAGGTCGAACGGGGGCGGTCTGGCAACGGCGCTACGAACTGCCGTTTCCGTTCCTGGCCGATCCCGACCCGTCGAGCGACGAAGACCGGTTCGATACGTTCGATCAGTATCAGCGACACCTGCGAGAGCTGCCGGCTGCCGTCCTGTGCCGGACCAGCGAGGACGGGGACGGGGATCTGACGGCGGTCAGGGCGTTCGGTGGAGACACGCCACAGGAGTTCCCAGCAGTCGAAGAGATCGTCACGGCAATCGAGACCTGCACACACGACGGGGCCACCACGGAGGCAGGCCCACGAGCGGATTCCTGATCGCCCGGTGGAGTCGTCGATCCTCAGAAGCCGGTCTCGTCGAGCGTCGCAGCGGCCTCGCGGGCGGCTTCGAGATATTCCAGTGTGGCTCGCGGGCTGTCGGCGTCGCGGGCACGCTGGGCGTAGGTCTCGATCGTCTGGGCGAGGAGCGTCTGTGCGTTCGCGAGGTGCTCGCTCGCTGCCGTCGCACCGCTCGACGGTGCCGGCGCTGCGGATTGGTCGGTCGACGGCGCGGTGTCCGTCGTCGCCGGATCGACCGACGGTGCCGAGTGGGGCTGGCCGACCTCGCCCGACGGCTCCCTGGTCGCTGCTGGGGACTGTGGGTCCGGTGTTGACTGTGCGGTTCCGTTCGTCTGTGCCGACGGCTCCGGCTCGTCGGCCGTCTCGGATTGGTCGCCAAAGTGGACCGTCGCGTCGTCGCTCGGGGTCGTCATCTCGATGTTGTCGCCAGCGTCCTCGGTGCCTGCCTCGCCCCGGTCGACCGGGCGCTGACAGCTCGGACAGAACTCCTGCCCGTCGTAGCGAAAGATCGGATCGCCACAGTTGTTGCAGTGGGCGTTGGTCATCGTCGCGCCCTTCAACAGTAGTTCGCTCATCTGTTCGGTCGCCGCACGGTCGTCCTCGTCGTCGCCGTACTTCTCGCGAAGTTTCTCGCGTTCGGCCTCTTTGTCGAAGTCGCTCATATCCGTATCCTGGCCGTCAGGGCGAAAAGGGTTTGCGGGAAAGACTCATCGTCCGGCGTGAACAACGGGGGGACGTGTCCTTCGTGAGCGCGCTCGTCGTGTTTCTGGTCGGCTACGTGTCCGGTCGAATTACGCTCTGGCTGGCCGAACTCGCCGCCATCGTCGCACTCGTACTGGCCGTTCTCGGTCTCACCGCCCCCACCGTCGTGAGCGGGGTCGTCGAAGGTGTCCTGACGGCGTACTACGCCGGCAACGAACTCCTCTTTCTCTCGGGGTTCCTGTTCGGTGTCGCACACGACCAGTACGACGACACGTCGTCGTAACGCTGTGTCCCCCAATTCGACGGGAGAGACACCGCACGCGTGTTGCACGCTCCGACACGTTTTTCGTTCAGCCGTCCGGTGGTATCAAATGCCATGACAAAGGTAAGCGTCGTCGGCGCGGCTGGTACCGTTGGTGCCGCAGCGGGCTACAACATCGCCTTGCGCGACATCGCGGACGAACTCGTCTACGTCGACATCCCCGATCAAGAGGACGTAACGATCGGACAGGCCGCAGACACCAACCACGGGGTCGCCTACGACTCGAACACCACGATCCGGCAGGGCACCTACGAGGACACCGCTGGCTCGGACGTGGTCGTCATCACGGCCGGCATCCCACGCCAGCCCGGACAGACACGGATCGATCTGGCGGGCGACAACGCGCCGATCATGGACGACATCGGCTCGTCGCTCGCGGAGTACAACGACGACTACGTGACGATCACCACCTCGAACCCGGTCGACCTGCTGAACCGTCACCTCTACGAGACCGGTGATCGGGCCCGCGAGAAAGTGATCGGCTTCGGCGGGCGACTCGACTCGGCGCGTTTCCGATACGTGCTTGCCGAACGGTTCGACACACAGGTCCAGAACGTCGAGGCGACCATCCTCGGCGAGCACGGCGACGCACAGGTCCCGGTGTTCTCGAAGGTCCGCATCGACGGCGAAGATCCCGACTTCTCCGAGGACGAACGAGCGGAGATTCTCGGCGAACTCCAAGAGAGCGCAATGGACGTGATCGAACGCAAGGGTGCGACCGAGTGGGGGCCGGCGACCGGCGTCGCCCACATGGTCGAGGCGGTCCTGCGAGATACCGGCGAGGTGCTGCCCGGCTCGGTCGTGCTGGACGGCGAGTTCGGCTACGAAGACACCGCCTTCGGCGTCCCGGTCAAACTCGGTTCGAACGGGGTCGAGGAAGTCGTCGAGTGGGACGTAGACGACTACGAACGAGAGCTGATGGCCGAGGCCAGCGAGAAGCTCAGCGAGCAGTACGAGAAGCTGTCCGAGTGACAGTCTCTGATCGGTGGTGGGACGACGGGTGCTGAGCGGGCACCGCCACGGCGAACCGAGCGCCAGCGGACCACCGTCGCCCCTCCAGAACTGATTACCGGGTGTTTTCGTACATCCCCAGGGCCTTGAGCACTCCAGCTTGTGTCGTCGCGACCGTGCTGTATCCGAGGCCACCCCAGTTGTACATGACCTTGTGGACCGGCCACGAGCCGTCCGACTGCTGGGTTTCGACGAGGTAGTCGACCCCTCGCTCGACTGCGGGCGCAGCCGGATCGACGCCCGCGGCGAGGAGTGCCTGTAGGGCCCACCCGGTCTGTGTCGGTGTCGACGCAGCAGTCTGGTAGGACACATCGAGTGGATTCGGTTCGCTCGCGTCGTACGCGCTGTCCTCGCCCCACCCACCGTCTTCGTTCTGTCGTGCTCGGAGGGCTTGAGCGGCGTCGGCAACGAGCGGCCGGTCGGCGCCGACGCCGACCTGCCTGAGACCACGGAGGATGCGGGCCGTTGCGTAGGTGAACCCCTGGCCCCAGACACCGATCCACATGTCGTTGGCCGCCCGCGCGTCGTCGAGGAACGAAACGGCGGCGCGGATCTGTTCGTTGTCGATCGAGTAGCCCAGTTTCCCGAGTGCCGAGAGCGCACCACCGGTCACGTCCGGTGATCGATTGCTGCCGAAAAACCGCCGGTAGAGGCCGTCGTCGATCCTCGGTTTGACGCGTTCGATCTCCGCATCGTCGAGCGGGTCGAAGTCCGTGGTAAACGTCGACCAACTGCCGTCGCTGTTCTGCACATCGAGCAAGAACTGCCCGTGTTCGGAGAGTGGCGTGCCCGCGAACGAAGAGAGCACCTCGACTGCGATCGACGTGTCGTCCCAATCCGAGTAGATGTGGGGCATGTAACCCCAGCCGGCACCGTGATGCGTCCGGAACGGGGCAGGCTGGCGATCGAGCGTCGTCCCGTCGGGATCGACCGACGACTGCGGGTTACGGGCCTCGTAGAGCCATGCAGCGGCAGCGCGGAGCCGCGAATCGTCCGTGTCGATACCGGTCTCGTGGAGCGCGTCGATCGCGTGGGCGGTGTCCCAGACCGGGAGCCGCCAGATTTCGACCCGCCCCGCCTCAGTGAGTCTGTTCTCAGCGATCCAGTCGACGGGGTACCGTACCACGTCACTGGACCCGTCGTAGCCACGTGCTGAGAGCGCAAAGGTCGCGAGCACCGTCACTGTCGACGTGCCCCAGGCGCCGTTCGTGAGTCGGCGACTGCGCAGGACGCGTTCGAGGCATCGCTGTAGCTTCCGCTCCCGGCGCCCGAGTGATCCCTCGTAGGCGGCCGACCCGATCAGGTAATCGGCGCTCATGACACCGATGAACGGGTCCCGAATGATATTATCCTGCGCGGCAATCGTCGCTCCCTCGAACGCTTCGGTGTAGGAGAGTAACCGACCGATCTGGAGCGGGGCGTCCCGGGGGAACAGCTCCTCGTAGGTGTACTCGTTCGACATCACGGCGTAGATGAGCCGGAGGTCGTAGGTCGCACCGGTGTCTGCGGACGGATCGTCGCGTGCGATCGCTGGTACGAGTCGCTGTTCGTCAGCTTCGATCTCGGTTTCTACCTCCGTCAGCAACCGGTCGTACTCGTCGTCCAGCCGGTCGAACAGTAGGAGCGCACCGTAGTTCGTGACGCGGTCCCCCCATCCTGCCCCTGACGAGCGCTGATCGAGCAGATAGGACACGCACCGTTCTTTCGCGGCCGGTCGTTCGTCGAGGTGCGCCAGTAACAGCGCATAGTAGAGCGTCTGCCGCAGATGCCCGAACTCACCCGTCCCCCGAACCGTCGTATCCCAGTGGGCCTCGTCTTCACCGCGTCGGTTGTCGAACAGCCAGGAGCGAGCGGCCTCGATCGACCGACCGACGCGATCATCGGGAAGTGGAGCAGTCTCTTGATCACCCGTGTCTGATCCGGAGTTCGACACGACAGGGGCGACAGATGCCACCCCACTCAAAAATTCGCGCCGCAGCAGTGTCGAAATGTGGTTCACGCGACAAGCTTTCGATATTATATACCTAAATCTTATGGTGTAATTTAGCACCAGTCACAAACAACGATGGCCCCGCTATCACGCGGCGAGATCACCGGTTCCGGCAGGAAACACGTCACATCGACGGACCGAACTTGTCGAGAACGGCGTTGATTACCTTCGCCTCGGCCTTCTGCAGGTGGTTGCTCACTGTCACCGGCGCACACCCGAGTTCGTCGGCCACGTCTTCATGGGTCGCCCCACGAGGCTGCTCGTAGTATCCCAGCGCGTGAGCGATCTCGAGCGCTTCCCGCTGTCGCTCGCTCAACGTCGAGACCGGATCGTCGAGTGCACCGTTGAAGCGGCCGATCTCGTCGATCTGGATGTCGAGCGAATCGGGCGTATCGTCGAGGGCCTGCTGGAGGGGTTCAGGGTCACCGACGCCGCGCCCGTACATTTTGCCGTCACGGTAGATGAGGGGGGTGCGAAGCACGAGCCCACCCTGGGAACTCGCTCGCTGGAGCGCATCGTACATCGGTGTCTCCAGCGAATTGACGACGACGACCGCGTAGGTGACTCCCTCCTGGGTGTCCGAGAGCGTGACCGACGTGACGCCCGGCGTGTCTGTCGCCGTGTCACCGAAGGTCGTCGGATCACCGTGGATTGCGAACAGATAGTTGTCGACCCCATCCAGCGTCGTGTTGACATCGAGGACACGGGCTTCTTCGATCTCGGCCGAGTTCGCGAGCAGATTGAAAAGCGGCGGTGCCCGCTCCGGATCGATGCGCACAGTCGCCTGGATGTATTTCATATATCTCAGAGTTTCTTCTGTATTAATAAAACCCCTGTCTATACCTCACAAAATACTATTCAACGAGGGTTTAGAGTGACGTAACCAACGTATGGCAGAGTCTGCGGGACCCAACAAGACAGCGCACAGAACAAACGAACGTCTGCTCTCGGTCGACGTTGAGGATCTCCGTCTGACCTACTCTGACGGGACGGAAGCCGTCAAGGAAATTTCCCTTTCGATCCCCGAAGGTGAGTTCTTCGGGTTTCTCGGTCCGAACGGCGCCGGGAAGACGACGACGATCAAGATGCTGGCGACGCTCCTCGAACCGACCGGGGGGGAAGTGACCATCAACGGCTACGACGCCACGACCGAACAGACCGCCGTCCGAGGGACGATCGGCTATATGGCACAGGAGATCAGCGTCGACGAGGAACTGACCGCCCGTGAGAATCTCCGATTCGCGTGCGAGGCCTACGGCGTCCCACGAGGTGACCGAGGTGACCGCATCGAGGAACTGCTCGACCTCGTCGACCTCGTCGATGTCAGCGACACCCCCGCCGAGCAGTTCTCCGGCGGGATGAAAAAACGGTTGGACGCCGCTACCGCCCTCGTCCACGATCCAGCACTGGTGTTCCTCGACGAGCCTACGACTGGACTCGACCCCAAGGCTCGAAACCGGCTGTGGGACTACTTCGAGCGCATCAACGACGAAGGGACCACGATCTTCCTCACCACGCAGTACCTCGAAGAAGCGGACGCACTCTGTGACCGCCTCGCGGTCATCCGCGACGGGGTCATCGTCGAAGACGGCTCGCCAGACGATCTGAAACGTCGCGTCGGCGGTGAAATCCTCGATATCAACGTTGAGGGGGGGACCGACGCCGTGGACTCGGCCGCCGAAATCGCTCGAGGAAGCGATCTGTTCGAGGCAGACGCGACGGTCGAAACGACGACCGACGGTGTCCGGGTGACGACGGAGAGGGCGAGTACGCACGGGACGGATCTGTTGGTCGCCCTCCGCGATGCGGACGTGACCGTGACTGGATTCGACATTCAGGAAGCCTCGCTGGACGACGTGTTCCTCGCCATCGCCGACGACCGTGTCGACGATCTCGACGTGAACGGAGACACAGAATGAGCACGCCGAACCTCGACGCCGAAGGGAGCCGACAGACGCCCGCGGGGAACAGTTTCCTCGGCGACATCTGGGTCAATTTCAAGCGCTGGAACCGAAAGGCGATGCGGAATCCGACCGCCGTCTTCATCGATGTCGTCATGGCAGTGCTCTCGCTGCTGATGTTCACCGCTGTGTTCGGCGAGGCCGGTGCCCTGGCGATAGAGCAGAGCGGTTTCAGTGATATCAGTTACGTGACCTTCCTCGTCCCAGCCGTCGTCGTGCAGGTATCGATGGCGTCGTCGATCTCCTCGGGCATGGGGCTGGTCGAAGACCTCCAGAGCGGAATGTTCGAGAAAGTCGTCGTTACGCCGATGGGGTGGACCGCGGTCTTCGCCGGCAAAGCCGCCGCCGAACTCCTCCGGATCGTCCTTCAGGTCCTGATCGTCCTCGGCCTCGGTGTGGCGATGGGTGGCACCATCGAGACCGGCGTCTTCGGTGTCGTCGGCATCGTCGCCGTCTGTCTCCTCTTCGGAACCTGGTACATGTCGGTCGCGAACATCATCGCGTTGCTGACGCGTGATCAGGAGGCCCTCGACGGGGCCGCGTACGCACTCCTGTTCCCACTGCTGTTCATCTCGTCGGCGTTCCTGCCGGTGTCGACGCTCTCGGGAATCCCGCAGGTCATCGCGAAAATCAATCCTGTCACCTACGCCGTCGACGCGGTCCGTGCGATCGTGCTGGATCGCGACGTGATGACAGTACTCGCCGTCGATCAGTTCGGCGGGCTGTACGATACGCTCGTCCCGGCGGTTGCCGTCCTTCTCGTACTGAACGTCGTCTTCGGGGCGGCGACCGTCGTCCTCCTGTCGCGGGCGAGCAGCTCACAGGCCGACTGATCACCACGGTTGTTCACAGGGTAATAAAACCCCCAGCTATACCTCACAGAACCCTCTCGGACGTAGACCGGGTCCACCGAAACAATGCCAACGGACCCACGTACGAACGTCGACGGGCTGACCCGTTTGACTCGCTGGGAGTCGACAGGACGGGCCGCCCGGCGTTCGCTCGAACAGAACCGATCGACGACAGCGAGCGGCGTCATGCCGGTGAGAAGCTGATGTCGGTGATCGATCGCATCGCTTCGGCCGTCACCGAGTACAGTTGGGCGGTTGTTCTCCTGATGGTGCTGACGACCGCCGTCCTCGGTGCCGGCATGAGCGGTATCGAACAGTCCTCCGGTACCAGCGGTCTCGACGGGGAGTCCGAGGCCGCCGCGGCGTACAGCGAGATCAGGAACCACTTCTCGACGCGTCCGGCCAACACGACAGTGACCATGATTGCGGTGGAAAACGAGAGCGGGAACGCCCTCTCGAAGGCGTCGCTGATTCGCACACTCGAGTACCAGCGCGCCTTGCAAAACAACCACACCGTGAACCGCACGCTCGTCGACGACGACGCGACGGTCAGCGTCGCGAACGTGGTCGCGCGAGCGGCCATCGCCAGGGAGCGACGCCAACGGCTGTGTGACTGCGTCATCACAGGCTGGAACGGCTCGACGGCCCAATCGCGGACCCAGCCATCCACAGCGAACGGGACGGGTTCGGTGAACGCGACGACCGGGGGGAGCACCGCGACCGAACCGCCGACACTGGACGAACAGATCGAGCAGTTACGCTCGATGGATGGAGCGACGGTCGCAGCCGTCGTCGAACAGGTCCTCGATCCCGACCGTGAGACGGCAGCGCGACGGGCGGCGTACCGACTGCTCCCGCGTGACTACGAGCCCGGGACGGCGACCGCAGACACGCACCTACTGGTGATGACCCAGCAGACAGACGGCACTGTCCAGGTCGATGTCGCGCTCTCCGATCGCGTCGCGGACGGGCAGCGCGCCGCACGGTCCATCGCCAAAGATCAGCCTGCCACGGAGAACTACTACGTCTTCGGGGGCGGGCTGTTGAGCGGTCAGCAGTCACAGGCCATGGCTGACAGCCTCTCGATCCTCGGTCCGCTGGCGCTCCTGTTCGTCCTGTTGGCGCTGACGATCGCGTACCGCGATCCGATCGACATTGCGCTCGGGCTCGTGGGCGTCCTCGTTGTCCTGATCTGGACGTTCGGAGCCATGGGTTGGCTCGGGTTCAAGTTCAATCAGACGATGATCGCGGTCCCGATACTACTCATCGGGCTCTCGGTCGACTACGCGCTCCACGTCGTCATGCGATACCGAGAGGAACGCGAAGGCGACGACGACGGACCACGGACCGCGATGCGGCGTGCGCTTGTCGGTGTCGGCCCAGCACTCGTGCTCGTCACGGCGACGACCGCAATCGGGTTCCTGGCGAATCTCACGAGCGCCCTCCCCGATATCCGGGTGTTCGGGATCGTCTCCGCTGTCGGTATCGTCGCCACACTGTTCGTCTTCGGTATCTTCGTTCCGGCACTCAAGACCGCAGTTACCGCTCTCCTCTCCCGCTTCGGACTCGACCGGAGTGCCTCGTCGCTCGGCTCCACCGGACCGATCCGCCGAGTGCTAGAGGGCGGGGCTTCGATCGCGAACCACGCACCACTGGCGCTGGTCGTCGTCGCGGTGCTCCTGACGGCGGGGGGTGCCTACGGCGCGAGCCAGATCGACATCGCGACCCCGGAAACGGCGTTTATGGCGGACGAACCGCCGGAGTGGACAGAGGAGCTCCCAGAACAGGTCCGTCCGGGCGAGTTCTACCTCAAAGAGAATCGCCAGTTCATCTACTCGACGTTCCAGGCACCGGACATGCAGGGATACGTCTTGGTCGAGGGGAACGTGACTGACCCCGCAGTGCTCGATCGAACGGGCGCTGCCACCGATACCGCAGCGGCGTCGGACGCCGTCTTGCGTGGTCCGAACGACTCGCCCGAGATCGAAACACCGCTCACGGCGATGCAGCGTGCAGCACGGCAGAACGACAGCTTCAACGCGACCTTCCACCAGGCCGACACCGACGGTGATGGAGTTCCCGACCGCGACTTGGTGAGCGTCTACGACGCCTTCCACGCGGCGACGCCAGATCTGGCGACGCGAACACTGCGCCAGAGCGACGATGGCGAATACACTGCGATGCGACTTCGGATCGCGGTGGACGGCAACGTCGGCCGTGACGCAGCGGTCGCCCCGCTCGACGACGCAGCGGCCACGATGGAAACAGGCACCGATGTGGACGCCACGGCCACAGGCCCCCCCGTCATCGCGAAGAACCTGAACGACGGGCTGGCGACGACGCTCATCGAAAGTCTGAGCGTCACCCTCGTCGTCATCCTGGCGCTACTGACGATCGTCTTCCGGGTGACGAGAGGGAGCCTCACGCTCGGAGCGATGACGCTCGTTCCGGTCTTCTTCAGCGTCATCTGGCTCCTCGGCACGATGTCGTTCCTCGGCATTCCGATCGGATTCATCACGGCGCTCGTGGGGAGCATCTCGGTCGGTCTCGGCGTCGACTACGCCATTCACGTCAGCGAGCGGTTCGCCGAGGAGTGGCACGCGACGAAAGACGTCAACGTCGCACTGGTCCGTACCGTAACCGGCACCGGCAGCGCGCTGATGAGCAGTGCCGTGACGACGGCCGCCGGCTTCGGGGTACTGTCGTTCTCGCTGTTACCAGCGCTCCAGCAGTTCGGGATCGTGTTGGCACTCGGGATCGTGTACTCGTTCGTCGCGAGCGTGTACGTCCAGCCGAGCCTCCTTGCGCTGTGGAGTAAATACGAGACTGACGCCCCCACCACGTCCGGCGCCGGCGTGCCCGCCGGAGACGACTGATCGGAGAGGGTATCGATCTTCCGGGGGGACACTACCTACCATCCATTATAAAATTATTATTTATACATACATATCGGAAGTAATTTATCGTACTAATTTCCGAAAACTAGTGCGACAAATATGAGACAAGTACGGGTTGAAAGCAAGTCCCACGAGGCGATTGTTCGATCCAGCTGGAGACAGGACGGAACGGAGGCGATAGCCACAGTTGAACGGCCCGCCCGATTGCGTAGGGGGCGGTAATGTGAACGATAGATACACGGTGGCGGACATCTATAACCTATTCGTCAGTTGTAACCTTTATCTCAACGTCAACTCGGCACTCATCATCGTTATCGCCGCGTTGTTTCTCGGCGGTCGACCGCTCGACGCGGGAATCGGCCTCCTCACAGGGATATCGCTGATGACGTTCGTTTACATCGCCGATCGGATCAACGTCACCAAGGAAGATCGGATCAACAATCCTGGTCGGACTGCACTCGTAGAGAAGTACCGACGGGAACTGTTCGCCATCGCTGGGCTCGCGCTGCTCGTGTTCGAACTCTCGCTGGGTGTCACCGTATTCACACCGGATCCGAACGGACTGGCACGCGTAGCGCTGGGACACCTGCCGCTGATCGTGTTGCTCGGATACGACGAGATCAAGAACGTCCCATTCCCGCTCGATTCGCTCGCAGTCGCGTTCACCTGGGGATACATGCTCGTTTTCATTTACGTGTTCATCTCGGACCTGACGGTCACACCACTCGACGGGGGAGTGCTGTTCGCGAGCTGGTTCCTGATCGTGTTTGCGGGGCTCGAAGCGCGGAACGCGAAAGACATCGAAGGTGACAGAGAAGCTGGGAAAGTAACGATTGCGGCGCTGTGTGGACGACGAACCACCAGATACGTCGAAGTCGCAATCAAGTTAACCGGCGCTGCCGTCCTCGTCGCGGCCTCGAAAGACGTGTTCGTGGCTGTACTCCTGCTCGTACACTTGCTGTCACTACAGCTCTACAGCGTTCTGGAAACCGGGTTTCGGAACGAGCAAACGACCCAGCAGCCGAGCGCCTCGATAGAATAACCTGCAGAAACGAACGAGACTAATCACAATGACAGATACGACCACACTCCATACGCCCAATAGCGCTCCGGTGCTCGGACACGCGCTCGAGTACGCACGGGACCCGGTCGCTGCCATCGAAAAGTACGGAAGACGAGGGGATATCGTCGAGATCGAGACGCCAATTCAATCGTTCTATCTGGTGACCAGTCCGGACGTTATCCAGGAAATATTGGTTGAAAAACATGACCATTTCACTATCGGACCAGCCCAACAAGGGAGCTTCTCGGGGATTACCGATACTGCCGTCAACATGTCGACAGGTGACGACTGGAAGCAGCGTCGCAAGGCGATTCGGCCGTCGTTTACCGGTGATACCGTCGAAGCGTATCGCAGTCGCATGATCGACGAGGCCGTCGCGTCGGTCGACGAGTGGACGGAGGGGGAGACCTTCAGGTTGAAAGAACGGATGCGGGTGGTTACACTCCGGATGCTCGCCGACACCCTCCTGGGCATCGACATTCGGGGCGACGAAGATGTGGTCCTGAACGCGTCTGACGCGTTGATCGAGCGAGCGAACCTGCGACGGATCGGTCGGTATCTCCCCGACTGGATCCCGACACCCACTGCGCGACGGTTCGAACAGCGGGTGCAAGAACTCGACGCCTACGTTGATCAGTGTATTGACCCGGAACGTACCACTGACAGTCGAGACGACGTCTGTTCCGTACTCATGCGAGCGGCTGCACAGGGAGTCCTCTCAGAGACGGAGGTTCGGCACAACATCGTCGGGATGCTGTTGGCAGGGAATTCTTCCCCGGGGATCGCTCTGACACACGTCTGGCGACTGCTGAACGAACACCCGTCGGTGTACGACGCGTTGCGCTCTGAGTACGAGCGTCACGTGGACGGCGACCGACTCACGCCAGCGACTGTCGACGAACTATCCCTCACAGAGAACGTCATTTCCGAGGCGCTGCGACTGTATCCACCCACGGTGGGAGTCAATCGGATGGCCACCGCCTCCGTGACAGTCGGGGGATACGATTTCTCGGACGGAGCGCAGTTCCTCCTCCCGCAGTGGGTCCCTCATCGTGATCCACAGTTCTGGGACGAGCCAGAGACGTTCGATCCGTCCCGCTGGGAAGACGATGCGGACCGGCCACAGTTCGCGTACTTCCCGTTCAGCGGCGGTCCCCGGTTTTGTCCGGGGCAGAAAGTCGCGCGCCAAGAGATGAAGATCGCCCTCGCCGTGATGGTCGGTCGAACCCGTCTCGACGTTGCCGTCGACGGTCCACTCTCGTTTACGCCATCGATGACGCTCAGACCGACGACGACGCACCGCGCCACCGTCACCAGCGTCTGAGGGTGCTCGCGCGCCTCACAGGAGGTGTTGAATCGTCGGCAGCAGCGTGCCGAAGAATATTTATTTATTAGATTAGATAGTATAAGTAAATAGTGCTCGGAATAATACGACGCAGGTTCCAGAGACTCGGGGATTGCCCCGGACACGGGGAGCGACCCACGCTGACGGGTGGCCTCGAACGGGGAGCCACCAGCATACGCTGGAGGAGTGATCGCCGATGAGCGCTCGCGACCTGGGACTCGACGCCGAGCAGTCGAGTGATCGGGCCGGCAACACCGTTCTCGGGGACGTCTGGACGAACTTCAGACGATGGCATCGGAAGGCACTCCGCAACCCGTTCGTCGTCGTCGTTTCGTTACTCCAGCCCATCGTCACACTCCTCACGTTCGGTCTGCTGTTCGGGACCGCCGCGACGACCGTCATCGAACAGGCCGGCTTCGAGGGTGTCGACTACCTATCGTTCATTCTCCCGGTCGTCGTATTACAGGTGTCGTTGGGTTCGGCCCTCACATCGGGGATCGGTTTGGTCGACGACATCGAGAGCGGGATGTTCGAGAAGATCGGCGCCACACCGATGAGCTGGGGCGCCGTCTTCGCCGGCAAGACCGCCGCCGAACTCCTCCGTATCACCGGTCAAGTCGTGATCGTTCTCGGCCTCGCGGTCGCGCTCGGTGCCACCATCGAAACCGGACTCGCCGGAGTCGTGGGGATCGTATTCATCTGTCTGCTCGTCGCGATCTGGTTCACCGCCGTCTCGAACGTACTGGGACTGGTGACCCGTGACAGAGCGTCGATCAGCTCCAGTACGACGGTCCTCCAGTTTACCCTCCTCTTTCTCTCGTCAGGATTCCTGCCGCTGTCGGTCCTGCCGACCTGGATTCAGCGGTTCGCAGTGATCAATCCGGTCACCTACGCTGCCGACGCCGTCCGAGCACTCGTGCTCGATCGCGACGTGATGACTGTCCTCTCGATGGATCGATTCGGCGGCGTGTACGACACGCTCGTCCCAGCGCTCGCGATCCTGTTCGCACTGACAGTGGTGTGGTGCGGACTCGCGGTACTGCTCGCTCTCGGGGAGATCGACGGTAAACACAGCTGATGCTCACAGACCGTCCCACGACGGACCATGGCCGTTCGTTCGCGCCGAACAAATCCCGAAAAGGAGCCTGAAGGAAAGATTTGTTCCAAGATAGTAAGCGATGTAACTCTGCTTCGAGTGGTCGAAATATGTTCACGAACGCCGCCTACGGTATCGTCGACACGGTTACACAGCCGCGAGTGCTCCTCCCGGCACTCTTTCCCGTTATGGCGTATCTCGGCTGGAGACGCGACCAGACTGGCACGCTCCGATCACACCTCCTGGCAGTCCTTTGCATCGACGTTTTCGGATTCGTTCTCGTGATGGCGCTCGAATCTCTCCCGCTTGCCCCGGGAGTGATCAACGAGCTACAGGGGCTGGCACTGGTACTCGTCGCCGTCGTGATATACGCCGTCTGGACGTACAACGGATGGTCTCCCTTCATTCGGGGGTGGGCGCTCGTCGCGGCTGCGAGCGTCGCTCTCTGGCTCCCGGCTCGGACCATCCTCGTGCTCTCCGGCGGGCTACTCGTCCCGACCGCCTCGTTCATCTATCTTGCGTGGGCGGATCGGCGCCTCTCGGTGTTGTTCGTTCTCACTGGTTTCAGAATCGTGGCTGGGACCGGTGAGAACGGGACGAACGGGGTGCAAATTGTCGCCGCCCTGGCGCTCGCCGTCCTCGCAGTGCTCGCTGTCCGCGCGTTCTGGATCGACGGAGAATGGCGAGACAGACCATCACTGACGGGGTGGCTCCAGTGAAGCTCACTGACCAGGTGGCCCAATGAAGCTCACTAACGAGGTGGCCCAATGAAGCTCACTAACGAGGTGGCTCCAGTGTAGCGAGGTTGGAGGCCGATAACCGAGGCGCCTGGTGGCAAGATGGCGGTCCGAAACGACGGCGTCGGTGTCACGGAGCCAGAGAGTAGAGTGTAATCGTAAGAGGTTTAATTCAAAGAGATATGTGTATTGTACTAGAACTGTGTCAGCAGCAGACAGCCGAATCGACGACCGCCAGCGAATCTGTCCACGCCAGTGTTGTTCGATCGGGCCCGCCGAAAAGAAGGGGGTTCGGTCGAAGGGGTGTCCGCGATGAGTAGATCGGTAACTGACAGCCCAACCGGGCCACCGGCTGCTTCCCGCAAGGACACCGTTGTCGGTGATATCTGGACGAATTTCAAACGGTGGAATCGGAAAGCACTCCGCAACCCGTTCGTCATCGTCGTCGCCGTCGTCCAACCCGTCGCGTTTCTCTTACTGTTCACACAGGTGTTCAGTGCCGTCGGCGTGGCTGCGCTGGCCCCGTCTGACCTGAGTGGCGTCGACTACGTCACCTTTCTCGTTCCAGCCGTCGTCGTGCAAGCATCGCTGGCGTCGTCCATCGCCTCTGGTGTGGGCCTGGTCGACGACATCGAGAGCGGGATGTTCGAGAAGATCGGCGCCACACCGATGAGCTGGGGCGCCGTCTTCGCCGGGAAGGCCGCCGCCGAACTCCTCCGGGTCGCGCTGCAGGTCGTGATCGTTCTCGGCCTCGCGGTCGCGCTCGGTGCCACCATCGAAACCGGACTCGCCGGCGTCCTCGGAATCGTCCTGGTCTGCTTCGTCTTCGCGATCTGGTTCATGATCGTGTCGAACACGCTCGCCCTGATCACGACAGACCAGACAGTGATCACGATCGGGACGAATCTGCTACAGGCACCCCTTCTGTTTCTCTCATCGGGACTCTTACCGCTGGACGCGTATCCCACGCGGGTCCGTCCGCTCGCTGCAATCAACCCGGTGACGTACGCGGTTGACGGAGTTCGGAGCGTGATCGTCGGCCGGGACGTTGGATCCGTCGTCACTGTTGAATCCTTCGGTGGACTGTACGACACGCTCATCCCGTCTATGGCGATCCTCGTCGTACTCACTCTGGTATCCGTGGCGCTTGCGCGATCGCTCGTGACGCGCGCAGGTCACGACGCATTCCGCTGAGGGGGCAGCGACTGTCGTCGATCCGTGTCAGCGAGGGCTTGGAAAGGAGACACTGGGAGTGCCGTACAGCAGGTAACCGTGAGCGAGCTGAGGGCTCAGTTCTGCTCGGTGTCGCTGAACATCCGGGTTTGCCCCTCTGGCTCGACGAGATCTTCAGCCAGACCTTCACCGAGCAAGGAAGCCCATTCGTCGAGATGGGAGGGGTCGCGTCGGAGCATGACTGTACGCGTTGTGACTCCGGGCGAGAATATAACGATTGTGCCTGTTCCCACGAAGAAGGAAAAGGCGGTGTCGACGAGCCTCACTGCTCAGCCATCGGTAGCCCGGTGATAGACCGGAGAACGTATTCGGCGACGCCAAGAGCAGTCATCGCTCCGAGCGAGAACAGTAGACCGAACATGTTCCGCACGTACGGATTGCCGAGAGACTGCGAGTCGGGCTGAACGATATCGAGCGAGAGAAGTGCGATGATGATGACAGGTGTCACGAGGGAATACTTCGTCCAGAGATAGCCGACGAGACTCGCAACCTCGATCAGGAATAGGATGTGCAACAGCGCCAGCACCGTCATCCCGAGTGGTGATTCCACGAACGCAGCAACCGGGTTCTGTCTCGCCTGCACCATCATCACGATGCCGCCAATCACACCGTACAGCAGACCGAACCGGAGTGCCGCTCTCGTATTGCTGGTATCGATCCGATCGAGATGGAGGGTCACGACGCAGTTGTTTCGCGCGGTGGCACAAAAATTGCCACCACGTAACTGTGGATTCAAGGTAGTCTCGGATCAGTGTCGGGTCCGTATCGTGGTCGAAGAACCCCGTGCACTCCCGGAGTGACTGCGTGGGCTACAAGAGCGGGTCGTGAGAGATGTAGGGCGCCACATGGCGGACAAGGAACTCGCCGAAGCCGACGACGGCGAGCGCGGCGAGGACGTACATGTGGACGATGGGGTTCGAGTACAGTGCGATGAACGGCTCCATGCTTCCACGGTCGACGAACGCGAACCACGTCAGGAACCCGCTGATCGGTAGCGGTGACACGATTCGATAGCGGACCAGCAGATATCCGGGGACTGCCCCCAGAAGAAACGGGCCGAGAAAAACGATCGGTGCCGTGAGGACGAGTACTATTCCGCCGTCCGAGAACATCTGCGGGTCGATGTTCCAGTGTGCCAAGAGGAGAACGACGACGTTTGCGATACCTACCGCGGCGGCGACGATAGTGTACCGATTCACATGGAGCATCTCTTTAAATATAACGTCGGGATTCTTGTTCATAATTTTGGATGTACGTATACTGCAGACGGTATGATGGGTTCGGTTTGGGCTGTTCGGCGGATTCTACTCGAACGCTACGCCGAACGTGCGAAGAGAGACGGCTCCAGAAAGTCCATCATCGAAACACGTCCGACCAGGACAGCACTCTGGCAAGTGTAGCTTCGCCGTCAGGTGAAAGATAGGGCTGCGCACGATCAGTTCCGGAATCTTCGTCAAACGAGCGGCTCGTGTGAGAGGAACGGGACCCACTCCCGCATGTAGTATTCGATGACGGCGAGAACGACGGCAATGCATAGAGCGTAGAAAGGGATGAATGGATTGACATAGATATTGGCGATGCCCCGAGCAGTGAGATTGACAATGGTCAAGAGCCCACTCAAGGCGAGTGGGGTAACGAGCCGATAGCGTAGACAGAGGTATACCGGCACTCCACCCATGAGTGCGAGACCGGGGATATCTGCGAGTGGTTTCCCGAAGTAGGGGGAGCCCTGTGCAGTGGGTTTGTAAACATATAATGAAATCCACGCAGCCACAGTGTTGAGTGCGCCTGCGATGGCAGCTCCGATGGTGTATCTGTTCAGATCCATACTCTCGAATATTAATGTTTTATCGTCATAATTGTGTTCAGGGTTGTATCATGCTGTGTGCAATCAAAGCAACGCTCTGAAATCAACAATGTGCTACACAAGAGTGTATGCAAGATGTCGGTGGTCTGTGGGTGGTGACATCGGCCATGAGAGGACAGTGGAGTATCGGAGCTGTAGCCAGCGACTCGGTCGTCAACGCGTGGCACCCCAACGAACAAATCGCTCGCAATGCGTTTCGTGCTCATACTGCCGGCTGTAACTGTTTTAAGATATTCGCGACCCCGGGGTCGCGAAATTCTTCACAGACGTACAGCCGGTAGTATCAGTCCCGGAAGTTCTCGGGGACCTGAATGGAGTAGCGGCCGTCCTCTTCGAGGGCGATGATGTACTCCTCGCGGTCGTACAGCTCCATCAGATTCAGTTCGTACTGGCCCGGCTGTAAGACCTTGATGCTCTCGAACTGGTCGTTGAGTTCCGCGCGCAGTTCCTCCAGTCCCGGTCGTTCCTCGGGGGACTGCTCCGGGGTAGCGGTGGTGGCCGCCGTGTCGGTTGGGGGTGCAGTGTCAGCGTCTGCCTCGCTGGCGGACGGGGCCGTCCTCTCGGGGCCCCCTGTGTCGTCGTCGATGTCGCCCGGTGAGACCGGCTGGAAGTGGTGGTCGTCGTCGACAGGCTCCGACGGAAGTTCGTCGGCCGTCACGACATCGGTTCGGGCACTCGCCTGTGCGGTATCCTCTGGAGTCGTCCCAGTGGCGCTGTCGATTCCGGCAGCCGAACGAGGTTCCGATCGCTTGGTGTTCGCTTCGGACTCAGTCGTACGACGACGCTCGTCACTCGATCCACCGACCAGATCCTTGACCGTCGACGCGGTCTTGCCGACCGTCTGAGCGACCGACGAACCGGAAGGTTCCGGTGGCTCGGGCGGTTCGGCCGAGCTGTCGGCTGTCTCGGCTCCCGCGGGCTTGAACTGGAACTTGTTGCCGCCACAGTCCGGACAGCCAGAGAGCATCTCCTTGGAGCCGTCCGAGAACGTGCGGTCGCAGTTCGTACACTGGTGTGGCATTATTTCCGGGAGACGAGCGCGCTGATGAGGTTTTCGTCCTTGTGCAGCGTCTCGATCTGATTTGCGGGACCGATGACGGTGAGTTTCTTCGTCGATTCGGTGCCCATCAGTCGGTCGAGGAAGCTCGCGTCGGCGGTCTGAGAGCGGGGGTAGGTCTCGATCTCGATGCCGTTGAACTCGTCGGGGCTGATCTCGGTCATCGTCACTTCGATCAGTCGGGACTCCTCGTCGGGCGAGAGACCCTCTTCGAGGATGACGATGTTGCCATCGCGCACCCCATCGAGGATGGTTCGAATCTTCTCCATGGAGGTCAGTCCGTCCATGCGCTCGCCGCTGATGAGGTCGATCTGAACGCCGTCCTGTGGTTTTGCTTCAGCCATCCTCGTTCACCCGAAGTACTCCGCGATCTTGTCGTACACTTCGTCCATGTTGTCCCCTTCGAGCGCCGAGAGCGGAATGGTCTCGTGCTGTGGGAAGGCGTTTCTGATCCGCTGGACCGACGACTCTTCGAGGTCGGTCTTGTTCGCCAGAATGAGGACTGGCAGGTCCTGACTCTCGATGATCCCGATCAGCATGGTGTTGACCTGCGTGAACGGGTCTGTCGAAGAGTCGAGTACGTAGATGACGCCATCGACGTCCTCGCGAAGCCAGTGCATCGCCTCGGCGACCCCCTCTGTCGCTTCCCGGGAGCGACGCACTGCGTCGTCTTTCTCCATATCGTGATCGAGGAACTCCTCGTAGTCGACTTTCGTCGTCACGCCCGGCGTGTCGACGATATCGATGTTGACCGTCGCGCCGTTGCGCTCGATCTCGATGTCTTCTTTCCGGCGTGCGCGCCGTGTTTCGTGTGGAATGTGACTTTCCGGGCCGACCGCGTCACCGGTCCAGTCACGGGCGATTCGATTAGCGAGCGTCGTCTTCCCGGCGTTCGGCGGGCCGTAGATGCCGATCCGCTTGGGGTTCTCTTCGGAGAACAGCGACGATGCCGCGCGTGAAATGCTGTCTTTGAGATTCGTGAGCAGTCCCATCCTCGTTCCTCCCGCCCGAACGTCCGTATTCGGGGGCTTGAGCGTAGTAGACAGGCCGATTCACTTAAGCCTACGTCAGACAACCATACCCGATTTGATAGTACAGCGAAAAATACAGCGGCGAGAGGGGTTGAGAAAGCACGACCGTAGCCGGGTGTGCGTGGGCGAGGACGAGCGTCCGCGAGTGCACGACGGAGAGAAGGATCGAAGAAACGGATTGCCAACGTGGGACGACTGCGAGCGCTGGACGAGTTGTGAACAACATTCAAGTTGTGGTAATATGCCCACAATTCAACTGATGGTTCGAACACCCCCACCCCTTCGTTTCGGGTGGAACCGCTCGGACCCGTGGGGTCAGACGGGACGGATTCGAGTGGAAACGGACGGGCGGTGGGGAGTCCGCGAAACTGGATTTCCACTCTAGAGATGGTCCTAGTCCACTAGAGAGAACTCTAGAACAACAACATCAGACTAGAACCCTCCTTTGTTTCTAGTGCGGCTTTGGTTCTATTGGTCAGTACTTAACTCTTTCCGTCAATAGTAGTGGACTCGAAATCCTGCTCACCCCCCACCCACCTCTTGTAGTCGTTCCACCCGAAACGAAGGGGTGGGGGGGTTACTTTCACTTGGTAACACTGGACACTCCTGTTGTCGTGGTGGTCCCTCTCGTGGGCCGTCTCAGACACGCTCTCCTTCCTGTCGGGTGAACGCTCGACCCCCGCCCGTTTCCCGTCCACAGCACTTCCCACTGAACCACTCCCATCGATCGAAACCCGATCTTGTCACTGTCACAGGTCAAATATTACCACAGCCGGAACTCCGTCGTGGGCGTCGCCTCGTCATCCTGAGCCTGAGCATCTGACTCTGTTTCTATCACCTTCCCGACCATTGAGGACCGGAATGTTTAATATTCCATCACCCACGGGTTCTTGTGGTTCAACTGGACACGCATGCCTCGTCGAAATCCGGGCACAGTACGTTTCCTACGGCTTTCCGGGCTGATGACGAAGTGCGCACCAGTCCTTCCACCTGAAACAGGGGGGTACTGGAGACGACAATGACTGACACAGGCAACGACACGGATGCTGCTGGCGGTGCGTCAGACGGGTCGTCGGAAGACCGTTCGACAGCCGACGAACCGGCGGACAACGACAGTCTCGGGACCGATCTCGACGATGTCGTTCTCGACGACCTCGACGCCGACACGGACGGTGAGGCCGACGAAGCGTCCCGCGGACTGTTCGACGATCTGCTCAGCGGCGAGCCGATCTTCGAGAACAAGGAGGTGCTTCGCCCCTCCTACACGCCCCACAAGCTCCCGCACCGTGAGGAACAGATCAACAATATGGCGACGATCCTCGTTACCGCACTCCGTGGGGACACGCCGTCGAACATCCTCATCTACGGGAAGACCGGGACCGGCAAGACTGCCAGTGCCAAGTTCGTCAGCGAGGAACTCGAGACGACCTCCCAGAAGTACGAAGTCCCGTGTACGGTCGAGTACATCAACTGCGAGGTGACCGACACCCAGTACCGGGTGCTGGCCCAGCTCGCAAACAAGTTCATCGATCAGAATCGGGCGTACATCGACGACCGGATCGACGACCTCGGCGACCTTCGCGAGCGCGCGCGTTCAGACTCGAACGCTCTCGCCGACACCGAGTTCGCTACCGTCGAGGAGGTCACCGCCGAGATCGAGTCACTCGAAGCCGACCGCGACGGGTTCGAGGAAGTTCCGATGACCGGGTGGCCGACCGACCGGGTCTACAGTTCCTTCTTCGACGCTGTCGACTATCACGAGCGGGTGGTCGTCATCATGCTCGACGAGATCGACAAACTCGTCGAGAAGTCCGGCGACGACACGCTGTACAATCTCTCGCGGATGAACTCCGAACTCGAACGGTCCAGGGTCTCGATCATGGGCATCTCGAACGACCTGAAGTTCACCGACTTCCTCGATCCCCGTGTCAAGTCGAGTCTGGGCGAGGAAGAGATCGTCTTTCCACCCTACGACGCCAATCAGCTCCGGGATATCCTCGACCATCGCTCCGACGTCGCGTTCAAGGCCGAAGCGCTGACCGACGACGTGATCCCGCTGTGTGCCGCCTTCGCTGCACAGGAACACGGGGACGCCCGGCGTGCGCTCGACTTACTTCGGACCGCGGGCGAACTCGCCGAGCGCGACCAGACCGACTGCGTCGAGGAAGATCACGTCCGGCAGGCCCAGGAGAAGATCGAACTCGACCGTGTCGTCGAGGTCGTGCGCACGCTGCCGACCCAGAGCAAGATCGTCCTCTTCGCGATCATCCTGCTGGAAAAGAACGGCGTCCACAACATCAACACCGGCGAGGTGTTCAACATCTACAAGCGCCTGTGTGAGGAGATCGACGCCGACGTCCTGACCCAGCGCCGCGTCACCGACCTCATCAGCGAACTCGACATGCTGGGCATCGTCAACGCCGTCGTCGTCTCGAAGGGTCGCTACGGCCGGACCAAAGAGATCAGCCTCTCCGTTCCGATCGACGAGACCGAGGCCGTGTTGCTCTCCGATTCCCGACTCGGGGACATCGAGGACGTTCAGCCGTTCGTGCAGGCCCGCTTCGACAACTGAGACCGACGAGGATCACTGTTTTCGCCTGATTCGGACTTCTTCTGCGGTCACTGATCGCCGTCCAGTCGACGGCGTTCCAGTCGAAACTGGGGGCGATGAGTGGATCATCTGGTAACCACGGCTCCGAGACGCAGGCGGATGTTCCCGAGCCACGGAATGCGTGCTTCGGCAGTCCCGACGACCCATTCGGGCTTGACTGGCTCGGAGAGTGGGCCACCCACTCCACCGACCTGATCGTACCGCTGGTTCCAGTCGCCTTTAGTGATGAAGCCACTCGTGTTCGCCGGGCAGTTTGCCAGTTCCGTACAGTTGTCTGCGTCGATGAACTCCGTGTTCGCTCGCTCGTACCAGCGTTCGTTCTCCTCGACCCAGAACATCGCCCGGTGGATCACCGGCGTCCGTCTGTCGCTCCCGTTGGGCTGGAAGACGATCACATCACCCGGTTGCTGAAAGCTCGTGTAGCCGGTTCGAGTGCCCGCCTGTGCCGTCACGACGCCCGTCTCGCCGTGGGCACCCGCGCCTGCGAACCGTTGTTCGTCCATCACGAACACGAGATCGTTGGTCTTGATGTGTGGCTCCATGCTCCCGGATTCGATCGCGACCAGCGGCGGCCACACGCCGCTGATCGCAAAGAGCAGGCCAGCCACGAGCACGACCGAACCGAAGACGCTCACCATATCGGTCGCGAACAGCACCCACTCTGACTCGTCTGGCTCGTCGGCCCCATCGGGTGGCGTCGCCTCGTACGACGCCTCCGGTGGCTCGTCGCTCATTACACTCGCTTGGGACTGAGCGCCGTATCAACCTTCTGGGTGCGCGAACGCCCGCTGAATCTGGAGTCTCACGTTCCCGAGGAAGGGGACGCGTGATTCGGCGGTGCCGACGATCCACTCCTTTTTGACCGGCTCACACGGTCCCTCACAGCTCCTGAGCGCACTCGCCTGATCGTAGCCCCCGTTGTTGTCGCCCTTGGTGATGAAGCCACCGTGATCCGGTCGACAGCTGGCGAGTTCGTCACAGCTATCGGCGCTACCGACGTACTCGGAATTTGCCTTCTGATACCAGTTTTCGCTCTCGTTGACCCAGAACATCGCTCTGTGGATCACCGGCGTCTCGGATTCGTCCCCGTTCGGATAGAAGACGATCACGTCACCCGGTCCCTGAAAGCTCGTGTAGCCCGTGGTCGCGCCGTTGCTCGCGGGCACGACGCCGGTCTCGGCGTGGCTTCCCTCGCCTTCGAAGCGATCCTCGTCCATCACGAACACGAGGTCGCCCGTGTCGATGTGTGGCTCCATGCTCCCGGATTCGATCGCGACCAGCGGGGGAAAGAGACCGCTGATCGCAAAGAGGAGCGCGCCCACCAGCACCACCGCACCGGCACTGCTGACAAGGTCGAGCACGTAGACGATGGCTCCCGATCGGTCCTCGGTCGCCGGGGGATTGGGGCCTCGATCCTCGCTCATCGTGCATCAATGGGACGAAAACGCGTATCAACCTTCTGCCTCGGAGTCCGCTACGTTTTTCTCGTCGCCAGACCAGATTCTGGTGTGCCCCTGGAGACGCCGGCACGGATCGTCAGCGAACTCGCCAGCCGCGGGTACAACGCCGAGCGTGAGGCGGTGACGTTGCTGGCCGACGCGTCCGATTCCGACGCTGCGCTCGACCGTGCACTGGAAACGATTCCCGGTGACGCGCTCGTGCTCACTGCCGAGCACGTCAGGGAGTCACTCGATGCGTCTTCACCGACCGATTCTACGGCTGTCCCACACGACACGGACGGGTCTTCGACACCGCAACGAGACCCCTCCGTTTCGACTGGAAACGACCCCACAGCGTCCCCCAGTTCGGACGGGTCGGCTCCAGTCGAAACAGGGGGGTCAACGGAGGACGGAGCGGGACGGTCGGCCGATCCCGACAAGCGTTCGATCGAGGTCCACAACGACATGACCGGTCAGTCCACCGGGACCGGCGAGTACAGCGACTTCGTCTCCGTCTTTCGGGATCGCTACGAGAAACTCTCGAAACAGCTCCGCGGGCGGGTGAACCACCGGCCGACGGACGCCCTCGAACGGATGAGCGGCGGCGAGGAGGCGGCCATCGTCGGGATGGTCTCGGACATCCGCTCGACGGCCAGTGGTCACTGGCTGATCGAACTCGAAGACACCAACGGGACCTTCCCCTGTCTGGTGATGAAAGACCGCGCCATCGCCGACCTCGTGCAGGAACTCCTCTACGACGAGGTGATCGCCGTCGACGGAACGCTGGCCGACGACAGCGGCATCCTCTTCGTCGACTCGCTGCACTTCCCCGACATTCCCCGAACGCACAAACCCTCGACCGCTGATCGCCACGTGCAGGCCGCCCTCATCTCGGACGTGCACGTCGGCAGTCAGGAGTTCATGGCCGACGCCTGGCACCGCTTTGCCGACTGGCTTCACACCCCAGAGGCAGAACACGTCGAGTATCTCATGATCGCTGGCGACATGGTCGAGGGCGTCGGCGTCTACCCCGATCAGGACGAGGAACTCGACGTGGTCGACATCTACGAGCAGTACGAGCGCTTCAGCGAGTACCTCAAGGAGGTGCCGGGCGACATCGAGATCCGGATGATCCCCGGCAACCACGACGCCGTCCGCCTCGCCGAACCACAGCCGGCCTTCGACGAGGAACTGCGCGATATCATGACCGCCCACGACGCGCAGGTCCACTCGAACCCCTCGCTCGTCACCATCGAGGGCGTCACCGTCCTGATGTACCACGGCGTGTCGCTGGACGAGGTGATCGCCGAGCTACCGGACGACAAGGCCAGCTACGACGAGCCACACAAGGCGATGTACCAGCTTCTCAAGAAGCGCCACGTCGCTCCGCAGTACGGCGGTCACACCCGCCTTGCACCCGAAGACCGCGATTACCTCGTGATGGAGGAGGTGCCGGACGTGTTCCACACCGGCCACGTCCACAAACTCGGCTGGGGGAAGTACCACAACGTGCTGGCCCTGAACTCTGGCTGCTGGCAGGCCCAGACCGACTTCCAGAAATCCGTCAACATCGACCCCGACGCCGGCTTCGCCCCCATTTTGGACCTGGACACGCTGGATATGACCGTTCGGAAGTTCACGTAACGACTCTTGGCCTCGACTGAGTTTGCTGGTAATTCGAGTCGCCACTGTGACCGCCTCGTCCACGGCCAGTCGTTTCAACTGATAGCCAAATTCGGAATCTATATCTGAACATCCTTCGATTCAATTTTTATAAATGTTCGAACTGGCAGAGCTTCGGGAACACAACGCGGTACAGGCGACTGTCGTGCTTGTGGCAGGTGTCCTCGTCGCCGCGTACTTCCTGTATCTGGTGCCCGTGATCGGGGCCGCGATACTATATCTCGGCATCTCGTGGTATCGAACGGGAAGGCCTGCGAGACGGAGAGTCGGTCTCCTCCTCGTCGCTGGTGGTGCGGTCCTGCTGGCACTGTCTCCGTTCGTCTACGCCGGCATCGTCCGACAGCCGGGATTTGAGATGGTTCGATAATCCGGTTTGAATACTGGGATCGAACCAGTCGTCGGAGAGTGGTCCGTAATATCAGATCTTCTCCCACGGCTCCGGGAGTCGCGCCGCTTACGGACTCGTACCGGTTCTGGATCTGGACACGCTGGATATGACGGTGCGGAAGTTCGTCTGACCGTCCTCGGTCACGAATCGCCCTCGTCACCGCCGACGAGGCGAGCGACGACCACGCCGACAACCCCACTCGGAAGCCAGACGGCGAGGGTCATGGGCACCAGAATCTGCGCACCGTTGCCGGGGTCGAACCCGGCCGTCGCGTTCAGGATCGCGGCGGAGACGGGGATCGCCAGCAGTGTGGCGGCGACCGTCGGGACGTATCGAGAGTCCCGAGCGAGCAGATAGCCCAGACAGAGGCACCCGATCGCAACTGCCGGTGCGCCGTACGCTGCCGGTAACAGGTAGCTCGTCTTCGAGGTCGGCGGGAGGGTGACGACGGTGGCGGCGACGATCACGAGGCCCGGCGAGATGCCGAGGAGACGATGGCGCGTGTCGGACGCTCGAAACTGCTGGAGCCACGAGCGAAGCGCTCGATCACTCCCGTACCGCAGGACGACGCCGAGTGCGACCACGGCGGGCCCGAGACTCGCGACCAGATCGGCCAGCAGTGTCGGCCCCGCCCAGCCGAGGACGTAGGCTCCGATGTGGACGTTCGCGCCACCCCTCGAAAGCGCAGATCTGTCCGGTCCGGCGACGATGTACGTCTGCCAGTCGATCGCATCGCCGTCCTCGGCCTGCCAGACGACGGATCGACCGTCGTCGGTGACAGCCGCTCCCCGAGGTGTGTTCGCGATCGTCATTCCCTCCGGCGCAGTAATCCGGACCCGTTCGGCTGTCAGCCGGTAGGCAAGTCCGTGCGGTTCGTCGTGCTGGTCGAAGCTCTCGACGAGGAGGTACTGTCCGCGCGTGGTCGCGAAGTCGTCGACGCGGAATGTCACCAATACCGTTCCGTCCCGAGCCTCGCCGACGACGTTGTCGGTCTGTCCGTCGTAGGGTGTGATCATGTCTTGGTCAACGAAGTGCTGGATCTCGTCGGCCATCGATTCGGCCCGCCTGTCCGCGGCAGCGGGGGGACCGTCGTATGGGACGCTGATCGTCCAGCGAGCCGAGCCGTTCTCGTAGAGTTGCACGTCGACGGTCCCGATGCCGTCGCCGTACATCTCGCCACAGACGTCACAGACGACGTACCGCTGTGACGGGCCATCACAGCCTGCCAGCGCGAGCAGAGCGAGCAGTGCTCCCAGTGCGAGGAGTCGTCGCCTGTCGACCGGAAGCCGCCCGGTGCCGTTCGATTCGCTCATGATCTCGTGAAAGAACCGCCCACAGCGACTGCTGTATGTCTTGTGATCCGGTCGACAGATACTGCATCCGGTCGGCCGCCGTCCGCTGGGGACGTCAGGGAGCCAAACGCGTTCGTCGTCCACCCGAAATACCGCCGCTATCCCGGACAGCAGGTGATCTCGACCGATGTCGGCGGGACTTATCATGTGGGCCGCCGAGAGTGTGGTATATGAGCGACGACGACCGCGGATTCGAGACCGACGCACTGCACGTGGGACAGGAGGAACCGGAGTCACACGCACGGGCGCGCGCCCCACCGATCTACCAGACGACATCCTACGTCTTCGAGGACGCAGAGGACGCCGCCGCCCAGTTCGCCCTCGAAAAGCCCGGCCACATCTATTCGCGACTGATGAACCCGACCTGCAACATGTTGCAGGAACGCATCGCCGCACTCGAAGGCGGGGTCGGTGCGGTCGCGACCTCCTCGGGCATGGCGGCGCTCAACCTCGCGACCTTCCTGCTTGCCGACGCCGGTGACAACATCGTGACGGCCTCCTCGCTGTACGGGGGCACCTACACCTACTTCACCCACACCGCGCCGCGCAACGGCGTCGAGGCCCGCTTCGTCGACACGCTCGATTACGATGCCTACGAGGAGGCGATCGACGAGAACACCGCCTACGTCCACTTCGAGACCATCGGCAACCCCTCGCTGGTGACGCCGGACATCGAGCGACTGGCCGACATCGCCCACGACAACGGCGTCCCACTCTTTGTCGACAACACCTTCGCGACGCCGTACCTGTGCAATCCCCTCGAACACGGCGCGGACCTCGTCTGGAACTCCACGACCAAGTGGATCCACGGCCACGGCACGACCGTTGGCGGTGTGCTGGTCGACGGCGGCAGTTTCCCGTGGAGCGAGCACGCAGAGAAGTTCCCCGAGATCGCACAGGAGAACCCAGCCTACCACGGCGTGAACTTCGACGAGACGTTCGGCCCGGCGGGCCTGACCTACGCCGCCATCGCGCGCGGCCTTCGTGACATGGGCAATCAGCAAGCGCCCTTCGACGCCTGGAACACGCTGCAGGGCCTCGAAACCCTCCCCGTGCGGATGGAGCGCCACTGCGAGAACGCGATGGCCGTCGCCGAGCACCTCGACGACCACCCGGAAGTCTCGTGGGTCACCTACCCCGGTCTCGACGATCACGAGACCCACGACACCGCCAGCGAGTACCTCGATGGCGGCTACGGCGGCATGATCACCTTCGGCCTCGAAGCCGGCTACGACGCCGCCCGCAGCACGGTCGAGTCCACGGAGATCGCCTCCCTGCTCGCCAACGTCGGCGACGCCAAGACGCTTATCATCCACCCCGCCTCGACGACTCACCAGCAACTCACCGACGAGGAGAAACAGGCCGCGGGTGTCACGAACGACCTCGTGCGCCTCTCCGTCGGCCTCGAATCGGCCGACGACATCATCGCCGACCTCGATCAGGCCATCGAGCAGGCGACGAACTAAGCAGACGACACTCCGTTTTACAGACGACCCAGTACGCTCACCCCACCGGCCACGAGCGGGACGAGCACGGCGAGGTAGACGAACGCCGAGACGGCCCAGTCGCGGGTGATCGTCGAGACGCGCTGGCGGGCGAGGCCGGGTCGTGGGAGTACGACCACGGCGAAGAAGCCGACCATCAGGACCAGCAGGACGGCAGCCGTCACCAGATACGTCGCAAGGCCGCCACCGAGCACACCCCCGACGAGCAACAGCACGGTCACGTACAGCGGGCCGGTGAGCCAGCCAGCGACGTGGTGGACGACCGCGGCGAGTCGTGCCGGTGCGGTGTCCGGGTCCTGTTCGGTCAATACCCCGGCGGCGACGAAGGGCGGCGTCTCCCCCTCTGGCAGTCGAGCCATCACCACGTCCATCGCTCTGGTCGCGATCATACCGGCGACGACGCCGAACGCGATCAACAGCGGGACACCCAGCGACACCGACGAAATGATCGTCATGTCTCTTGCTGGAGTCGCCAGCGACTTTGAACCGATACCAAACGAGTGCTACAGCACGCCTTCGCTTTCCAGCGGATCGTGCAGTTCGGCCATCGTCTCGACGATGGTGTCACACGACGGCGCGACGGCCGGTTTCGGGTCGAAGCCGACGGCGAGGCTGGCGACTTCGAGCAACCATAACGGCCAAACCAAGCTTTTTGACGGATGAATACTAGTTCAGGGATCTATCCTATAGAGTACACGCTCCTCGATCTCCTAAGTCAGAATTAAGACATGTGATTAGACCATCACTATATTCATGGGTTAATTCAATGTATATATGTCTTCAATTCAAACAAAATAGATTTATATGGATCTAGCTTTTGTACTAATAAAATTGCGTGGAAAAACTCACCAAATAAACCTTCTAATTAGATATATGAATATCGCGATGAGTGATAATATTACGATTATCATGAATATCGCAACTGGCGGAACTCCTATTGTGTGTGTCATCAGACATGGGTAGAAATTCTTCTCATTAATATATTTCGACATTCAATATCAAATCAACAGCTCTAAAAATTTGTTTTGATAGCGTATCTGAGTAACTCTCAGCCTTGTCTTTTGATATACACCTCGCGAATTCGATGCGCTCTGAAGTACTGTGTTTGCTTGTATTTAGGGATGCCTCTATTAGGTGAAGCCCAGCGTTACACCTGCGATCGGTGGGTCTGTTAGAAATTGACGTACACTTTACCGTTAGAGGGTGTCATAGAACGGTTGGCATGGTTTTCTGACACCGATCGAGAGGGCTGCTGTTGCTACTTCTGAACACCGGCAATTTTCTTCAGCTCTCAGATACCGCTTTTCGGGAAGCTACTGAGGTATGTGAGTTGTTCTATGACTCCCTGTACACAGTTTACAACACGCCTTCGCTTTCCAGCAGATCGTGCAGTTCGGCCATCGTCTCGACGATGGTGTCACACGACGGCGCGACGGCGGGTTTGGGATCGAAGCCGACGGCGAGACCGGCGACTTCGAGCATCGGGAGGTCGTTTGCGCCGTCGCCGACAGCGATGGTGTCCGCTCGATCCTCGCCGACGATGGTCGTCACGATGTCTAAGGCGTCGTCCTTGGTCCCCTCGATGAGCGGTCCCTCGGCCGCACCGGTAAGTTTCCCGTCAGCGACGGGCAGGCGGTTGGCGACGATGGCGTCGACCTCGACCCCCTCCGCTTCGAGTGCAGCCTCGACACCACGCTCGAACCCGCCGGTGAGGATGCAGACGTAGACGCCCGCCGCGCGCAGGGCCGCGATCACGTCGGCCGCGCCGGGGCGAAGCTGGACCTGCTCGAAGGCCGTCTGTGCGGTCTCGTCGTCCATCCCCTCTAGCAGCGCACATCGCTGGTAGAGACTTTCGGCGTACTCGATCTCGTCGTTCATCGCCCGTTCCGTGATCTCGGCCATGTCGTCGGCCGTGTCGTTCTGGTTGCCAAGCAGGACCGTCATCTCCGAGTCCGAGAGGGTCCCGTCGAAGTCGAACGCGACTAGCATTGCTCCGTTATTCTGTGCGAGGGGTTTCAAATGGTGTGATTCGCGGGAGCGGTCTTAACCAACAGCTCCGGGCAAGGGACGGTACAGTTGGTTAAGACCGCTCCCGCGCTGGCCCCTCCGGGACGATTCGACCATGCCGCTGCGATCCGTGTCGTGAAGCCGGCGTTACCGGTGAGTCTGCTCTCGTTACTGGCGTGGCCCACCGCCGTCGGCGGCAGTGGCCGGGCGAAGTAATGCCACGTATCTGGAGAGTTGTGTTACCTTCTCGTGTCTTTCGCCGAGCCAAACCGGCGCGGTCCGATCTATAACAAAGTGTGGCACTGTCCCACATGCCAGTATGGTTCCCGATCAGAACCGTCGACGATTTCTTCGAACTGCATCGCTTGCTGGCATCGCTGGTCTCACCGGGATCGGCGACGTAAGCGCCACTCAGGAGACCCGCCTCTCGTGGCACGCTGGTGGGACAGGCGGGACGTACTTCCCGCTCTCGAACGAGATCAAGACGCTCGTCGAGGACAGCACCGACTTCAGGCTGAACGTCCAGTCGACCGGTGCGAGCGTCGAGAACGTCGGCAACCTCGGCTCTGGCTCGGCCGATTTCGCGCTCATTCAGAACGACATCGCCTTTTTCGCCCGGAACGGCACCGGTATCGAGGTGTTTCAGGACAACCCCATCGAGAACCTCCGCGGGGTCGCGACCCTGTACCCCGAGACGATCACCATCGTCACGCTCCAGAACACCGACATCGAGGAGCTAGCGGACCTCGAAGGTGCGACGATCAACACCGGTGACCTCGGGAGTGGCACACAGGTCAACGCGCTTCAGATACTGGAGGCCGTCGGTATTCAGGACTTCGAGGAGCAAAACGCCTCGTTCTCACAGGCGGCCGATCAGCTTCGGAACGGGGACATCGACGCCGCGTTCGTCGTCGGCGGGTGGCCCGTCGGTGCGATCGCGGACCTCGCGACGACGAACGACATCAGGATCGTGCCGATCTCGGGCGAGAACCGCGAGGCCGTCAAGGAGGCCGCCACGTGGTTCTCCGACGACACGATCCCCGGCGGGACCTACGACGGCGTCCAGGATGACACCGAGACGATCGCAGTCCAGGCGATGATCGCGACGCGGGCCGACCTGTCGGCCGACACGGTCGAGGCGATCACAGCCGCGATCTTCGACAACGTCGATCAGCTAACGATCAAGTCCGAGTTCATCAGCGCCGACTCCGCGCTGGACGGAATGTCGATCATCCTCCATCCCGGTGCGGCCGCGTACTTCGATGTCAGTACCGCCGTCCCCACGGCGACCGGTGGCACGGGGACGGCGACGAACGAAACCGAGACCGGGATGAACGAGACGGCGGCCGAAACGGAGACTGAGTCCCAGTAGTTCGTGGCATGGCTCGGAGACTGGCCGCGCTGGTCCTGACTGCGTCACTCGTCCTCGGCGCCGGGGTGGTCGTCTCGGGGGCCAGCACCGGTGTGTCCGCGGTCGAAAGCGATGGGATGGCTCCATCTGCAGACGACGGCGCCACTCCCGTCACCGACCCGGCGAACGGTTCGACGACGTACGTGCTCCTCGTCGTCGACGTGGAGACGGGCCAGCGGTATCTCACTCAGCCCATCGCGAACGGGACCCACGTCGCCCTCGAATACAACCACAGCGTCGAGCAGTCGCGCGTCTACGAGCAGTACACCGTCCGCGGTGACCGCCTCGTCGAGACCCGGATGGAGTTCGAGTCCTACGGCTGGGGGCTGCCCGCCGACGCGAACGTCACCGAGGTCGACGGTACGTTCGTCTACGACCCGCCCGGGGCCTTGCGGCGACTGACCGTCGCACCGGGCGACATCGCCGACCACCGCCTGCACGTCGGATCGGCCGCGTACGATCTCGTCGCGCTGACCGACGGACGGTCGGTCGACATCCATCTGGTCCGCCAGTGCAGCGCCACGACAGCACCTGACGACGAGGGCGACGGATGAGTGACGCTCGTGACGACGGTCCGATCCCCGACGCCGGAACCGACGAGCCGACCGAACCGGACACAGAGACGATCCTGCAGGAGATCGAACGCAAGCGCACCGTCCGGGGGAGCCTCGCGGTCGTCGTCTCCCTGATCGGCATCAGCTTCTCTGCGTATCAGTTGTGGTTCGCGGCACGCGGCTTCGAGTTCGCGATCACTCTCCCGGTCGTCGGGCGGTTCGAACTGGCGACGCTCCAGTTGCTCCAGATCAACGCCGTCCACGTCGGGTTCGCGCTCGTCCTGACCTTCCTCCTGTATCCCGGGACGACAGGCGACGGCCCGATCACCCGCCGGTCGTCGGCGCTTGCGGCCGGCTTTCGGGACCGCTTTGGCGAGACCAGCGTCATCACCCGAACGACCGAACGGGTCGGCGGCGGCCTGCGGTGGGCGGCCGTCGACCCCGACTTCGATCGGGTCACTCCGGCCGACCTCTTGCTCATCGCGGTCACCGTCCTCTCCGTGGCGTACTTTATTACCGACTTTCAGGAGATCCAGCGGATGCGCGCGCTCGGGCTACAGGCCGGCCGCCCCATCCACGAGGTGTTTACGTTCCTCGAACCGATCGCTGGCCTGCTCGGGCCACTCGCCGACACCTCCTATGCGTTCGTGCTGGGCGTCCTCGGCGTCCTCCTCGTCCTCGAAGCGACGCGCCGGGCGATCAGCCTCTACCTGATGGTCATCGTCGCTGCGTTCATCGTCTACGCCCACTGGGGCTATCTGATCCCGCTCAACGCGCCCTACGTCGGCGTGCTCTCGATCCCCGAACTTTCCTGGGCCGCCATCGTCCAGAACCTCTGGTACAACACGGAGAACGGCGTGTTCGGCATCCCGGTCACCGTCTCGGTGCAGTTTATCTACATCTTCATCCTCTTCGGGGCGTTTCTGGAGATGTCCGGCGCGGGCCAGTGGTTCATCGACCTCGCGTACGCGGCCACCGGGACGCGCAAGGGCGGCCCGGCGAAAGCGTCCATTCTGGCGAGTGGGTTCATGGGCACCATCTCGGGGTCCTCGATCGCCAACACGGTGACGACGGGCGCGTTCACCATCCCGCTGATGAAACGGTCGGGCTACAGCGCGGAGTTCGCTGGCGGCGTCGAGTCCTCGGCCTCCTCGGGGGGCCAGATCCTCCCCCCGGTGATGGGTGCCGCGGCCTTCCTCATCGTCCAGTACACGGCGACGCCCTTCGCGGACGTGATCGTCGCCGCGGCCATCCCCGCCATCGTCTTCTTCTTCGGCGTCTGGGTGATGGTCCACTTCGAGGCCTCCCGTGTCGGCATCGGCGGTCTCGATCCGGCGGACCTCGTCGACATCCGCACGCACCTCACGCGCGGGTGGTTCTATCTCGTCCCGATCGTCCTGCTGCTGTACTACCTCATCGTCGTGCGCCTCTCGGTGGCCCGCTCGGCGTGGTTCACGCTGATCGCGATCACCGCGCTCCTCGCGCTCGTCGCCGCCTACAGCGACGAGACACGCGGTCGCCTCGTCGCCGTTTTCGCCGTTCTCGTCGGCGGGGCCTTCGTCTGGAATCTGCTGGCGGACGCTGGCGGCGTCGTGGCGGCGGCCGGGGCGACGCTCGGCCAACTGGGCTGGCTGGCGATGGGGGCGGGCGTCCTCACGATGGCTTCGAAGCCGCGCCACGACGCGCCGCTGCTTGAGTTCGACGAGCAGGTCGAGGCGTCGGCAGCGACCGTGGCCGATGCCGTCTCCCGCCCCGATATGCACGACAACGGCCTGTTCCGCTTCCTGACGTTCGTCGGCAAGTCCATGGACGAGGGGGCACGCACCGCGGTCCCCATCGTCATCGCCGTGGCTGCCGCAGGCATCATTCCGGGCGTCATCAGCGTCTCCGGTCTCGGGCCGAACCTCGTGGCCCTGATTCGTGCCGTGGCCGGGGGGTCGCTCGTCCTCCTGCTGGTGATCACCGCCATCTCCTGTATCGTCCTCGGGATGGGGATGCCGACGACCGTCACCTACATCATCCTCGTCTCGATGCTCGGGCCGGCGCTCACCGGCTTCGGCCTGCCCGAACTGGCCGCACACCTGTTCATCCTCTATTTCGGCGTCATCGCCGACATCACGCCGCCGGTCGCCGTCGCGGCGTACGCCGCCTCGGGGGTCGCCAAGTCGGACCCGTTCCAGACGGGCATCGAGGCGTTCTCGCTGTCGCTCAACAAGGCGATCGTTCCCTTCGCGTTCGTGCTCACCCCCGGAATCGTCCTCCTGCGTGAACGGCCGGACGCCGCCGACCTACCCGCCGGTGACAAATTCCGCGTCATCAACGCGGCCGATCTGGCCGATCTGGTCTGGCTCGTCCCGGAGGTACTCGTCCCCGTCACCGGCGTCTTCCTCGGCGTCATCGCGCTCGCAGCGACGGTCATCGGCTTCGTCTACACCAACGTTTCCCGGCCCGAACGAGCAGCCTTCGCACTCAGTTCGCTCCTGTTGATGGCACCGAGTCTGCTCGTTTCGGGGACCTACGACGTGCTCGCCCTCCTCGGCGTCGCGAGCGGACAGGTGACGCTCGTCCTCGACCTGTTGCTCCGGGGTGTCGGACTGGTACTGTTCGTCGGTCTCCTCGCACTCAATCGACGGCGTGAGACGGTTGGTGACGATCCCGGCGGCTCTCCAGAAGCCGCCTAGCCTCTCCTCAGACGACGCTCCGCCCTCGACGGCGGCGAGTCGACTGCTCAGGGCGTGGGCGGTGGCCCATCGTAGCCTCCGAGATCCTGATAGAAGTTCAGCATCGCGAACTTGAGTTTGTCGGGGTCGATATCGAGCATCTCGCGGCGTTCCTCGGGCGGGAACGTGCCCCGGACGGCGTAGTCGTGCATCTCCATCTCGGCGGCCTGCGTGTAGCGTTTGTCAAGCAGAACGCGGACGCCGAAGTCCTCGGGCGAGCGGACGACCCGGCCAAGCGCCTGTCGGGTCTTGCGGATCGTCGGAATCTCGACGGCGTAGCGCCAGCCGGCCTCGTCGTCGTCTTCTCCGCCGAAGCTGGTGTCGTAAGCGTCCTGCACGGCGTCCATCCGGTCGTCGAGGTGCGGATAGGGGACGCCGACCACGACGACGGTGCGGGCGTCGTCGCCATCGTAGCTGACCCCCTCGGAGAGGGTGCCCCACAGCGAGGTAAAGAGGATGCCGTCGTCGTCGTCTTCGACGAACGACTCGCGCAGGTCTCGGGCCTGTGTGCCGGGCTGGTCGAGGTAGTAGGTCCCTGCGACCGTGACGCGTTCGTGGTACCGTTCGGCCTCGGCGTAACTCGGGAAGAAGGCGAGCGTGTTGCCCGGCGTCATGCGGGCGGCGTCTTCGAGCACTCCCGCGATGGTGTCCTGTGTCGACGGATCGTCGCGGTTGCTGGCGAACAGCGCCGGTCCGTCGACGGCGTAGGTCCGGCGACGGTCCTCGGGGAACTGTGCGCCGTAGGCCATCGTGGTGGGATCGTCCAGCCCCAGCACGTCCCGGGTCACGTCGAAGGGTCGAACGGTCGCGCTCATCAGCACCGCGGCGTGGAGGTCCTCGAACAGGTCCCGGGTGACGTTCGAGGGGATGCAGGTGTACAGTTCGGCGCGGCCGTACACGTCGCCCTGTCCCTCCTCGTCCCGGCGAACACTCACCACGGGATACTGGCCGAGGTCGTCGCTCTCTGCGAGCCACGCCGAGACGAACTGCGCGGCCTGCAGAGTCTGACACTCCTTGCGAGTGTCCAGTTCGCCTTCCTTGAACGCCTCCTCGTACTGCTGGTCGAGGTCCCGTCCCAGATCCAGTGCCTGATCGAGTTCTTCGTGAAACCCCGGCCCGGAATATTCCTGCAGGAAGGCAAGCGTCAGCTCGTCTCGGCGGTCGTCGTTGGCGATCGAGAGGTCGTCCCAGTGTTCGTCGACCTGTTCACGTTCTCCAAAGTCGAAGGCGTCGTCGTAGGCCGTCCGCAGCGCCCGCAGGAACGTCGAAACGACGTTGTGGGCCGCGTCACTGCGGGCGTCCTCGGTCTCGGCGAGTTCGTCGATGGCGCTCTCGACGGTGGTCTCGGTGAGCGTCCGGCGGGCGTGGTCGCGGGCGGCGTCCTCGACGTTGTGGGCCTCGTCGAAGACGGCGACCACGTCCTCGGGATCGCGGCCGAGCCAGCGGAAGAACTGCTCGCGGATCATCGGATCGAGCAGGTGGTGGTAGTTACACACCACCAGATCGACGCCCTCGATCCCCTCCTTGAGCAGTTCGTAGCCACACAGTCCCCGGTCGTGGGCGTACTCGTACACGTCGTCGGGCGTGCGAACGTCCTCGTAGAGCCACGCGTAGAACTCCGTCGTATCGACCGTGAGATTGCGATAGTAGTGATCGCAGGTCGACTGCTCTGCTTCGAGTTCGTCGAGATCGTCCTCGATCGCTCGGAGTTCGTCCATCACGGCGTTGCGCGCTTCCAGCGCGTTCGCTGCCTCGCCATCGCCGCCGACGGCGTCTCCGCCCGACTGGGCCTGCTCCAGCAGGTCCTGCTCCTGGCGTTCGAGTTCGGCGATCTCCTGTTCTTTGTCCACCAGATCGCGGGTGGTGTCCCGCAGTGCCTGACACTCCTCGTAGTCCACGTCGATGTGACACATCGATCCCTTCCCGCGGAAGACGACGGCGCGGATCGACTCCTGTGCGGTGATCGCACGGGCGTCTTCGACGAACTGGCGCATCTGCTGGTGGACGTTGGTCGTAATGACGACGGTCTTGTTTGCCTGCCGGGCGTATTCGAGTGCCGGCACGAGCGAGGCCAGCGTCTTGCCGGTCCCGCAGGCCCCCTCGAAGAGCACGTCCTGCCCGTCGGTCAGAGCGTCGTAGATCTCGCCCATCGCCTCGTGTTGGTGGTCGTACGGCTCCTCGTAGGGGAAAAAGCGCAAGTAGTCGTCGTCGGTCGTCGCCACACGCTCTCTTGATCGCAGTCGGGCAAAAGGGTTCGGCCCTAGTAACGGATCGTGCTTCGTTTGACGCAGTGTGCCCGCTGGCGAAGGCCGTGACAGATTAGCGGTTGGTGATTGAAAGTATTTACCGCTCGCCCATCTTCGCTAGTCGCTACAATGCAGCAGTGTCTCTGGATGATCGTTTGATTGTCCACAGAGTATAGCCAAATCCCGCAACGACAACGGAAAGGAGCAGGTAAGTGAACTGTCCACTGATCATTGCACCGGTAATGAGTGAGCCGAGTACCAACAAAACAACAGTATGCTCATAGTTACTGTTCCGAAGCGAAACCGACATTGAGAGGATCCAGGCTGCAAGTACGAAGCCCCGTATGAGGTTCCCCTCGATGATTAGAAGGTATCCAAAGACGACTGCAGCTATTCCTGCTCCAATCACGTCTAGCGGTTCTATTTTTCGAACATCCATATGGTTTACATGACTGCTCACGTACATCAACCCTGCGGCAATAGACAAAGTGCTGTTCAGATAAGAGGCCGAGCAATCCGCTTTCGAGGCCTTCTCACCGAGGAATGAAGCCGCGCCTCCAAACAGTACACTCTTACCTCATACTGCCGGCTGTAACTTCGTGAATATCTCCGCTACCCCGGGGTGGCGAAATCATTCACAGATTTACAGCCGGTAGTATCAACTCTCCGGTTCGATGTAGATCCGCTGGATCCCCTCGTCGACCGCTCTGAGATCTTCCTGTAGTATGGTGATATGCTCGTGGATCTCGTCGGTCGATAGGCCGTCCTCGAACGCCACGTCAGCGGTCAGCAGCACGTTCCGTGGACCGAAGTAGACGGTCCGGAAGTCCCTGATCTCCTCGACGCTTGCGTGGTCGGTGATGACCGAGCGCAACGCCGCTTCCTCGTCGGGCTGGAGACTTTCCCCGAGAAGGAGCCGTTTGTTCTCCCAGGCCAGTGCCAGCGCAAAGCCCATCAGCATGATCCCGATCAGGAGCGCCGAGACCTGATCGAACACCGGATTGTCGGTCACCTGTTCGAGCGTGATCCCGACGAGTGCGATGACGATCCCGGCCAGTGCGATGGTGTCCTCGGTCAGTGCCGTCAGGGTCGTCACGTCGCTGGTCTTCTTGAAGGCCTCGCGATAGCTCGTCCAGTCGTTGGCGCTCATCTGGCGTTGCATCTCCGCGCGGGCCTTGTACAGTGCCCACGTCTCGAAGACGAACGCGCCGATCAGGACCGTGTAGTTGACCCAGACCGGTTCGAGCCATGCCGGCGGCGTGTAGGTGAAAAAGAGCAGGTCGACCGCCTCGCCGGCGTGGCCCCCGCCGTGACCGCCACCGGTCAGTTGATTCCAGCCGTGCTTTGCGCTCTCCCAGCCAGCGATCCCGAACAGCAAGACCGAGACGAGGAAGCTGTAGAAGAACTGGGACTTGCCGTAGCCAAAGGGGTGTTGCCGATCCCGACTGCGCTCGCTGAACCGGATCCCGATCAGCAAGAACACCTGATTGCCAGTGTCGGAGATGCTGTGATACGTCTCTGATAGCATCGCGGCGCTCCCGGTCAGGAGGAAGCCGAAGAACTTGAGGATCGCGATGGCACCGTTTGCGACCAGGGCGGCGAGGACGACCGATCTACTTCCAGCCATTGTTCGGGACTCATCTGGCCCCAACTAAGTGTTTCTGGATCCACACTGACGGTATGCTGACGATCATCTCCGATACGCACGGCACCGACGGCCATCGACTCCGTGGGCGAACGCTCGATGCCGTTCGCGACGCCGATGTCGTGATTCACGCGGGCGATTTCACCACCGAAGCGGTGTACGACGCCATCGAGGCGGAAGCGACCGAACTGGTCGCTGTCCAGGGCAACAACGAGGAGCCGGCGCTTCGCGAGCGACTTCCCAGTACCGCGACCGTCGAGTGGCACGGCGTTCGGTTCGTTGTCGTTCACGGACACGAACACTCGGCGACGGCGCTGTCGCTGCTCGCTCGGCAAGAGGCTGCCGACGTGGTGGTGGTCGGCCACTCACACCGGCCAGAACTGTCGGATTCGTCTGCGTGGCTGCTGGTCAATCCGGGGAGCTACGCCGACCCGCGCCGATTTCGGCCCGCACACGCCGAAGTGGTGGACACTGGAAGTGGAATGGCGGTGACGCTGTGCCAGCCCGATGGAACGGTGCTCTCGGAGGTGTGCCAGTAACAGGCGTGATAGCGCCGTGGGGATCGGTGGAGCAGTCCCGATCGCGTGCCAGTCTCGTCATGGTCTGTGCGGTGTTGGGTCGACGCACTTTCTCTTAGATACCAGAGATAAAAATAGCCGACGATAACACAAAGAGCCGTTTGATAGTTGCCACGGGGTGGGTCAAGCCGGACTTTTACCGTCTCACGTACCAGATAACGAACATCGAACCGAGGACGACAGCACCTCCAGCGAAGAACGCAACCCCGGGTGGAATGGCGCTGATAGCTGCCTCTGTCCCGGTCTGTGCGACCGATCCCCCGTCTGCCGCCACCTGTTCTGCCGCTTCTGTCAGTCTTGGATCAGTAGACCCGGATCCGTTCGGGAGGTAACTACTCGACGGTTCGCCACCGCCGGCACTCCCGCTGCGAACTGTTGGCTGAACGAACGAACCGACGGACCGGCCGAACAGTTCCTGAACGAACACGCTTACGAGACTGACCACGGCGAGGCCGCCCAGCAGACTGGACAGCGCGCTCCGCAACCCCGAGGTCTCCTGTTCGTTGCCCGCACAGATCACGAGGGGCTGATCCGCGGGCGCGTACACGTCCATCTCACGTCCCTTCTCGGAGTAGGCGGTGTCGACGACTTCCACTGCGCCAGCCGATTCGAGCTTTTCGAGGTGGTACTGGGCGTTCTGTAGCGACGTGTCGACTCTACTGGCGAGTTCGCCCGGCGGGGCCGGCTCGTCGTGCAACGCCGAGAGGAGCTTCCGCGCAGTCCCCGCCGAGAGCGCCGACAGCACGTCGTCGGCGTCGTCACTGTCGACGGAGATCACCCGTGGGTCCGAATCGGGAACGGCGGGGTCTTTCGAGGGAAGCAGTGACATGCCTGAACGATATGTACCACGACCGTATGAGTCTTTACCATAGCTCAAATGCGAGTTTGACACTCTCGAAAACCGGGTGAACGGCCCGAAATCGGCACACCCCGAAACGACTTTCACTTGCGGGGTCGAAGGCCCGCCTATGCCTGGCTGGGAAGTGTACGCGATTCTGGCGGTCCTGCTCGGAGTGGTCTTTTTCCTCTATCTGTTGATCCGCCGAACGGTGGTCGGGTTCAAAGAGGGAATGCAGGGAAAGTAGGCGAAACTGGTTAGTTCGCGCCACCGCTGGCTGTCGGTATGGACCCGCGCATCCGCGAACACGCCGAGACCGTCGCCGACCACTCTGTCGACCTGCAGGCCGGCGATAACGTCGTCATCGACGCCCACCCGGCCGCGACGGACCTCGTCACCGCACTCCACGAAGTGATCGCCGACCGCGGCGCGAATCCGCTGACCGTGCAGGACCGCCTGGGCAGCCGCTTCCGCCGTGCGTATCTGCGCAACCACGACGGCGACTTCGAGACACCCAGTCACGTGCAGGCGCTGTACGACGAGATGGACGTGTACATCGCCATCCGGGGCGGCGGCAACGCCACCGAAACGAGCGACGTAGACCCCGAAGTAACGGCAGCGTACCAGCAGGCCCAGCAGCCCCTGCTCGCCGAACGCCTCTCCAAGCGCTGGTGTCTCACCCAGTACCCCGCCGAGACCAACGCCCAGCTGGCCCAGATGAGCACCGACGGCTACGAGAACTTCGTCTGGGACGCCATCAACAAGGACTGGGATGCGGTCCGCGAACATCAGGCCCAGATGGTCGAGATTCTCGACCCCGCAGCGGAGGTCCGCATCGTCTCCGGTGACACTACGGACGTGACCATGAGCGTCGCCGGCAATCCGACGCTCAACGACTACGGCGAGCGCAATCTCCCCGGCGGCGAGGTCTTTACCGCCCCCGTCGCCGACAGCGTCGACGGTGAAGTCCTCTTCGACAAGCCACTCTACCACCAGGGCCGCGAGGTCACCGACGCCTACCTCCGCTTCGAGGACGGCGAGGTCGTCGAACACTCCGCCGCCAAGAACGAGGACGTGCTGACGGAGGTCCTGAACACCGACGAGGGCGCGCGCCGTCTGGGCGAACTCGGGATCGGCATGAACCGCGACATCGACCAGTTCACATACAACATGCTGTTCGACGAGAAGATGGGCGATACGGTCCATATGGCCGTCGGCCGGGCCTACGACGACACCGTCGGCGAGGACAACGTTCAGAACGACAGCGCCGTCCACGTCGACATGATCGTGGATATGTCGGAGGACTCGTTCATCGAGGTCGACGGGGAAGTCGTGCAGCGGGACGGGACGTTCGTGTTCGAGGAGTAGTACCGCACCGAGCAAAGCGAGGTGCGGCTTTTTCATCGACGTTTTTCGAGGAGTGGTTCCCGCAGCGAACGCAGTGAGCGAGGAAACCCGACGCCGAAAAAGGTCGGTCGACATGCTCGTGGATATGTCTGAGGACTCGCGGATCGAAGTGGATGGGGAGGTCGTGCAGGAGGATGGGACGTTCGTGTTCGAAGACGGGTTCGAAGCGTAGACCCCTACAGACTGAACGCCCTCGGCCCGCTGAACAGGAACGAGAATCACCGACAACTGAACGCCCTCGGCCCGCTGAACGGTTCTGTGTGGGATATCCTCGCGGTGCTCGAATAGTGCCCACGCAGAACCGTCCAGACGTGCCTCGCCCGTTCGTTCCACCAGGCACGCACCGCACAGCATCGGGCCACACGCCTCCCCAGCCGATTCGCTCCTTGCAGTCGCTCATCCCTCACACAACGTCGTCGCTCGCCTGCGCTCGCGACAGCGCGCGCCACCGCTGCGGTCGTTCGATCAGTCGCTCAGCCAACGAGGCGCTGGAACACCCGTGCTTCGATCTTTCGGAGATGTTCGCCGGCGGTACCGGGAGCGCAGCCGACCTGCTCGGCAACGTCTTCGGTCGTCGCTTCTCTGGGCGTCCGGTAGTAGCCCACGTCGACCGCTGCCCGCAGCACTTCTTGCTGGCGTTCGGTGAGACTGTCGAACAGGCGCTTCGCTTCGGGGAGGTACTCGCCCATCTCGACGATCTCGATCTCGGCGCCCTCTGGACCCGTAGGGTCGGCCCGTGCGAAGGCCGCACGGTCGCCCACGAGCGTGATCCGCTGGGCACCGTCCTCGGTGATCTCGATGGGCCAGTCGATAACGAACTCGGAGTGAGCGCGCCGCTCGATCAGGTAGTTCGTGAGGTCGTTCCCGTCGATGTGGGAGTAGGCGACCCCGCGCTCCTCGCCCGAAACCGAGTAGTCGAGCACGTCCGGCGACTCCTCGAGAATCTCGGCGTACCGTTCGAGGTCACCGCTAGCTTCTGCGAGCATCGCCATCGTGCCGTCGTCGAGCAGTTCGACGTTGTGGATCGCTTCCCGACGGATCGCTGGCTCCTCGCCCAGCGCCGTCCCGACCGGATGAAAGGACGCCTCACCGATCGGTCGGAGTTCGATCGTTACGTATCGCATACACCTTGATTCGACACCAGTATATAAATGACCTCACATCCTTTGCAGTGAGATCAACGCCTGTACGCTCGAAGAGTCAGCTATGGGCGACACCGATTCCGCTGGCTGTGACGTGTCCGCGACCGACGTACCTGCTGGTGACTCGCGTGCTGTGGCTCTCGATCCCGAGCGCGTACGCTTCGACACCGGCGACGGGGAGGAACCGCCGGGCCCTGACGGTCTCCCCCTCCTCGGTGTGACATTGTCGGTGATCCGGGATCAACTGGGCTACGGTGAGCGCATGGCCGAGGAGTACGGCGACGTGGGCCGTGCGTCGGTCGCTGGCCGAACGTTCTACGGACTGAACAACCCGGCCGACATCGAGCGTGTTCTCGTCACCGAAATGGACGCGTTCGTCAAAGGCGAACTGACGACTGGCAAACTGGAAAACCTCTCGCCCCAGTCGCTGCTGCTCTCGGAGGGCGAGCGCTGGAAGGCGATCAGAGAGGCACTCCAGCCTGCTTTCTTCATGGAACAGGTCCGGGACTACGCCGACGAGATGGGTGCAATCGGCGCCGAGATCACCGACGAGTGGACTGACGGGCAGCGCCTCGACGCCGAAAACGTGGCGCGGACGCTGACGATTCGGGTGCTCTCGCGGACGCTGTTCGGTGCGGACGTCCGCGAGCGTGAGGAGACGCTTCGAGAGGCTGCGGTGGCGGTCCGCCGTCGCTTCGATACGGAATCCCCGGCGGTCTTCTTACCGGACTGGGTACCGCTGCCCCGTATCTGGCGGTACCGAAAGGCGACGGCAGCGCTGGACGACCTCGTCGACGACTTGATCGCTGCCAGACGCGACGATCCGGACGGGTTCGACGACATCCTCTCCGAACTGGTCGCCCGCAGTAACGAGGCCGACGTACTGGATCACGCGACGCTGAAGGACAACGCCAAGGGACTGCTCGTCGCCGGCCACGACACGAGCGCTGCGGCACTGGCCACGACGCTGGGACTACTCGCGTGCCACCCCAAGAGTCAGCGACGCGTGCGGGACGAAGTCGACGACGTGCTCAGTGACGATCCCGATGCGACGCCCGGCGCAGCCGCGCTCACCGATCTCGACTACACCGACGCCGTCGTCCGGGAAGCCCTCCGTCTGTACCCGCCCGCACCGGTGCTCTACCGGGAGACTGTCGACCCGGTCGACGTGGGACCGTACACGATCCCCGCTGGCGTCGACGTGAGCATCTCGCCGTGGGTCGTCCACCGCGACGAGCGCTGGTGGGACTGTCCCGAGACCTTCGATCCTTCGCGGTGGTTCGGCGCGACGCCGAGCGATGATCCCGACCGCGAGCGCCCGGAGTACGCGTACTTCCCGTTCGGCGGCGGCCCACGCAACTGTATCGGTGCGCGGTTCGCGATGACGGAGCTGAAACTCGCGGTCGCAGCGATCTGCCACCGTGTCGAACTCGACACGCCGATGGATGCGATGCCCGAAATGGAGGGTGGAATGACGCTGTCGCCGGCCGAGTCGATCGAGCTGGTCGTCAGCTCACGCACGGGTACCACGTCGTGAGGTGACCCACATCGCTCGGCCCTTCGCCGCCGATCACGTCGGTGACGGTCCAGCACCGCCCCTTCGTGTGGCAATCCGTGATATAAGCGTCAACTATTCACACGACTAGCCCCTGTCACGGGTATGATCGGCCAGTTCGAACTTGCCGTGCGGGTGGCGGCCGGCCTGTTCGTCATCGTCGCGCCGACGTTGCTGTTCCTGGGTCTCTGGCGCGGTCTCGAAGCGATGCAGGACGACGACCTCGTCGAACGCGTCCGTGAGGGGGAGTTCGACTCCCCGCAGACGACCGCCGGCACGCCGTCGCTGTTCCCCGGCGACGGCGGGAGCGACAGGACCGCGTGCCAGCGCTGTGGCACCCCGAACCTCGCCGATGCCCGCTTCTGTCAGGAGTGTCTCGGCAAACTGTCGAGTCCGTAGCGCCAGTACGTTTTTGCCATCGCACGCCGACGCTGTGGTATGGCATCACAGCGCACGATCTTCGGCAGCGCCTTCGGGCTGACGCTCCTCGGACTTGCGATCATGCTCTACGGGGTCTCGCTCAACAACGGTGCCGGCCCGAACGCACCCATCGCCGTCGGCGGCACTGTCGTGGTGCTCGCGGTCGGCGTACTCGCTGCCGGTGTGATCGGGCTCGATGAGGGTCGCGAAGCGGTGTGATTGCGGTTCGAGTGTCTATCTCGGTCACGTCACCTTTTTCGACCGACCACTGTCCCGCCCAGCATGACAAATTTCATATTTTTCCGACAGAACGATGCTGTCGTGTACCAGTTCAGCCCTGATGAAATCGACAGCAGTCGGGCCAATCACCAAGCGATCAAGCAAGGTGCCGACGACATCGATGCAAAGCGGATCGGGAACCTCGGGGAGATCGCCTTCGAGCAGTTCTGCCGCGAGTATCTACCTGCCGAGATGTGGGAGTGGGAAAACGAAGACGCGATGCGACGGTGTAACGCTGAAAGCTTCTCGGGACACGACTTCGAGGTGTTCGGCTACGAGATCGACGTGAAGACCTCTCGCGACGTATCGGCATTTCTCCCGAAGAACATGGTCGAGAACGACGCCGCCGACGACATCATCGTGATGGTCTGGCACCGGGACAACGAGGATAGTCTGATTCTCCTCGGGTGGGAACACGTCGACACGCTCAAATCGAAGGTCGAGACGGAAGCACAGTTCTCGGGGAACTCACCGGCGAAGCTCGAACACCTCGCTGCTCGGCCGATGAACGATCTCCAAGACCTCGGGCCGAACACGGCGAACATGAACCAGACGCCGGAGAACCCGTTCCAGCCCGGCGATCGCGTCGAGAAGCGAGCAGACGAAGACGCTTCCGTCGGGGTCGTGGTCGAAGTCCTGCCGCCGGAGACGCAGATCGAACTATACGGGCAGGAACTCGACGGCGAAGGTGTCCGGGTCGCGTTCCCCACCTCGCTCGACGAGGGACCGGGTGACTGGCGGGACATTGACCCAGCACTGTTGTCCTCGTACTGCGACGATCAGGATATCAGCCTGTACACGTACAAGCACGAGAACCTGAAATTCGCGGAGAATCCGTACACTGTCGGTGATTACGTCATCAAGTCCTCTCACGACGACCCGAACCACGCGGTCGTCGTCGAGATCGACGCCGATGAAGTGAGCGTCGTCTTCGAAGGTCCGATCGGCGAAGAGGTTACACCAGCGAACCTTTCCGATCACTGCGACGACGAAGATCTGAAACAGTATCAGTACTCGCCCGAAGAGCTGGAGTTCACCACTCTCGACGAGCATCTTGATCGCTGAAGGGACTGACAGAGCGACTTAGTGCTCTACTGTCCGATAATTTTCTTCGACCTGCTCGACTGGTTCTTCGACTTTCCGACCACACGCAACACACTGAAGCCCGATCCGACTGCCGGCGAGGGTGACCGCCTCGATCGTCGCATCACACCCAGCGGGGCAACGTAGCCATTCGTTCAGGGACATCGGATTCGAACCAATGCAATGGAGTGTTAAAAGTGAACGCCAACGCCGGAGTGAAAGTGAAAGTAAATGGGTCTTATAGTATGTAAGGCTGAAAATTGATATATGGAAAACAAAATATAATGGGGCTGTCGGTAAGTTTACACCAATGGCGGGCCAGATAGTACATGAATGCGCAGACGTAAGCTGATTCAGGTAATTCTTAGTGGTGTTCCTATCTTAGCAGGATGTTCCTCAGAAAATGACACTGAAAAATCCGAAACTCGTTCTTCTACACCTTCTCCGAAAACTTCAGTTTCTACTCCTTCTCCAAGAGTAAACAGCTTCACTATTACTGAGTATTCCGATCCCACAGGTTTGAATCCACTCTCAATCTCTATACGATATTCAAATTTACAAACTGACAAGAAATATTCATTTCGTATATCTGTCGAATCTGACGAGGGAAGCAAAGAAGTTTCAAAGAAGGTTAGCAAGACACATGGTTATTATCCGGGGATGACTGGATTTCGAATACCGGTTCCTGAAGATACCTCTTTGGAAGGAGACATTCTAAATATCACAGTAGTGTTGATACATAACGAATCAGTAGTTGACCGGGAAGAAGGAGGTCATGTATACGAATAACCTATCTTTGAAAATCAAGATGGACCTTGTTCCGTAAGTCTATCGAGTAATTCAGACCAACGAATGTCCTTCTCAAATAGCCCTGCCCGAAGATTCCATGCCCATGGAGCGGCGTCGTCGGGATCGTAGCCGGTGGCTTTCTCGATCTCTTCCAGACTGCCACCGAACAGGCGATCGGTCGGCGCGTCGGCATCAGCGGGCCAGGTGTCGAAGAACTTAGCTGATTTCTTTGCGGCCTTGTACATCGCGAGCGTCGAGAGACGCTTCCGCTCTGGGTGGAGATCCTTTCCGGTGTGAACGACGACGGCTTCCATGTCGACGCCGAGCTTCGCGTATCGCTTCGCCAGCGGGGTGTACTGTTCGGCCACCTCGCGCCGGTTCGTTCGAGCGTCGAAGTGGGTCGAACCCTCGCCAATCAGCACGGCCTTCGGACGGTCGCGGTGTTCGAGTCTGGACTCATTCTCACGACTATTTTCGGCCCGAATCCCCATATGTAGCATCCGCCGAGCGAAGCGAGGCGGTTCACTCCGAGCGCGCCGCAGGCGCGACTCGGAGGTCTTTTTCATCGACGTTTTTGCGCAAGTGGTTCGAGCGCGCGGAGCGCGACTCGAACCCGCAGCGGAAAAAGGTCGACGGGCACGGTGGGATTCTCACTCGATGCCAGACCTCGCTTCGCTCGGCCTGCCGTAGTTCGAATCCCGTTTGTGCCGCTTCGCTCCTCGTGTCCACTCGTCGCAGAAGCGGGCACGGTGGGATTCGAACCCACGACCGTCGGATCGCTTCCCCCACCACAGGCGTAGCGGGGTTAGAAGTCCGACGCTCTATCCGGACTGAGCTACGTGCCCTCGTCGTCCGGTAGCGGGCCATCCGGCAAAAGCGGTGCGGATTGTGTGTTTCGGCGTCCGACTGCGTGTTCACTCGTTGGGATCGAGGTCTTCTTCGGCTTCGTCGGGATGAATGCCGATGGCGTCGGCCGTCTGGACCGCGGCCAGTCCTTCGATTGCACAGAGGTCGTCGACGCGCTGCTGTGGGACCGTCACTTCGAGGTCGCCAAACTGGAGGCGGCGCTCGACCGTCGCACCGGCGGCTTCGGCGGCCGCGGCGACGCTGTCGGTGTCTGTGTCGTCGCCGGGTTCGAGCACGAGTGCGACCGACTCACCGTCGATGGGATCGTCGCGGATCGACTGGACAGCGCGGGAGACATACATCGGGCGTGCGTAGGCGGGCCGGCCGTTTGACTACACCGGATCGGCCCCTTGCCAGCGCGTCTCGGCGATGGCGAAGGCGAGCGTGCTGCCCAGGCCCAGCAGGGTGCCGGCGGTCAGGGCAACGGCGAGATACGAGATGGTCGCCACGCCGAGGAAGTAGGCGCTGACGCCGTGGGTGACGGCGGCGATCGAGAGCACGTAGAAGGGAGCGTTGAGGAAGCGCCACTCGAAGCTCTCCGAGAGGTACTCGTCGGTGACGCGGCCGAAGCTACTCGTGACGCCGGCGGCGGCGAACCACTGGACCGAGCCATAGACGAGCGCGGCGACGACGGTAGCGATCGACGAGGTCGCGTCGGTCATCGTTTCGACGGTCTCGACGCCGCTGAGTCCGCCGATGACCATGAGTGCGGCGGCGACGACGTAGGTGATGATCGTCACACGACCGGTGTACAGTCCCGAGCGGACGCGTTCGACGGTCCGGTCCAGCGTCTCCTCGGCCCCGAGACCGCGGGCGAGGACGTACAGGCCGAGCAGCCCGGAGATGATCCCCAGTGCCGACCCCGGCAACTGGAGGAAATTGGCGACGATGGCAAGCGGGTAGATCAAGAGTAAGATGCCGAGCGGCACGAGGATCGTCCCGCGGGTCTCGGGGTCGTCGAGCACCTGCTTGATCGTGTAGTACATCGATTCGAGGTCCTGTGCCTGTCGGACGACGACGCGGTGGACGCCGTCGATGTGAATGCGCGAGCGGATCACCGGGACGACGGACTCGTCCTGTGCGCCGTCGGTCACGAGCAGTGCCCGCACGTCCTCGCCGGTCGACAGCGACGCCAGCACGGTGTCGACTTCCTCGCCGACGGCCCGGTTGGCCGCCACGTCGCTTCCGTCGACGCCGGTGACGGCCGCGACCTCGACGGCCTCGTCGTCGATCGTATCGTAGAGGTGGACTCCTTCGAACAGGACGTTCACGTCGGAGTCCTCCGGGTCGGCCGTCGCGAGATCGACTGCGGCCGCCTCGACGGCGTCTCGGCCGACGACGGGCGTCTCACACGCCGTCTTGCGTCCGAGGTCGTCGTCGAGGTCGACACACAGTATCAGCAGCATCACCCGGGAGTACGACACCGGGCCGTATAATGACTTTTGCCACACTGGTCTCTACCCCGCCCGCGCCACAGTCACTAAAAACGATTTGTTGGGCGTAAAAACCCGAAATAAATCTACAAGGGCCGACAGAAAAGTCTATCCGATAATATCTAAAACTATATTTACCCAAGAAACATATACTACTGTGAATACGAACGCGGAATTGGTACACCTATCTAAGAACGGGGCGAGAAGGATTTGGAACGACGTTAGTGGAATCATTCTGTGTGATCACGAACACTGCGACCGGGCGTCGGCTCACTGCTTCTGTTCGGTATTGTCAAACATAGATTATTTCACCCGAAATAATTATAATGTATGTTGTGCATAGTCTACATGGTTCCGGTAATCTCATAGTGGGACATAGTCGCACGGTCTCGCTGTAAGTATAACACCAGTATTACTGTTATACTTCTTTCGCGCTTCACTCGCTGTTCACTATTACGATACTGACAGACGCGGATATCGATCAGGTCGTCTGTAGGTTGATCTCGACGACGTTGGCGGCCTGTACGACCCGTTCGGGAACGGTCGACGCGAACTGTTCGTCCCGGATCCGACTCGTCGGTGCCGACAGACTGATCGCGCCCTGCACTCGGCCATCGTGCTGGACGGGCGCACCCACGGCGCGAAGCCCCTGAATCTGTTCTTCGTCGTTCAGTGCGAAGCCCCGGTCTCGGATCCTGTCGAGTTCTCTCCGCAGGGCCGTCTCGTCGGTCGTCGTTTCGGGTGTCCGGGCCGCGAACTCGTAGTCGGCGAGCATCGCCTCGCGGCGCTCGGCGCTGGCGTGGGCCAGTATCGCCTTCCCGGCCGCAGAGCAGTGGAGGTTCCGCCGTGGATACCCCTTGATCTCCTCGTACAGTTGCTCGCCGACGGCCCCGGTCCCGAAGCGTTCGTACAGCGGAATCTCGCGGCCGTGGCTCTCGACGACGAGATGCGTCGCTTCGCCCGTCTCGGTCGCGAGGTCGTCGAGCACTGGCTTGGCTGCCTCGTAGATTGCCGAGCGAGTCCTGACGTACTCCCCCAGCGGGAGCACGAACAGGCCGACGTGATACTCGTCGCCCTCCTTGCGGACGTACCCGCGGTCGGCCAGCGTCGACAGGTAGGTGTGGACCGTGCCGGGAGACAGGTCGACCGCGTCGGCCAGCTCGGTCACCGTCGCCCCGTCGTGTTCCCGGAGTCCCTCGAAGATGTCGAGCGTCCGATCGACCGCGTTGATCCGTCGTGGTGTTCGTGTCTTGGTCACGGGACTCCTTCACACGGCAGCGTGGTAAGTTTTGGTATTGTCAAAACACGCACGCCCCGCCGTGGTCGGTACGCTTTACTACACACACGGTGAACGACGGGACATGACGACACACGACACAGGCCGTCACGCCGTCCCGACGGCGGTTCGTCCCGTCGTGAGCGCACGATCATCACGCACGCGGGGGACGATGGCGTAATGTTTCACGAGACACTCGCCGCCGACGACTGGGCCGCGCTGCCCGCCGCCGAGATCCGTGCAATCGCACAGACGGACGGCTCGGTGCTGGTCGTCCCGGTCGGGAGCGTCGAACAGCACGGGGATCACCTCCCAGTCGCGACCGATACGATCCTCGTCGACGCCGTCGTCCACGGCGGTGTCGAACGCCTCGACGATCTCCCGGTCCTGGTCACGCCGCCGGTCTGGAGTGGCTTCTCACCGCACCACCTCCCCTTTGGCGGGACGCTCTCGCTCGATTTCGCCCATCTGCAGGCCGTCCTCGAAGACGTGGCCCACACCGGATTAGAGAACGGCTTCGATGCCGTCTGCTTCGTCAACGGCCACGGGGGGAACATCTCCCTGATCGACGCCGCCGTCTCGACCGTCGGCGTCGACACCGACGCAGAGGTCTTAGGCCTCACCTACTTCCAGTTGGCGACGGACGAAATCGAGGAGCTACGCGAGAGCGAGACGGGTGGCATGGCACACGGCGGCGAGTTCGAGACGTCGCTCATGCTAACGCTGTGTCCCGATTTGGTCGCAGAAACGGGTGCGCGACCGGCCGAACTGTGGGACGAACAGTACGAGTGGGGCGGGCAGGATCTGCTCGACGGTGGCTCGCTGTCCGTGTATCGTGGGTTCGACGAGTACTCGGAGTCGGGTGCGATCGGCGCGCCCGATCTGGCGAGCGCCGAGAAGGGCGAACGACTCTACGACATCCTCACCGACGAACTGGCGGCAGTGCTGACTGCCGTCTCCGAGTACAATCGCTGAACGACGCAAAAAAGCAGGCCCCGGTCAGTGCGGCCAGGGGCGCTGGGGCCAGAAGTACGCCAGTACCGCCATCCCCAGCAACAGAACGCTCGCGATCTTCAACACGATCCCCGCCTTCATCTCGTCGCGGACGAAGGTGAGATAGCCGATCGAGAGACCAGCGATGAGGAAGATCAACGCACCGCCGACGATCGGCTGATTCTGGCCGGCGTAGCCAAGCTGGAGGAGGATGGCCGGGTTCATTGGCCTTTGCCACCTCCAGAGAGCGCGATGCCCTCCATGAACGTCTGCTGTGCGAGCAGGTACGCCGTCAGGACGGGCACGGCGGCCATGATCGCGGCCGCGAGTAGCTGTCCCCAGTTACTGGTGTAGGGACCGGTCAGTAGTGCGATCCCGACCTGTAGCGGGAACATCGCCCCGTCGTTGATGATGATCAACGGCCAGAGGAAGGCTCCCCACGCGAAGATGAACGTGAACACGGTCAGTGAGGCTAACGCGGGCTTTGCCATCGGGAGCATGATCCGCGTGTAGATCTGGAACGTGTTACAGCCGTCCATGCGCGCGGCATCGAGCAGCGAGTCCGGGACGGTCATGAAGAACTGTCGCATCATGAACGTCCCGAACGGATTGGCGATAAAGAGGATCATGATCGCCCAGTAGGTGTTACCCCAGCCCAGCCAGTTCATCTCGATGAACAGCGGGACGAGCACCACCTGCGGGGGGATCACGAGCGTTCCGATCACCAGCGTCAGCGTGACGCCGCGACCGCGGAATCGCCCCTTCGCCAGCGCGAAGCCCGCAAGCGTGTCGAGCAAGAGGGTGAAGAAGACGATCCCCGTCGAGATGATGAGACTGTTCATCACCCAGCGGTCGAGGGGCTGTTCGTTCCACACCTGCACGTAGTTCTGTGCCGTCGGTTCCGACGGAATGATCTGGTAGATCGTCGCGAAGATCTCACTCTCTGGCTTCAGTGAGGTGAAGAACGCCCAGACGAACGGTGACACGAACACGAACACCGCGATGATGAGGATCGCGTGTGCGAGGTAGCGGGGCCACCGCTTGCGCTGGGTGGCCTCGTAGCCGGCGACTCTGGTATCACCTTCGAGCTCGATGCTCTCGGTGTCTGGCTCAGTAGTCAACGTCACCACCCCACGAGCGCTGCTGGATGATGCTGAACGCGAACACGAGGATGAACAGCACAACCGCGATCGCGCTGGCATAGCCCATGTTGAACTCCTGGAAGCCTTGCTGCCAGAAGTAGTAGACGATCGTGATCGACGAGTCGACGGGACCGCCGCCGGTCATCACGAACACCTGGGTGAACACCCGGAACGAGAAGATCAGCGTCACGATGACGACGAAGAAGCTGGTGGGCTTCAGCAGGGGGAGCGTGATGTAGCGGAACCGCTCCCAGCGGCCTGCGCCGTCGACGGTCGCTGCCTCGTAGTAGGTGTCTGGAATCCCTTTCAGCCCGGCGAGGAAGATCACCATGTTGAACCCGATGTGTTTCCAGATACTCATGATGATGACACTTGCCAGTGACGTGCTCCGGCTGTTGAGCCAGTCCAGGCCCTCCGAGCCAAAGAGGCTGAGGAAGGCGTTGATCATCCCATAATCGGGGTTGTACAGCCAGCTCCAGATAAGCGAGACGACGACCCACGACACGACCACCGGGAGGAAGATCGACGCCGAGTAGATCCGCGTCCCCCGCAGGTTCATGTCGAGCAACAGCGCCAGCCCGAGCGCGATCGGCACGTCGATGAGGATCAGCGCCAGGCTGTACGTCCCGGTGTTGATCAGTGCGTTGTGGAACACGTCGTCAGAGAGCAGCCGAGCGTAGTTTTCGAGGCCGATAAAGGGCTTGGTGGCTGCGAGTGGCGTCCACTCGTGGAAGCTGATGTACACCGATCCCAGGAACGGGAGGATCAACACGCCCGCCATCAGGATGATCTTCGGCGCGATCAGGAGATACCAGGCGGTGTTGGCGTTCGGATCCGCGAACCCGAACGACGGGAGCGCATCCGTGATCTGTTCCCGACGCGTCTCGGGTGACTGGGCCATCGTTAGAGGACGTCCTCGATTTCGGAGGCCGCACGGTCCAGCACGGTCTGGATATCGTCACCTTGCCAGAGCGCCTCTGCCTGCGTGTGGACGCTGTTCCACATCGACGGCACCTCGGGGTGGCTCGGGAATGGCTTGGTGTTCTCGATCTCCTGTTCGACGGTCTCCAGACGCGGTTCGTTCTCGATGGTGCTCTGGAACGTGTCCGTCTCGTAGGCCGATTTCAGTGCCGGGAACCCGCCCACCTCTTCGGTGACGCGGGCCTGCACCTCTTCGGAGGCGATGTATTCGAGCCACTGCTGGCCGATCTCCTGATTCGCACCCCCGCGGGCCGGTGCCATGTAGAACACACCTGCGCTCCAGGTGTGGCTCACGTCGTCGGGGATCTGTGGTCCGCTCGGGAACGGGATAAACTGCCAGTCGATGTCGCTGTCCTGCAGTCGCGGGACCTGCCAGGACCCCGCGTAGTACATCGGCGCGTTCCCCGAGAGGAAGTCGTCGATCCCGGTGTCGGTCGCGCCCGTCGGGCGAGCGATGACCGATTCGTCCTCGACGATCATCGGCTGGAGGAACTCGGCTGCCTCGACGGCAGCGTCGCTGTTGATCGTCGCCGCGCTGGCGTCCTCGTTGATGTAGCCGCTCCCGTTCGAGAGGACGAACGCGTCGAACCCCTCACCGGCCGGCATCGAGAATCCGCGTCCAGAGTCCAGTTCCGAGGAGAGCGTGTCGATCCAGCCGGCGAACTCGTCCCAGGTCGGACGGTAGGTCCGGTCGGGCACTTCGAGACCGGCTTCCTCGAACTGAGTGCGATTGATGCCGAGCATTCGGCAGTCGACGTACCACGGCACTGCACCCATGGTCCCGTCGTAACTGGAGTTCTGGCGTCCGGCGCTGACGAAGTCGTCCGGATTGAGACCGAACTCTTCGACGTCCGATGCGACGCCCTGGTCGATCATTCGGGGCGTCCACAGCACCGACAGCGCCGCCGATTCCGGGGCGGTGCCGGCACTGACTGAGTTCGTGACCTGCGAGAGGTAGTTCTCGAACGGGAAGTTCTCGAAGGACGCGTCCGAGACGTTGTCGTACATCTCGGCGAACTCGGCGGTCTGTTCCTCACGGACCGGCGTGAGTCCGGGGTCGTTCCACGCCCAGAAGGTCGCGCTCTCTCCGCCATTGCTGCCACCGTCGCCGCCATCGCTGTCGGTGCCACCGTCGCCGCCATCGCTGTCGGTGCCACCGTCGCCACCGGTACCGCCGTCGCCACCGTCACCGCCGTCGCCGCCGCCACAACCGGCCAGTCCGGTCATGCCGGTTGCACTTACAAGCGCTATCCACTGTCGCCGCGTCAGTCGGTCGTTTGGAGTGGGCATAGGATTGCCTCGTACTGTGAATCTCTTACACGCCAAATAAATGTTTTGCAGATTGATACCGATTCCCACGAGGATTTACTGTTGCTTCAGGGTCGACCAGTGTCGCCCTCTTCGGCTGCCTGGCCGGTCTCGACTGCCGCTGACACCGACCCGGTCTTGATGGCGTCGCCGGTCGCCGCATCGAAGAGGTGCATCTTCTCTTCGGGGAAGTGGAGTTCGATCTGACTGCCCACTTCGGTGACGAGGTCGCCCTCCTGACTCATGGTGTAGGTCTCGCCGCCGACCTCGAAGTAGACGTGGGTCACGTCGCCCATCGGTTCGACGACCGACACCGGTGCCATCAGCGTCGTCTCACGCCCGCTCGCCGTGTCGGCGCGCTGGACCGATTCGGGTCGGACTCCCATGACCACGTCGCCGCTCAGCGTCCCCAGTGATTGCTGGAGGGACTGACTCAGTTCGTACGTGAATTCGTCGTGGTGCAGGACGCCGTTGTCGTAGGACATGGTGAAGAAGTTCATCGCGGGATCGCCGATGAAGCCTGCGACGAACTGATTGACCGGCTCGTGATAGCATTCCAGTGGCGTGCCGACCTGCTGGAGTTCCCCGTCGTCGAGGATGACGATCCGGTCGCCCATCGTCATCGCCTCGGTCTGGTCGTGCGTGACGTAGATCGTCGTGATGTCGAGTTCGTGCTGGAGGTTCTGGAGTTCGGTGCGCATCTGCGTGCGCAGCTTGGCGTCCAGATTCGAGAGCGGTTCGTCCATCAGGAACACTTCTGGTTCGCGCACGATCGCCCGCCCCAGTGCGACCCGCTGTTGCTGGCCGCCGGAGAGTTCGCCCGGTCGCTTCTCCAGTAGGTCTTCGATGCCCATCATCGACGCCGCGTCGTTGACTCGCTGGGAGATTTCCTCCCGCGAGAGGTCGGTCGACATCTTCAGCCCGAAGGCCATGTTCTCGCCCGCGGTCATGTGGGGATACAGCGCGTAGTTCTGGAACACCATCGCGATGTCCCGATCTGTCGGCGGCTGGGTCGTGATGTCGTCCCCGTCGAGGAACAGTCGGCCGTCGCTGACAGTTTCGAGGCCGGCTACACAGCGCAGTGTGGTCGACTTCCCACAGCCCGAGGGACCGACGAACACGACGAATTCGCCGTCTTCGATGTCGAGGTTGAAGTCGTCGACAGCGACGATCTGCCCGCTGTCGTCGTTGAACACTTTCGTCAGATTCTGGATCGAGAGCTCACCCATTGATTGGTCACCATGTCGTGGTTGACGGCTATCCGTAATAAATCATGGTACGTGTCCGCACCTCATAACTCGATTCGCTCTTCGGTTTCGATCGCTTCGGTCGCGGCCAGTGTCAGCGCCAGTGTGTCGGCGGCGTCGCCGTAGTCAGACCGGACCGGCGCTGTGGAGTCGGACGAGACGGCCTCGACGAACGCCGCCAGCTCGCGGCGATACCAGTCGTCGTCGCCCTCGTAGGCGACCGACTCGCCGTCGACCTCGCCCGTGATCGTGTGGTCGATGTAGTCGACCGTTAGCTGGGCGTCCGCGGCGACGATGCGGGTCTCGAACCGGAACGACGACGCGGCACACGTCGCGCTCACGTGGCTCAGCGTCCCGTCCTCGTGAACCATCGTCACCGAACTCGCGTCGTGGAAGTCGATCTCGTCGGCCAGCCGGCGGTCCGTGCCCGCGCCGACGACCCAGTCGACATCGCCCGCCAGATATCGGTGGGTGTCGTAGGGGTGGGTCGCCTGCTCGACCAGTTGCCCGCCGGACTGGTCTTTGCGTTGCCACCACGCTGCGGGCGTGACGGGTGCCCAGTAGGTCGACTCGATCGACCCGATCGTCCGCCCGTCGAGCAGTTCGCGCAGTTTGTCGGTCACGTCGGCGTAGCGCGCGACGTAGCCCGACGCGGTGATGACGCCGCTGTCTTCGATCCTCGACTGTGTGTCCCTGACTTGCTCCATCCCGAGTCCGACGGGCTTCTCGATCAGGATGTCCACGCCCGCATCGGCCGCCGCCTCCTCGTACTCGGGATGGGCAAAGGGCGGCACTGCGATCAGGACGGCGTCCACGTCCTCGTTCTCGATCAGTTCGATGCCGTCCGTGTAGGCGACCGCGTCCCGTGGATCGGCCGCCGCCGTCGCGCGCTCTTCGTCGATGTCGGCGACCGCGACGATCTCGACTCCATCGAGGTCGTCCGCGTTCTCCATGTGGACGGTTGCGATACCACCGGCTCCGATGACGCCAAGTTCGACTGTCATCCTCACGCAGGTGTGTCGCGCAGGGTGGTGATAAAAGTGCGCTCTGGATGGCCCGTCGAGCAAACCTATATCACGTTCCCGTTAGCAACGTCGGGTATGCGATTCGCGCTGAACCAGATGGGGTTCCCCCACGACGACCTCGAACAGACGGTCGACTTCCTCGCGGGTGCGGGCTACGACGGCTTCGAGCCGAATCTCGTCGCCGACGGGCCGCTGTGGGACGACGACGCCGTCGCCACGCTGGCCGACCGGGCCGACGATGCCGGTCTGGACGTGCCGGCCGTCTCGACGACGATGCACTGGGACGCGCCGCTGTCGTCACCCGATCCCGAAGTCCGCGAGCGCGGGATCGAGATCGGTGAGCGGATGCTCGCGGTCGCCGACGCCCTCGATGCGGGTGCAGTCCTGATCGTCCCGGCGCTGGTGACCGAGGATACACCCTACGACGTTGCCTACGAGCGCGCGCTGGCGGGCGTCGAGGCACTCGCCGACGCTGCCACCGACTACGACGTGACCGTCGCCGTCGAGAACGTCTGGAACGACTTCCTGCTCTCACCGCTGGAGTTCCGCGATTTCGTCGACGAGGCCAGTCAGTCGGGTCCGGTCGGCGCGTACTTCGACGTGGGTAACGTCCGCCGCTTTGGCCATCCCGCCCAGTGGATCTCGATTCTGGGCGACCGGATCGAGCGAATCCACGTCAAGGACTATCAGACAGACATCGACACCATCGACGCCTTCACCTACCCGCTACAGGGCGATCTCGACTGGGCGGCCATCGACGACGCACTCGACCGGATCGGCTACGACGACTGGATCACCGCCGAGGTCCCGCCCTACGAGAGCCACCCCGAACAGATGCCACCGCAGTTGCTCGACAATCTACAGGCCGTGTTCGAGAGTTAGCTCAGCTGGACTGTTCTTCCGACTGACAGACGATTCTCACCCATGTTTTATGCTGACCGATACCGCACCACGAGGTATGCAACGAGTAGGGCTGATCGGGAGTGGCGTCATGGCAACCACACACGCAGGGAGTTACGCCGAGATCGACGACGCAGAGGTCGTCGCTGTCGCCTCGACGGGCGACAACCTCGACACGTTCGCCAGCGAGCACGCGCCCGGTGCGGAGACGTACGCCGACGCCGAGACGATGCTGGCCGAGGCCGACCTGACGATGGTCGACGTGTGTACACCGACGCCGACCCACCACGACTTCGCCACCGCGGCGGCCGAGCGCGATCTGGCCGTCTTCTGTGAGAAGCCGATGACCCGGACGATGGAACAGGCCGACGACCTCGTCGAGACCATCGCCGAGACCGGCGTGCCGGCGTCTGTCGGGCACGTCCTGCGCTTTTTCCCGTCCTACGTCACCGCCAAGGAGCGAATCGACGCGGGCGAACTGGGCGAACTGGGGACGATGCGAGCCGAGCGCCTTTCCTCCCCGCCGAAGTACGGTGCCGACAACTGGTTCAGCGACTTCGAGCAGAGCGGCGGCGTCGTGCTGGACATGGCGATCCACGATCTGGACTATCTGCGCTGGGTCGTCGGCGAGGTCGACCGGGTGTTCGCCCGCAGCGCCGACTGGGAGGCAGACGGTCACCGCTACCAGCACGCCGGCGTCGACCTGCGCTTCGAGGACGGCACTGCGGGCTACGTCGAGGCCTCGTGGGGCTACCCCGACGAGATGGACTTCACCACCGCCTTCGAGTTCGCCGGGTCGGACGGCTCGCTGGAGTACGACACTCGCGACGAGCGTCCCGTCGACTTCACGGGCGACACCGGCGGCGAGATGGACCCCGCCGCCGGAGCCTTCCGCGTGAGTCCCTACACGCGGGAACTGCGCCACTTCGTCGAGTGTGTCGAGACCGGCGCTGAACCGGCGGTCACCGTCGAGGACGGTCGCGAGGCGGTGCGGATCGCACTGGCCGCAAACGAGTCCGCCGAGCGCGGTGAGCCTGTGCGGGTCGCGGAGGTGGGCCAATGACTGCGATTGGCATCCTCTCGGTCGAGCACCTCCACGCCGACGCCTACGCGGCCGCCCTCGACGACATCGAAGACGCCGCCCTCGTCGGTGTCGCTGGCGCGGACGAGAACGAGGCGGCGACGGCCGAGAAGGCCGAGGAGTACGGCACCGACCACCTCACACCCGACGAACTGCTCGACCGGGCCGACGGGGTCGTCGTCTGCTCTGCCAACGTCGATCACCGCGAGTGGGTCGAGATGGCGGCCGACGCGGGCGTCGACGTGCTCTGTGAGAAGCCCCTCGCACCGACCGTCGAGGACGCGCAGGCCATCGCCGACGCCTGCGACGACGCGGGCGTCCATCTGGGCGTGGCACTCCCGCTGCGCTTCAGCCAGCCACTCCGCAACGCCAACGACGCGCTCGAAGTCGGCCAGCTTGGCGACCTGCAGTTCCTGAGTGGCACCAACCGCGGGCAGATGCCCGGCGGCTGGTTCGCCGACCCGGAGCGGTCCGGCGGCGGCGCGGTGATGGACCACTCCGTCCACATCCTCGACGCCGTGCGCTGGCTCACCGGCGAGGACGTGGCCGAGGTGTACGCAGAGACGGGGACCCGCTTCCACGACATCCCCGTCGAGGACGTGAACCTCCTGTCGATGGAACTCACCGACGGCACGCAGTTCACGCTTGACGGCTCGTGGAGCAAGCCCGACGAGTACGATACGTGGGGCGGCGCGACGCTGAAGCTCGTCGGCGACGACGGCGTGCTGGAAGTGGACTGTTTCGACCAGACGATCAAACAGACCCGCGACAGCGGCGACCCCGGCGTCCACCAGCTATTCTGGGGACCGGACGCGAACCGCGGACTGGTCGCTGACTTCGTCGAAGCGGTCCGCGAGGATCGTCCACCGGCAAAGACTGGCACCCACGCCGTCCACGATATCGAGGTGATTCAGGCAGCCTACGAGTCGGCCGAACGCGGCGAGTCCGTCGAGGTGAGCGAGGTCGTCTAGCCGTGGTCTCCGACCCGGCCGATATCGAGGCGCGCGCCTGGGTCGAGCACCGCCAGCCACCCATCGCCGACATCGATGACGAACTCTGGTTCGCCGAGGACCCCGAGACCGAGTGTGCCGGTGTCGGCCGCGTGGAGGCCGAGGCCGTCGGCAACCTCGTGGCTGTCGTCGCCGACTACGAAACCGGCACTGATCCCGGCCCGCCACGGATGAAACTCCCCGGCGACACCATCGCGCGCCCGTCGAAACGGGCGAGCGAGCCGAGCGAGTCCGTCCTCGACCGCCTGCGCTCGCTGTTCTGACCGCCCGGCGTCGAGACCTGTCGATACATTCTTGCCGGTGCCCTCGGGACTCGTAGCCATGCAGATCACGAACGTCACGGCGACGACGGTCGACGTCCCGCTCGTCGGTCTCGACGAGCACCTTGGGATCGGACCGTACGTCACCAACCACGGCCGCCTCGAATCGATGGAGCGGGTCCTCGTCCGGGTCGACACCGACGAGGGCATCTCTGGCTGGGGGGAGATGCGGGTGTTCCTCTCGCCGGAAGCGACGGAGTCGGTCATCGAGGACGGCGTCGCGCCCCTGATCGAGGGCCAGTCCCCCTACGAGACCGAGCGCCTGCGCCGGCAGGTGTTCATCGAGTACGCCAACGCCGACCTCTTCTTCGCGGCGGTCGAGACCGCTTGCTGGGACATCGTCGGCAAGGATCTCGGGAAACCGATTTACGAACTGCTGGGTGGGTGGACCGCACCGACCCAGACCAGCCAGCGCCACCGCGAGGTCGAGGCGGGCGACGCTGCCGGGAGCGACGGTCCAGCGGACGTACCGGTCGCGTTCTGCCTGGGCATCCTCCCGCCCGAGGAGTCCCGCGCCAAGGCTGCCGAAGCACTCGACGCCGGCTTTCCGGTGCTCAAGACCAAGGCCGGCCGGGACTGGAAACAGGACGTGGCCCGCATCGAAGCGATGCACGACGAAGTCGACGGCCAGCTCGAATTCCGCCTCGATCCGAATCAGGGCTGGACGCTGGATCAGGCCGTCCGCGTCGCCGCCAAACTGGAGGATTCGGGCATCTACCTCCAGTACATGGAACAGCCCATCCGGGTCGATAGCCACCGCTCGCTCGCGCGACTGCGCCAGCGCAGTCGCCAGCCCATCGCACCCAACGAGGACACCTACATCAGCCACAACTGCCGGGACCTGATCGAGGCGGGCGCGATGGACGTGGCCGTGCTGGATCTGACGCCCGCGGGCGGCATCGCCGGTCTCCGCCAGCAGGCCGCCATCGTCGAGGACGCCGGCATCCCCTTCACGCATCACTGTGCGTTCGATCTGGGGATCAGAACCGCCGCGATCCTGCACGCCGTCTCCGGCATCCCGGGCTTTTCGCTCCCGCCGGACTCGACGTACTACGGCTGGGAGGACGATGTCCTCGCCGACCCGATCACCGTCGACGACGGCGCGCTCTCGGTCCCCGACGGACCGGGGCTGGGGATCGAAGTCGACCCCGACGCCATCGAACAGTACCGGATCTGAACGCTGGGAGTCCCGCCGCAGTGTTCAGATAAGAGATCGAGAAAAGTGAGAACAAGGCACCGAAAGCCCTCGCGTCGTTGCGGTCCCGCGGCTCGCTGCGCTCCAGTGGGTGCTTGCGTCGCCGGGGTTCCCGCAACGACGCTCGCCCTTTCATCCACCAGGGTGTAGACGGCCGAACAGCCGGGTCCTGGTGGATGAAAGGGCGAGGCGCGCTCAGTGGTTCTGCGGCGGCACTATCCGAACAGAGTGAGGATATCCGCCACAGAACCACTGAGCGGGCCGAGGGCTTTCGGTGTCTGCAAGTCTGAGACTGAGGTTGCTTATCTGAACACTACCAGTCCCGCGGGCCGAACGTTCAAGGGGCATGCCACCAATCCACGGACGATGATCGAACTCTCGCTTGCTGACCGGCCGGCGATCGTCACCGGGGCGTCGCGGGGTATCGGGCGGGCCATCGCCGAACGGTTCGCCGAGGCGGGCGGCGACGTGGTGATCTGTTCGCGCTCGCTCGACGGCGTCGAACCAGTCGCCGAGGAACTGACCGCTGCCCACGAGGGCCGTGTCGTCCCCGTCGCGTGTGACGTGACTGATCGCGCGGACGTACGGACACTCGTCGACCGCACCATCGACGAGTTCGGCGACGTGCGCGTCCTCGTCAACAACGCCGGTGGGGGCGTCGACGCCGACGACCTGCTCCACCGCTCGGCACCCGACACGTGGGCCGATGCCGTCGAACTCAATCTGACGGGGCAGTACAACGTCACACGGGAGGTCCTGCCGGCGATGATCGCGGCGGGTGGTGGGTCGATGGTCCACGTCGGTTCGGTCAACGGACTGCACGGCATCGCGCTGGCGGGCTACTCGGCGGCCAAGAGCGGCCTGCTCGCGCTGTCGCGCAACGTCGCCACCCACTACGGCCAGTACGGCATCCGCTCGAACGTCCTCTCGGCGGGCACCATCGAGACCGAGGCCCGGCGCGAGGAGATGGCCCGCAAAGACGACACCGACGACGCCCGACAGCGCTGGCTCGATCAGTACCCTCTCGGGCGCTTTGGCCGGCCCGGGGAAGTCGCAGACACGGCGCTCTTTCTGGCCTCCGAGCGGGCCGGCTTCGTCACTGGGACGAACGTCGTCGTCGATGGCGGCCTGACCTGTGGCCTCCCGACCTCCTTCGTCAACGAGGTTTACGACGCCGACGACGTGCCCACGCGCGAGTCGCTCCACGAATCCTAACAGCTCCACATATATATCGGAACTCTTATCACACTTTGCCATCACTTCTTCTCCGTACTGGCGGACTGAGAAATCACCGCCTTAGAGCCTGTGGGATTGTTTCAGTGAGAGACGACCGGTGAGGAGACGAAGGCTGTTCTGAGTAACTGTCGAAAGTGCCTGTCTGAGTGCCTAAAACAACTCTTTTGGGTCTACTGTAATTCTCCCTCGAAAGTTATCGGATTTATTTTGAATCGGGGAAAGTCACGTCGCTTTGCCAGGACGCTCGTCGCCCAGTTGCATTGTCGACTGGCTGACGTACAGCAACACCGCCAGCCCGAGGATGAGCAGCGTGTAGGCTACTGCCGCGGTCAATGCGGCCATCTCGCTGTTGTACTCGCCGGTGCGAAAGACGATGGCCTTCCGGACGAGTGCGATGATGCCCGTCAGGATCACGAGTCGAACGATCCGGCGGGTGTCGTTCGAGCGCACGTAGGCGACGACGGTCTGGTACACCTCGACGATGATAAAGAGCAAGAGGGCGGTGTCGATGAAGCCGACGACGACCAGCGGGTCGCTGATCCTGCCGTCGAGGACGGCACCGCCGATCTGTGCACCCAGATCGACGACGCCGATGGCAAACAGGAGGACGAGGACGTAGGCCGCCACGACCTCGATGCTGCGCATCAGTCGCTCCGAGACCTCGACGGGCCGCTCCGTCCGGTCCGCCGGTCCGCTGTCTCGCTTCTCGGTGCTGTCCCGCTTGTCGCCCTCGGCCATGCCCAAACGTCGTCCGCCAGTGACAAGAAGGTCGTGCCAACAGCGATGGGGCCGCTCAGCGAACGTGACCCGGATCGACTGGTCTCGGCTCTGGTGGGTCGTCGGGCGTCCCGAGGCGAACGACGAGCAGGGCGACCGGCACCAGCACCATCGCGCCGACGACGAACGGCGACCAGTAGCCGACGACGGTGTACAGCCCGCCCATCACGATGGGACCGATGGTCCGGGCGAGGCTCCCGGCACCTTGGGTCAGGCCGAACGCGCTGCCCTGTGTCGCCGCCGACGCGCGGTTGGAGACGATGGTCGTCAGCGTCACCGACAGGACCCCGTTGCCGAGGGGTAGCAGCGTCAACACGGCGAGCAGGGCCAGCAGGTCGCCGGTGAGGAACGGCGCGATGGCGGTCAGGTCCGGGACCGCCGCGCCAAGTCGGTCGCTGAACGGCAACAGTCCGGTCCCGACCGCTAACACCGCTGTCCCGCCGACGGTCAGGGTGACCTCGGCGTAGCGGGCTGTCAGGCGTCCGATCAGCACGCCTTGGACGAGCACCGACAGCACTCCGATGTAGGTCAGCAAGAGCGCGCTCTGGCTCGCCGAGTAGCCGTAGATGTCGGCGACGAAGGGGATGAACATGATCTGGACGCCCGAGAACGCAAAGGAGACGAGGAAGAACGCTCCGAGCAGTTCTCGCAGGCCGCTCGTCCGCAGGCCCGCCAGCAGTTGCTCGATCTGTGTGGGGCGGCGCTGCTGGTCACCACCCCGGTCGCTCGCCGGGAGCGATTCCGGCAGGAACAGGAGCGTGACGACGACGCCACAGAGACTCGCGAACGCGGCCGCGAAACTCGGCAGCGAGAAGCGCGTAATGGCGACGACCGGGACCACGGCGTCGACCGCGGCGACGACGCTATCGAAGCTCAACACCGCCCCGATCCCCGGCCCGAAGATGAAGCCGACGCCGAACGCCGCCCCGATCAGCCCCAGCGACTTCGCACGCTCCTCGGGCGGTGTCACGTCGGCCACGTAGGCCTGTGCCGTCGAGAGGTTCCCGCCCATCGCGCCAGCCAGCATCCGCGCGACGAACAGCAGCCACAGCGCGTCGGCGAGTCCGAAGACGGTCCACGCGATCACGGACCCGGCGAGCGACAGCACCAGCACGGGCCGCCGACCGGCCCGATCCGAGAGCGACCCTAACAGCGGCGCGAACAGGAACTGCATCGCCGAGTACGACGCTGCAAGCAATCCGATGACGAACTCCGTTCCGCCCGGAAACGAGCGCGTGTAGAAGGGCAGAATCGGGATGATGATACCGAAACCGAGCAAGTCGAGGAAGACGACGGCGAGGACGATCGCCAGTCCGCGACGGGAACCGCTCATACCGGCCGAACACCCGCGAGGCACTTACGAGTATGGCGCTCAGGCCGCGGCCAGAATCTCGTCGAGCATCGTCAGCTCCTGTTCGAGTTCCGCGTCGCCGATTGCCTCGCTCTCGCTCGCGAAGTACTCGCGGAAGGTCCGAAGGCGGTCGGGGTACGGATCGGACACGGTCAGCGGTTCGGAGGTTTGCTCCCAGCGCCCGGGAGATGGCTCGGGTGGGACCCCGATGCCGTCGTCTTCCGTGACCGAGACGGCTTCCCGGTCGCGCTCTGCCACCATCCAGTTTTTCAGCAGGTCGGCGTACCGCGAGAGGAGGACGGCCTTGCGGACGCCGCTGTTGGCGAACTGTTCGGGACCGCCAGCGGGGAACTCGATGGTCGAGGTGGCTTCCCGACTCGTCCCGTCGCGCTCCTCCCAGGTGGCTCGCAGCGTTATCGTCGCGTCCTCGGCCTGCTTTGTGACTTGCACGAGGACGACGCCTCCGCGGGCGCGCCCGCCCTCACTGGGCGAGGCAAAGAGGGTGTTGACGGACATGATTTCGCCGGTGGCCTCTTGGGCGGCTGTCGAGCCATACACCTTCCGAATCTCGTACCCCTCGGCGTCGAGTTCCAGTTCGAGGTCGAACACGAACGGCGTCACCATGTACTGGAACTGCTCGCCCATCCGCCGTTCGAACTCCTCGGCGGAGTGGACGCCGTAGTAGTTCGCCCCGCGCACGGCGGTGAGTTCGTCGACGAGTTCGGCGTTGAAATCGACCCCGACCCCGACGAAGGTCGCGTGGATGTCGTCCGCCGCGTTGGTCTCCAGCGTGGCACGCAGGCCACCACTGGACGTGTCGCCGAGGTTGGGCATCGCGTCGGTGAGGACGATCATCCGGTTCTCGAAGACGGACTGGTCGGCGTCGCTGTACGCCGAGAGCAGCTCCGTCGCATCGGAGAGTCCGGCGTCGAGGTTCGTCCCGCCGGCCGCTTGGATGTCTTCGCGGATGTGGCCGCGGATGGCGTCCATATCGGTCGCGTTGACCTGCCGCATCGGCTTGGCGACGTGACTCTCCGAACTGTAGAGGACCACGCCGAGCCGGTCGCCGGGGCGCAGTTGCTCGGTCAGGGCGACCAGCGCGTCCTTCGCCACGTCGAGTTTCGGGCGCTCCGTGGTTCCCTCGACTTCGCGACGGTTGCCGAACCGGTCGTAGTAGTACTCGGAGAACGACGACGACATCGACCCGGAGATGTCCAGCACGACGACGAGGTTCAGGCGCTTGCGGTCGAACTCGTCGACCCCGATGCCCGAGTCCAGACCGACGCTGAGGTAGCGCTCGGTCTCCCCGCCCAGCGGGTCGGTCGACACTGCCGGTGCGTACGTCGGACAGAACGTCGACGAGCAGGTGCCGTCGCCGCCGGTGTCGAAGTAGTAGTTGTAGAACAGCCCCTCGTAGGAAAGACTCTCGGGAATCGGCAGGTACCCCTCCTCGACGTTGCGCCGGAAGGTGGCGATGTCGGCCGCGCCGCCGGCCGAGAGACCGATCCCGCCGTCGGCGCTAGTGCTCGTGGTGCTTGCCTGTCCGCTCGTCAAATTGATCCCCCCCGAACCACCGGCGTCGCCGCCCATATCGTTGGGGTCGTACTGCCAGTCGTCGACTTTCTCGACCGGCGTGAACGTGTCCGTGGGTTCGTCGTCCGGCGTGCCCTCGTCGGTCGTGCCGGGCGTCGTCGCGTCCGCCCTTGTGCCAGCCAGATCGGTACAGCCCGCGACGGCACCGGTCGCGCCCGCGGCGAGCAGGTGGAGGTAGCGCCGCCGTGAGTGGTCGTCGGTCATGGCTCGACCGACACGCTCCTATCAGTAATAAACGACTTTCGCTCAAAAACCGGTTGTAGCGATCCCGACGCGACGGGCTGGTACGCATTCGATCCCGTTTCGGACGCTTTTTGCCACTGGACGAACAAGCAGGCGTACCGAATGATCTCCGAGGGCTGCGAGCAGTGTGCTGAAGGCGGGAAGATGGTCATGTTCGTCTATGGCTACTGTGACCAGCGGGACTGCTTCTACTGTCCCCTCGGTGAGAATCGAAAGAACGTCGATCAGGTGTACGCCAACGAACGCCCGGTCGAGTCCGACGAGGACGTCATCGCCGAGGCGAAACTGATGGACGCGCTTGGCACGTCGATCACCGGCGGCGAGCCACAGGAAGCGCTCGATCGGACCTGTCACTACCTCGAACTGCTGAAAGACGAGTTCGGCGAGGACCACCACACCCACCTCTACACCGGCATCACCGGGGGCCGCGAGAACATGCGCCGCCTGAGCGAGGCCGGACTGGACGAGATTCGCTTCCACCCGCCGCTCGAACAGTGGGGCGACCTGCACGGCACCGAGTGGGAAGAGATCCTCTATATCGCCCGCGAAGAAGGGCTGACCCCCGCGTTCGAGATTCCGGGCATCCGCGCCGAAGAAGAGTTCCTCGAATTCCTCGACGAGGGCGCGGCGGACTTCTGTAACATCAACGAGTTCGAGATGTCCGACGGCAACTTCCGCCGGATGCAGGAAGAAGGCTTCGAGCGCAAAGACGGCCACATGAGCGCCGTCGAAGGCAGCCACGAGATTCTGGAGACGATGGGCGATCACGAGCGGGTCTACTTCTGTACTTCCGTCTTCAAGGACGCCGCCCAGCACCGCTCGCGCATGAAGCGCATGGCCCGGAACATCAGCCGCGAGTTCGACGAGATCACCGACGACGGCACCCTCGTCTACGGCAAGGCCTGGGTCAGTGAAGCCCACTTGCAGGAACTGGGCGTCCCCGAGGAGTTCTACGCCGTCAAATCCGAACACGTCGAACTCGCGTGGTGGCTCCTAGAGGAGATGGTCGAGGACGGCGACGTGCCAAAGGGCGAGATCGTCGAACAGCATCCGACCTACGATGGGACCGTCGTCGAGCGGACGCCGCTGGCGTCGGGACAGAGCGGTAGCGGGCAGTCTGCTGCCGGGGACTGAGCAGTCGCCGAGCAGAGCGAGGTGCGCCGAAGGCGGGCCTCGAAGGGGTGTCGGCTACGCGCATGATCTATTGAAATGTCTGACAAACTGTTATATACCATGTGAGACAATACCATAGATATGGCAACCGCCACGAGCGGGTCAGATCTCGGATCGGGTGGGGAACGACCGCCCAGCACCGCGATCATCGACGCTGTTAGCGAGCGCACTGAGACACCGGTGACCGAACTACCGCCGCTGTACGAGGTGGTCGACCCCGACGCACTGGACGCACTGTTCGCCGACAGTCAGACCTTCGGTGCGGTGACCTTCGAATATGCAGGCTACGACGTGACTGTCCGGGCCGACGGGACGGTCAAGGTGTCGCCGATCTCGGGTCGTTAGAAGTCCACGTCGGCGTCTTCTTCGAGTGAGCCGATGTCTTCGGTCGCCTCTTTCAGGCCGTCGTCGCGGATGGTGTCGGTCATCACCGTCGAGATGCCGGCGTCGTGGAGCACGTCCTCGTACTCGCTCTGGAAGCGCTGGCTGACCTGTCTGGCCTGCGCCTCGGCGGTGACGACGCGCTGATAACGATCCAACTGGGCGGCCGAGAGATCAACGTCGTCGGCGAGTGCGTCGAGATCTGCCGCTTGGTCGCGAAGGCGGTCGAGATCGAAGGGTGCGTCGGTGTCGTCTGCACGCAGCAGGTGCAGGGCTGTCCGGGCACGGAAGACCGCGTCCTCGTCGGTCCCGACGGTGTCTGCGATCTCCGCGTCCGTGTCTCCCTCGTAGTAGCGCCGGATCACGGTCACGAGCGCGTCGTCGTCGAGGTCGCTGTCGACGCCAAAGCGCTCGCGCAGGCGCTCGATCACTGCGAGCAAGCGCTCCTCAACGTCCTCCTCGTCCGAGAGCAGGGAGCCATGCCCCGACTCCTGTCGCTCGGTGACGGTTTCGTCGCCGGCCACGTCGACGAAGATGTCACGGAGTTTCTCGGTCTTCTCGTCCATAAGGCGAACCCTTGGGCACCGGTCGTTACATATCTGTTGCTCGTCGTGTCCCGTGTTCGAGACCCACTGTGACATAGCGTCGGTCGTGGTGCTGTGACAACTCCAAACGCCGCCCTCGTTCTCGCCAGACTGCGGGCGGTCGGAGCAAGCTTTATGCGCCGGCCAGTTCGTGTTAGCACATGCCAATCGCGCTTCAGACGACCACGCGGCCGACCTTCTGGCAGATCGGACCGGTGGGGAAAGCGATTTTCTACTATCTCGCCGCACTGGCGCTGCTCGTCGCCGCCTACGGGATCTACGCTCGCGTGGCTCGCTACGCACGAGCGAGCGAGGAGCCGTTCCCGCGGCTAGACGACCTGCCACAGCGGATCGTCGCGGGCGCGACTCTCGCGCTGTCGAACGCCAAGCAGTTCGATCGGGACCTCGTCGGCGGCCTGATGCACACCTTCGTCTTCTGGGGCTTTCTGACACTGCTGATCGGGACGACGATTCTGGGGATCGATATGGATCTCTATCGCCCGCTGACGGGCGAGAGCTTCTTCGTCGGCGAGTTCTATCTCTCCTATTCGCTGGTGATGGACGCGATGGGGCTCCTCTTTGTCGTCGGGGTCGGCGTCGCGATCTGGCGACGCTACGGCCGCCGCATGGAGCGCCTCCACGGCCGCCACACCTCGCGTGAGGACGACTACTTCCTCTGGTCGCTCTTTTTGCTCGGCGTCGGTGGCTATCTGACGGAGGCGGTCAGGATTCTGGGGACCAGCGCGACCCGGGACGTGAGCTTCGAGACGGTGAGTTTCGTCGGCTGGGCGCTCAAAGACTGGCTCGCCGCCGCGGGGATGACGCCCGCGATGGCCACCACCGCCTACCCCGTGGTCTGGTGGAGCCACTCGCTGCTGGCGCTTGCCTTCGTCGCGTGGGTGCCTTACGCCAAGCCCTTCCACATGCTCTCTTCCTTTGCCAACGTCGTCACGCGCGACGAGAAGGCTGGCGTTCGGCTGCCGGGCGTGCCCGAGGACGCGAGTCCCGACGAGATCGGTCCCAGCGAGATCGACGACTTCTCGTGGAAACAGGTGCTCGATCAGGACGCCTGTACGAAGTGCGGTCGCTGCTCGTCGGCCTGCCCCGCCAAGGCGTCGGGCCGGCCCCTCGACCCGCGCGACGTGATTCTCGACCTGAAGCAGTACCGCGAGGAGCGTGACGCTGGCGGCGAGCCAGTCGATATCGTGGCAGATGGGGGGACATCGGTCATCGACAGTGCGACGATGGAGTCCTGTATGGCCTGCATGGCCTGCATGGACGCCTGCCCCGTCGAGATCGAGCACCTCACCCACTTCACGGAGATGAACCGCCGACTCACCGAGTCGGGCCAGATGGACGAACACGTTCAGGACGCCATGATGAACGTCTTCCAGCAGGGCAACACCTTCGGCGAACCCGACCGCAAACGGCCGGAGTGGACCGACGACCTCGACTTCGAAGTCCCCGACGCCCGCGAGGAAGCCGTCGACTATCTCTGGTACGTCGGCGACTACCCGAGCTACGACGACCGGAATCAGAAAATCGCGAAAGCCCTCGCTCGCGTCTTCGAGGCCGCCGACGCCTCCTACGGCATCCTCTACGAGGACGAACAGACTGACGGCAACGACGTGCGCCGCGTCGGCGAGGAGGGCCTCTACGAGATGCTCGTCGAGGACAACGCCGCCGCCATCCAGTCCTGCGAGTTCGACCGGATCGTCTGTACCGATCCCCACTCGTTCAACACGTTCAAACACGAGTACCCCGAGTTCGACGCCTGCGAGTGGACGGGCGAGGATGTGGCCCACTACACGCAGGTGGTGGCCGAACTGGTCGAGACCGATCGGCTGGACGTGCCCGCGACCCTCGACGACACTGTCACCTACCACGACCCCTGCCACCTCGGCCGGTACAACGGCGAGTTCGCGGCCCCCCGCGACCTCATCGACGCCACGGGGGTCGACCGCGTTGAGATGCCCCGCAACCGCGACGACTCCTTTTGCTGTGGCGGTGGCGGTGGGGGCCTCTGGATGGACTTCGACGAGGACCCCAAGCCCAGCGAGGAGCGCCTGCGCGAGGCGCTCGAAGACACGTCCGCCGGTGGTGCGGTCGACCGCTTCGTCGTCGCCTGCCCGATGTGCATGACGATGTACGAGGACGGCCGGAAGACGGGCGGCTACGAGGACGACCTCGACATCGTCGGCGTCACCGAACTGCTGGCCGAAGCGCTAGCGGATTCGAACTGAACGGCTGCCAACCGGAACAGGCACTGCAATCTCTCGCCACGCTCGCTAGCATTTACCGACTGCAAGCGCACCAACGCCAACGAGCAGTGAAAGCCCTCGCCACGCTCACGGTCGCTGGCCGGCATATCCTCGCTCACTGCTCACGGGTCGTCCCTCCCCGTTCGCTTTCGAGGCCCTCGCTACGCTCGCGCCTCGCACTGTTCGCTCGGATAGTGGCCGCCCAGCGACCCACGGAGCGCGAGCGCGGCTCGCCCTTTCAGTCCTCCGAGGCCCGTACCGCCACCCGGCCCTTCCCCGTGGTCGCGCGACGAAACGCGCTCCCGGCCACGGCGGTGCGGTCGGGACGCGTGATTCGCCCGCCAGGGCGAATCCGGGGTGGAGTGGGGACGCTCTCGCGAGCGCGTGCCGTCGCGCTCGCAACTGTGGTGTGAGTGCGGCGGACGAACGGGCGAGACACGGTCGCGTCGTCTGCGTCGGCACTACCCGAGCGAACGACGCGAGCGAAGATATCCGGCCTAGCGGGCGTCGAGCGGGTCGAGGGCGTTCAGTCGGTAGTGAGGGTGTTCGGTACGTCGTTTGTTAGCGAGTGTGTTCGGTCACCGACAGTCGGTCGGTCATCTCCGAGCGGACGATTCATTGCCCCGGGCGACCGACCACGGGGTATGAATCAGGACCGCCGCCCGCGACGACTCAGGACTGACGGGGTTCGAGGCCTCGTCAGCGAGACCGACCTCGATGCGTCGGATCTGATCGCGCCGGTGTTCGTCGATGCGACGACCGACGAGCGGGTACCAATCGAGACGATGCCGGGCCACGAGCGCGTCCCGGTCGAGCAAGCGGTCGACCGGGTCGAGGAGATCCGCGAGACCGGCGTCGAGGCCGTGATCGTCTTCGGCATCCCCGAATCGAAGGACGAGCGAGGGAGTCGGGCGTGGGCCGCCGACGGTGTCGTCCAGCGAGCGGTTCGTCGGATCACCGACGAGACCGACGCCTACGTCATCACGGACGTGTGTCTCTGTGAGTACACCAGCCACGGCCACTGTGGTGTCGTCGAAGACGGTGCCGCCGACGATCCGACCCTGACTGTCGAGAACGACCCGACGCTCGACCTGCTCGCGAACACCGCCATCTCCCACGCTCGTGCGGGGGCGGACATGGTCGCACCGTCCAGCATGACCGACGGGATGGTCGGGGCGATCCGTGAGGGACTCGACGCCGACGGCCACGCGGACGTGCCGATCATGAGCTACGCCGCGAAGTACGAGTCGGCCTTCTACGGCCCATTCAGAGACGCCGCCGACGGCGCACCGGCCTTCGGCGACCGACGCCACTACCAGATGGACCCGGGCAACGCCCGCGAGGCGATGCGCGAGGTCGCCCTCGACGCCGAGCAGGGCGCGGACGTGCTGATGGTCAAGCCCGCGCTGCCCTACCTCGATATCGTCCGGGCGATCCGCGAGGAATACGACCACCCCGTCGCCGCCTACAACGTCAGCGGCGAGTACGCGATGCTCCACGCCGCCGCCGAGAAGGGGTGGCTCGACCTCGAATCGGTCGCTTACGAGTCGCTGCTGTCGATCAAACGCGCCGGCGCGGATCTCATCTTGACGTACTTCGCCGAGGACATCGCGCAACGATTGTAAGGCTGTTCGTCCAGTTGCGATCTCTCTCGACAGATGTCCACTCGTTCGGCACCATCCACCACGATACACGCTGGAAAAACCGTGACAGTCCGGGGCGCGCGCGAGCAAATCCGGGCCTGAACGCCCCTCTCTGCGTTTTTCGTGGTTGACGAACGTTCGAAATTTGCGCTGACAGACACCGATTTTCTGGACGGAATACAACCTTATATCGATAATATCATACTCCAATCTGGACGGTCGTCTACCCAACCACCCATTATTGGGAGTATTGTAAAGCCAATCCTTATGTAGGGCTACCGCAAGACACCGTCCGTGAACGAGTTGACGAAGTTGGTGGCCGAGGCGATAAAGTTGGACATACAGACGCAATTCAAACACAATCCAAAACGATGACGTACGAACTACTACAGTCGAGCCCGGAAACGCTCGTCGAAGGTGTCAACCTTCTCTGGGTACTGGTGGTAACGTTCCTGATCTTCTTCATGCACGCTGGCTTCGCGATGCTGGAAGCCGGACAGGTGCGCTCGAAGAACGTGGCGAACCAGCTAACGAAGAACCTCCTGACCTGGTCGGTCGGGGTCGTGCTGTTCTTCCTGGTCGGTGCGACCGTCGAAGGTGCTGTCGGTGGTGCCGGCGTCTCCTTCCAGATGAACGGAAGCTCCTCTGGATGGGTGACCTGGCTGTTCGGCGCCGTCTTCGCGATGACGGCGGCGACGATCGTCTCCGGGGCCGTCGCCGGTCGTGCGAAACTCCGCGCGTACATCACGTACACGATCGCGATCGCGGCCGTGATCTACCCGGTCGTCAGCGGGATGTCGTGGTACTCCGGTGGTTTCCTCTCCAGTCTCGGCTTCGCCGACTTCGCCGGTGGGATGGTCGTCCACGGGATGGGTGGCATCGCCGGTCTCACCGCGGCGTACGTCCTCGGCCCGCGTATGGGTCGGTACAACGACGACGGCAGCGCGAACGTCATCCCCGGTCACTCGATGACCTTCGCCGTGCTGGGGACGCTGATCCTCGCCTTTGGCTGGTACGGTTTCAACGTCGGGACCGCCGCGACGGTCTTCGACCCGGCAGCGGCCGCCGAGGGAACGATCGCACTCGGTGACTTCGCCTACGTCGGTCGCGTCGCGATGACGACGACGATCGCGATGGCCTGTGGTGCGGTGGGTGCCGGACTGGTCGCCTGGGCCAAGACCGGCAAAGTCGACACGCTGTACGTCGCGAACGGCCTGCTCGCCGGTCTCGTCGGTATCACCGCGATCCCGAACACGACGACCTGGTGGGGCGCGTTCGTCGTCGGCGGCATCGCCGGCGCCCAGCTCCCGATCGTCTTCGAGTTCGTCGAGAAGAAACTGAAGATCGACGACGTGTGTGCAGTCTTCCCCGTCCACGGGAGCGCCGGTGTGATCGGGACGCTCATGTTCCCGTTCGTCGCGATTCCGTCGGCCGTCGACGGTTCGATCATCGGTGCGTTCGTCAATCAGGTGATCGGTGTCGGTGTCATCACCGCGTGGACGGTCGTTTCGACCGCCCTCATCTGGGGTGCGTTCAAGGCGGTCGGTCAGGCACGCGTCACGCCCGAACACGAGCAGGAAGGGCTGGACGTCTCCGAGCACGGCGTCGAGACCTACCCCGAGTTCGGTGGCGGCGAGGGTGTCGTCGCCGACGGTGGGACCCCTGCGAGCTTCACTGAGGTGAATGACGATGACTGAGGACGACCGCGAGATCAAGATGGTCGTCGCGATGGTGCGACCGGACAAGCTCGGCGACGTCAAACAGTCGCTGGCGGAAGTCGGTGCGCCGTCGCTGACGGTGACGAACGTCTCCGGCCGTGGCTCCCAGCCCGCGAAGAAGGGCCAGTGGCGCGGCGAGGAGTACGTCGTCGACCTCCACCAGAAGGTCAAGATCGAATGCATCGTGGCGGACATCCCCGCAGACGACGTGGTCGATGCGATCAAGGAGGGTGCCCACACCGGCGAGCCCGGTGACGGGAAGATCTTCGTGATCGACGTCGAGGACGCCGTACAGGTCCGCACGGGTGAACGCGGGCCGGACGCCGTCTGATCGCCGCATGCAGATCGACGACACCGAACGCCAGATCATCAACGCCCTGCTGCGGGACGGCCGCGCGAGCAACCGCGAACTCTCGGCCGCGACCGGTATCGCCGAGCCGACCGTCGCCCAGCGTGTCGATCAGCTCGAAACGAGCGGTGTCATCGACGGCTACGAACCCCGGATCGACTACGACGCCATCGGCTACGACATGACCGCCGTGTTCAAACTGACAGCCGACGGCGACGGGCTTCCCGGGGTCGCCGAGCGACTCGCCGACAACTCCCGGATGACGACTGTCTACGAGGTCACCGGGAGTCACGACGTGATCGCGATCGGCAAGTTCACCGACACCGCGGAGATGAACGAACAGATCAAGCAGCTACTGACCGACGACGACATCACGGCCGTCGAGACCTCGGTGGTCCTCAACAGCGTCGCGGAGTACGGCCAGTTCCAGCTCGATCCCGACGCTTGAGGGGGCGTCCCAGTATCAGACGCTGAAATCTCGGCGGTGCGGTTAAGCGACTGGCCGGCAACTCCGGCGTATGGGCCTGCAAGTCGACGTGCGGAAACTGGATCTTTTCAACAAGATGGCGAAGGAGGGGTCGGAGACCGTCGCCAGCCACCTCACACAGCTGACCGGTATCGAGGCGTCGGTTCGGACCTCCCAGATCAATTTTCTCGATATCGACGACGTGAAGACACATCTGGGCGAGCAAGAGCGGATCGGCATCTACGTCGAACTCACCGAAGCACCCGGCGGCTACGTCCTGTTCGTCCTCGCGCCCGACGACGGCAGGCGCCTCGCCGGGCAGATGATGGGTGGTATGGGCGGCGGCGGCGACGACGGTGACATCACCTCGATGGAGCGGTCGGCCCTCCAGGAGATCGGCAACATCATGACCAGCGGCTTTATCGACGGCTGGGCGAACGTGCTGGACGCGACCATCGACATGACGACGCCGAAACTGCTGGTCGACGACACGTCGACGATCATCGACTCGATGGGTGGCTGGCCCGACTCCGATCTCGTCTTCGTGATCGATTCCCACGTCGTCAGCGAGTCCTCGGGTTCCGCCGACGACGATGCGAGCGGCGAGACCGACGACATCGACCTGACCGTCTACACGTTCCCGCAACTCGAAGACCTCGTCGAGATGATCCAGAACATCGATCTGAACACCGACGTCAAGGAAGATACGATAGCCGACGATCTGTTGTAGTCACTGCGTACTATCGGTATGGTTCACTTTCTCGCACGCCTGTGTTCTCGGGCGTGCAGGCGAGTCGCCACAGCGTTCACTGGCGGGTCGGTCTGGCCTCGATATGTACGATGAGACGATCCGCTCCGCTCGGGCCTTCACACTGATTTCGTCGCCGTCGCTCCAGACAGAGGACTGACCGATCCGGTCGGACTGTGCCGTCGACGAGACCGACGACACGCTCTCTCGGTCACTGTTCCGGCAGTCACCGGCACGACGATCCGGTGTTCGCGATCACTCCGCGGGTGGCGTGATGACGATCCGGCCGTCACCGTACACCGTCACACGGTAGCCCTGAACGGTGAAGGCGACGTGGCCGCCCTCTCGCTGGGTGTCGTCACCGGTCGCGAAGATGCGGTCGAGCGCGTCCGGGTCGACGCTGTCGTAGAGGGTAAAGCCAGTCTCGGAAACGTCACTCCCCATCACGTCGGCGAGGGCGTGGATGACGGTCGTGCTGAGTTTGCTCGTTCCGTCGGGGTCGTGCACCGTGACGTAGTTTGGCTGGCCGGTCTCGTGGTTCGGTGTCGATCCTTCCGGGTCGGGCACCCGGCCGTTGTTTGGCGTCGGCATTCGCGTACGTTCCAGAAAGGGGTGGACCGAGGAAAGTCTTCTCCCTGTCCACACTGTCGCGGTCCGGTGGTCCGGTCGAAGTAACAGAATACTCCGACTGTGTGGCCGTAGCGAGCTATTACCCCACTGAACGGTCGCAGTGGTTTATATCGTCGCCGGGTGCTTCAACGGGTGCCGCCGAGACGAAATTCTCCGCCAACCCATGCGCAACCAACCTACAGCAGACGACAGCCAGTCTCGATCCACGAACCAGCGAGCCATCCAACAGGCGCTCACGTTTCCGCTCGAACAGACGATCCGGTTCCAGACCGAGGCCGCCCAGTTCGTCGTCGACACGCTCGAAAGCGGGTCCACAGCCCAGCAACGTGCCCTCGAAATGACGGCCGATCTGGTCCGAAACTACGCCCAGACGCTCGCACGGACCACACGCGACGCCGAACAGCTCGCGACTGCCGGACTGGACCAACAGTCTCAGCCGATGGCCGGCCAGCCCCCTCAGCAATCCCAGCCGATGGCCGGCGGCCAGCCCTCTCAGCAACCTCAGTCGATGGCCGGTCAGCCCTCTCAGCAACCTCAGTCGATGGCCGGTCAGCCCCCTCAGCAACCTCAGTCGATGGCCGGCCAGCCACCCCAGCAGCGTGCCCAGCCACCGGGCCAGTCCCAGATGCTCCCCCAGCAGCAGGCACCACCACAGGCCCAAGCGCCGGCCACCCAGCAGTCACAGCCAGCACCCCAGCAGCCGATGGGAAGCAAGCCCCTCCAGCAGGCTCCGCCCCAACAGATCCAGTCCGAACAGTCACCGGAGCTCCGTGAAGGGATGCTCGGCCAGCAGTAACTATGTACGATCCACGAAACCCCAGCCAACGGCCCACGACGCAGCAGCACAGCCAACAGTCCCAGCAGTGGACGACGCCACAGACCCAGCCACCTGCCCAGTGGCAGGGACAGCAATCCCAGCAGGCCGCCCAGTCACCCCAGCACGTCCAGCCACAGCAACCGGGGCAAACAGCCCAACCACAGCAACCACCCCAGCAATCTCAGCAGGCCGTCCAGTCACCACAGCAAGTCCAGCCACCGCGACAGGCTCCCCAGCAGGCCGTCCAGCAGCCACCGCAGGCCCAGCAGTCGGGGTCGCAACTGACACGGCCACAGCTTCGAACCGTCTCGGTCGAACAGATCGTCCAGACCGACCTCGTGACGGTCCCGTCGACGGCGACCGTCGCGACGATCAGCGAGACGATGGCGAGTGAGTCAGTCGGCTCGGTCGTGGTCGTCGACGACGGCGCGCCGCTGGGCATCATCACCGACCGTGACCTCGCGCTCGCGCTTTCGGAGGGAACCGACGTGGCCGGTCGGCAGGCGAGCCAGTTCGTCGACGGCACGCTCAGGACCGGTTCGGCCGACATGAGCGTCTTCGACGCGCTCGAACGGATGCAGTCGGCCGGCATCAGGCGGCTTCCGATCGTCGACGACAACAACGCGATCCGCGGGATCGTCGCCCTCGACGACATCCTCGTCTTGCTCGGCGAGAAACTGCAGGACGCGACCGAGATCATCCGCACGCAGTCGCCGCGGTTGTAGCGGCATCGCGGGCGACCGGTCTCGACAGCCCCTGTCCACGGCGGTCGCTCGCCGTCGACCAGACTACCGTTCGTGTGCCCAGACGGCGTCCTCGACGGTCACTTCCTTCTTGAACAGCGGTACCTCGTCTTTCAGTCGGTCGATGCCGTCCTCGACGGCCCGGAACGCCTCGCGGCGATGGCCCGCAAGCACGACGACGAAGACGATGTCTTCGCCCGCGTGGACGACGCCGGTGCGATGGTGTAGCGCGACCTCGAAGACGCCGTCTCTCGCTTCCAGTTCCGCGCTGATCGTCGCCATGCGCTCGTCGGCGACCCCCTCGTACTTCTCGAATTCGAGGTACTCAGTGGCCGGGTCGTCGGGATCGTCGTGCTCGCGCACGCGCCCGGTGAACGTCGCGATAGCCCCGGCGCGGTCGCTGTCGGCGGAGCGTTTCACCTGCGCGACCAGCGACCCCAGCGTCTCGTATGGCTCGCAGTCGTCGAGGCTGTCGACGACCTCGTCGAGGTCCACGTCGTCGGCGTGCTCGGCGGTCGCGATTTGCTCGCCGGCGTGGCTCTCCCCTCCGAGTGCGACCGTCGGAATCCGGGCCTCGGTGTCGCCGGCGACGAGTGCGTAGTCGTAGTCGGGTGCCAGTTCGGCCAGCGTCTCGTCCAGCCCGCGGTCCGTCCCGGTCGCGACCCATCCGTCCTCACCGATGCTGTAGCTCGCGTCGGCTTTCGGCACGTGGTGGGCGGCGTCGGTCCCGCCGACGGCCGGCGCGTCGGCCGAGTGTGTGATCGTCGCGACCCGGCCCCGTTCGGTGAGCCGGCCACACAATCGTTCGACGAGGGCCGTCCTTTCTGCCTCGGACGACCCGACGATCCCCAGCACTTGCATAGTGGACCTGACCGCCCGAGCCACCTATACGTTCGCCTCTCCGCGACGCTTCGACTCGGTGCGACTGACATAGAGCACTGAACGCCCTCGCTAGCTGTTCTTCGTGCTGCTGGCACTGACGAGTACTGAACGCCCTCGCCCCGCTCGCGGCCGCTGCGCCACATATCCTCGCTTCGCTCGGATAGTGGTCGCGCACCGACCGCCAGACGCGGCTCGCCCGTTCGTCCGCCAGGAGAGCAAGCTCTCCTGAGCCTGCGTTCACTTCGTTCACGCAGACGCCAGGCACAGCAACCGCGCCCGGCCCTCCCCCGTGCGAGCGCGACGTGCCGCGCTCGCGGCCACCGCGGTGCGGTCAGGACGCGTGATTCGCCCGCCAGGGCGAATCCGGGGAGGTCTGGTGGACACTCTCGCGAGCGCGTGCCGTCGCGCTCGCACCTTGCTGGTCCTGGTGGACGAACGGGCGAGACACGACTGGGCGGGTCTGCACGGGCACTATTCGAGCGGGGCGAGGCGCGCCGTAGGCGGGCCTCGAAAGCGAACGGCTACGCCGTGAGCAGGGTGAATATCCCGCATGGTTCGAGAGACGCTGTCAGCGTCTCTCGTCACCACGAGAGAGCCTTGCTCTCTCGGACGACAGGCCCGTCCAGCGGGTCGAGGGCGTTCAGTGCTTGCTTCCACTATCTCTGAGGCGGGTCGAGAGCATTCAGTTGGTGGTGTCGTATCAGTATTCGAAATTCGAGGGCGTGCAGTCCCCGAAGCGACACCGTTTGTAGATCAAAAGCACGAAATTGTTTGTACGCGCCGGGCCACCACTCCGGCATGGACGACTTTAGCCACCTGACCGACGACGCGGCCCAGATGGTCGATGTCGGCGAGAAAGCGGTCGTCGACCGGCGCGCCGTCGCGACCGGGCGGATCGATCTCGACCCCAGCACCGCCGAGTCCATCGAGACCGGCGCGGTCGTGAAGGGCAACGTGCTTGCGACGGCCCGCGTCGCCGCCATCCAGGCGGTCAAGCGCACCTGGGACGACATCCCGATGTGTCACCCCCTGTCGATCGACGGCGTCACCGTCGACTTCGAGGTGCAGGATGATGGTCTCACCAGCACCGTTTCCGTCTCTTCGACGGGCCAGACGGGCGTCGAGATGGAAGCGCTCAACGGCGTCACGCGCGCACTGCTGACCGTCTGGGATATGGTCAAATCAGCGGAGAAAGACGCCGACGGTCAGTATCCCGACACGCGACTGTCCGATGTACGTGTCGTCGAGAAAATCAAGGGTGAACCATGAGCGAGGACCACCATCACCACGACCACGACGACCACCACCATCACCACGGCACCGACGAGACGCTCGACTTCGGGGTGCTGACGATCTCGTCGTCCCGATCCAGTGGCGAGGACGAGAGCGGCCCGGTCGCCGTCGAGGCGATCGAGGACGCCGGCCACGCGGTCCCCGTCAGCGAGGTCGTCACCGACGACGAGACGGCGATCCGCGAGCGAGTCGACGGCCTCGTCGGCGAGGTCGACGTGATCGTCACCACGGGCGGGACCGGCCTGACCGACGACGACGTGACCATCGAGGCGATCAGGCCGCTGCTCGATCCCGAGATCCCCGGCGTCGGCGAGTACTTCCGGCGGCTGAGCCACGAACAGGTCGGGACCGCCGCCATGCTCACCCGCGCGACCGCCGGTATCGCCGGCGAGACGGCGATCTACGCGTTCCCCGGTAGCCCGGCCGCCATCGAACTGGGCGTCACCGAAGTGCTCTTGCCCGAGGTCGGCCACGTCGTCGGACTGGCCCGGCGGTGATCCCGGATCGCCGACGCGGACGACCGACAGTATCTTTCTGGGGCGGTCCAAAGCCCTGCCTATGAACCACGAGCAGTCGCGAGCGCTGTACGACCGGGCGCTGTCAGTGATGCCGGGCGGGGTCAACTCCTCGGTGCGGGCGACCCAGCCGTATCCGTTCTTCATCGAGCGCGGCGACGGCGGCCACGTCATCGACGCCGACGGGAACCGCTACCTCGATTTCGTGATGGGCTACGGGCCGCTCTTACTGGGCCACGACCTGCCCGAGCAGGTGCAGGCCGCTGTTCAGCAGCGGGCCGCCGAAGGACCGATGTACGGCGCACCGACGGAGGTCGAGGTCGAGCTGGCGGAGTTCGTCCGCCGGCACGTCCCCAGCGTCGAGATGACCCGCTTCGTCAACAGCGGCACCGAAGCGACCGTTTCGGCGGTGCGACTCGCCCGCGCCTACACGGGCCGGGACAAGATCGTCGTCATGCAGGGCGGCTATCACGGTGCACAGGAGTCGACGCTGGTCGAAGGCGAGGGCGACCACACCGCCCCCTCCAGTCCCGGCATCCCGCCGGAGTTCGCCGAGCACACGCTGACGCTGCCCTTCAACGACGCCGAAGCGGCCCACGATCTCTTTGCCGACCACGGCGACGACATCGCGGCGGTCCTCACCGAGCCGATCCTCGGGAACTACGGCATCGTCCACCCAATCGACGGCTATCACGAGACCCTGCGCGAGCTATGTGACGACCAAGGGTCGCTCCTGATCTTCGACGAGGTCATCACCGGCTTCCGCGTCGGCGGTCTGCAGTGCGCCCAGGGCAAATTCGGCGTCACGCCGGACGTGACGACGTTCGGCAAGATCGTCGGCGGTGGCTTCCCGGTCGGTGCCATCGGCGGACGAAGCGAGATCATCGAGCAGTTCACGCCCGCCGGCGACGTGTTCCAGTCGGGCACCTTCTCGGGCCACCCCGTGACGATGGCCGCCGGTCTCGAAACGCTGCGTTACGCCGCCGAGAACGACGTGTACGACCACGTCAACGCGCTTGGCGACCAGCTCCGGTCCGGTCTCACGGACATCCTCGCCGACCGCGCGCCCGAGTACACCGTCGTCGGCACCGACTCCATGTTCAAGGTCGTGTTCACCCGCGAGGGTGCGGGCACGCAGGCCGGCGGTCCCTGTGACGCGGGGTGCCGACAGGACCCCGACTGCGAGCGGTTCGACACCTGCCCGAAGAACGGTCACGACATCACACGCGCCGAGACCGAACGCTGGCAGCGGCTCTTCTGGCCGGCGATGAAAGAGCAGGGCGTGTTCCTCACCGCCAATCAGTTCGAGTCCCAGTTCGTCTGTGACGCCCACACCGCCGAGGACATCGAGACGGCGCTGGAAGCGTACAAGGAAGCGCTGTAGTCAGTTCTCGCTGCCCTCTTCGTTGCTCGCGTCGTCTTCCTCGTTGTCGCGCTCGTCGATCGACGGTGGCTCTGCTGGCGCGGTCTCTCCGCTGGGTGCAAGCACCCTCGACGAGAACCGCCGGAGTCGCCGGAAGCCGGCCACCAGCGCCAACCCGAACCCGGCCAGTGGCACCAGTGCCAGCCCGATGGGAATGGCGTAGCCGAAGAAGACGACGACGTACTTGACGGCGGTCAGCCCACCGTAGAACGCTTGCATGAACGCGTCGTCGAAGCCAAAGGACGAGCGGAAGTTCCGCGGTGGCTGCTCACTGACGGGTTCGTGGACGTACAGATTGATCGTCGACAGCGCCTCGCGACGTTCCAGTGACTGCTGGTCCTGCTGCAGTTCGCGCAGCTGACTCCGAATCTCCCGGAGGTCCTGACGAATGCGCTCTGCCTCGTCGGTGTCGTTGGCCCGACTCAACAGCCGTTCGAGGGACTGCTCTTCTTGCTGGAGGTCCGCGATCCGGGCCTCTCGGTCGTTGTACTCGCTGGTGAAGTCCTGCACGGAGACCGACTCGTCTTCGAGGTGGCCCAGTCCAGCTAGCCGGTCACGGGCGGCCGAGAAGTTCTGTGGCGGCACCCGGACGGTGATCCGACCGGAATCCCAGTCGCCACGGGAGTCCTGCGAGCGGTCGCCGACGTAGCCACCGTAGCGGGCGGCGATTTCGCGCGTCGAGTGGAACGCTCGCGTGAAGTTGTCGACTCGAATGTCCATCTGAGACTCGCGGACGATCACGCGCTCGCCGTCGGCGTCGTAGTAGCTCCCGACGCCGCCGCCACCGCCGCTCGCGCCGTCGCCGCCGGCGTCGCTGCCGCCGCTCGATTGGGCCAGCTCCGGGCCGCCGCTGTCGGCGGTGTTGCTCGCACCCGAACAGCCGGCGACGGCGACGAGCGCGACGAGCGCGAGGAGGGCAAGCTGTCGTCTGGTCACGTCATCGAATACCATGGTCTGTCTCGTGGTACGACGGACGTTCGTTTTAAACTCGCGGACGGTGAAACAGCGGTTTCAGCCATGTTGACGGACCGACTCTCGGTCTCGCCCTCGGTCGGGCGCTCCTCGAACCCGAACCCGTGAGACGGTAGCCTTTCCAGCGAACCCGTCCAAGGCTCGCGTATGCCCAGCGAGGACGACATCGCACTGGCAGAAAAGCGGATGTACGGCGACCGTCGCGCGGAGACCACCGCCTTCGTCGCCTGCGAGATGGGGGTCGCCCGGGTCTCGCTCTCGGACGACCAGATCGGCCGCTTCGGTCTCGAACACCGCTGTACAGCCCGCGACATCGCCGGTCAGAACGGCCGCCTCGCCGTGGCGACCGACGAGGACGTACTGGTCGGTGCCGACGGCGCGTTCACCCCGACCGACTTCGGGCCGGCGGTCGCGGTGGGGATCGACGAGACCGTCGTGGCCGCTGCCGAGGACGGGACGGTCGCGTGCCTCGACGGCGACGAGTGGCGGGTGATCGGCAGTGTCGGAGCGGTCCACGCGATCGACGGCGACCTGATCGCGGGTGACGCGGGCGTCTCCTGTATCGACGGCGATGAACTGGTCGCACTCGGGGACCGCACCGCCCGCGACGTGGCAGTCGCCGGCCCGTTCGCTGCGACGGCCGACGGCCTGTTTCGATGGCACGACGGCTGGCTTCCCGAAGCGAGTGGCGACGCCACCGTCGTGTCGGCCGACTCGGACGGTGACCGCGCTCACGCCGTCGTCGACGGCGAGCTACTGGAACGAATCGACGGCTCGTGGCAGCCGGCCGATCCGCCGGAGACCGGCGTCGCCGACGTGGCCTACGACGCCGCGACGGTCGCGATCACCGAAACCGGCGTCGTCATGATCGACCCCGTCACGGCAAAGGACGGCGCCGTCGAGTGGCGCTCTCGCGCGCTCGGACTGGCCGGCGTGGTCGGCGTCGCCGTCCCGTAGTCGCTCGCAGAATCGAAAAGTGGTTTAGCCCGGACAGAGGACCACGAGGCATGATCATTCCCGGCTCGGACTCGCAGGCGTTCGCGGCGGCACTGGCCGACGCGAGCGACGAACCGCTCGGCCGCGTCGAGTATCAGGACTTCCCCGACGGCGAGTCGGTCGTCCGGGTGCCCGCCGAGATCGACCGGGCGGTCGTCGTCGCTGCGACGGTCTCCGATCACGCCCACGTCGAACTGCTCCAGTTGCAGGACGCCGTCCGCGAGGCCGGCGCGAGCGAGGTCGTCACCGTCCTGCCCTACATGGGCTATGCCCGTCAGGACGAAGCGTTCCGCGAGGGCGAACCGGTCTCCTCGCGAGCCATGGCCCGCGCCATCTCGTCGGGCACCGACCGCGTACTGACGGTCAACCCTCACGAGGACACCGTCTGTGACTTCTTCGACGTGCCGGCCGAACCGGTCGACGCTGCCGGCGTCCTCGCTGATCCGCTGCCCGCAGACCTCGCCGACCCACTCTTTCTCTCGCCGGATTCGGGTGCCATCGACATCGCCGAGACGGTGCGGGACGCCTACGGCCGCGGCGCGGTCGACTACTTCGAGAAGGAACGCGACTACGACACCGGCGACGTGACCGTCTCGCCCAGCGACGCGACCTGTGGCGACCGCGACGTGATCGTCACCGACGACATCATCGCCACCGGATCGACGATGAGCGAGGCCGTCGACGTACTCGACGACCGCGGCGCAGACCGGGTGTTCGTCGCCTGCATCCACCCGATGCTCGCGGCCAATGCCCGGACCAAACTGGCGACTGCCGGTGTCGAGCGCGTCTACGGCACCGACACCATCGAACGCGCCGTCAGCGACGTGAGCGCCGCACCCGCCGTGGCCCAGTTCCTGTAACCCGACGCTTTCGCCTACGCTCGCCGTCTCACCACTTCGCCAGCCCCTCGCGGCCGTGATCGTACGAGAGGATGCCGAGGAAGGCGACGACCCCCGAGAACGCCGCGCCGGCCCCGAGGAAGAACACCCACTCGATGCCGACGTTGCTCATGAGCCAGCCACCCACGAGCGGCGCGAGGATCGCACCGGGTCGCCAGACGATGTCACGAATGCCGAAGCTCGCGGCGACGCCCTCGCCGGTCCCCTCGTCGGCGAACAGGGCCATGCTCGCCGGCTCACGGATCGAGTCAGCGATCCCGAGCAGCCCGCTGACGACGAGTAGCGGGAGAAACGCCGCCGAGAGATCGCCGAAGTAGGGGAACGAACTCGGGAGACCGAGTGTCGACCCGATCAGCGGCGTAAAGGGGACTAGCACCGCCGCGATCCCATACGCCAGCCCGCCGACGAAGACGAACCGGGCGCGCCCGAAACGATCGGAGAGTCGTCCCATGAACGGCTGGCTGAGCATGTTCATGAAACGGGCACTCACGATCGTCAGGCTGACCGCTGTCGCGCCGTTGAGTGCGTTGTTGAACCCAAGCCCGCCGGCCGCGGCCACGCCCGCGAAGATCGGAATCCAGTTGCGCACGAGCGTTACCGCAACGGCGTACTGCGCCCGAAAGCTCGTGATCGTGAGAATTCGACGGTTCACTGCGAGATCGAAGAAGGCGAACTCCTCGACGGTGGTCTCGTCGGGTTCGACCCACACGAGGACCGCGAGAAAGGCCAGTCCGGTAATCACCATCAGGAGTCCGAACACGACCGGAAATCCGAAGTTGTCGTAGAGGAGTCCGGCCGACAGCGTCCCGCCGATTTCGGCCGCGAAGCGCCACGAATTGGACTTCCCGATCGTGTTCCCGCGCTTGCTGTCCTTGGCGAGCTGGCCGACTAACGCCAATCCGAGGAGGCCCGCCGTCGTCGCGGCGATCCCCTGAATCCCCCGAACGAGAATGAATCCGAGGCTCGTCTCGACGAAGATGAACCCCCCGTAGACCGCCGCGGCGAGTGCGAGTCCGACGAGGAGGATCGTGCGTTTGTCGTATCGATCGCCGAGATACGACACCGGGATGACTGCGATGGCCTGTGCGAGTGTCAGTCCCGTGACGAACATGCCAACGACGAACCCGGTCGCACCGAGCAGATCGATGTACGTCGGCAACAGCGTCAGGAGCGTCACGAGTCCGAACGCGCTGGCGAAGCGGGTGAAAAACAACGCGCGTAGCTCTCGTTTCGTATCGGTCACTGCTCAGGTACACCTGCTGTAGTACAAAGATTGTTTCGATAGTCAAAGAAATCGGTTAGCCGTCGGTCGCGGATGCGTTGTCGGCGGTCAGTGGCTCTTCGGGCCAGCGGTCGGCGACCCAGCCGGGTGGATCGACGCGGGTCTCGCCCACGTCGGTGTACCGGAATCGGTAGTGAATCCGCTCGTGGTTCTGGCCGATCACGTCCTCGTATCTGACCGTCAGCGACCGGACGAACCCCGACGGCGCGACCAGCGCCCGGACGCTGTAGTTGTCGATCCGTCCGGTCTCGGGGATCGAATCCGTCGTTCCGCTGATCCGGTAATAGCGGCGCCCCTCGACCACCGTGGTCGCGACGGTCGCCGACCCGATCGAGAGATACCGTTTGATCGCCCACACTGGCTGGTCGCCAAAGCGCGCCGTCACCGCCCTCGCCGACTCCATCGTGTAGCGAAACCCCGACCGCCCGACTTCCCGGCGGTAGCGTACCGTGCCGGCGGTGTACTCCGAGGTGTTCGCGAACGTCCACGAGGTCGACAGTCGGTAGCGATACAGTCGCTCGTGTTGCACCCAGAGCCGCGTCGTGACGGTCTGGCCGTCGTCCTCGCCGAACTGGGTCGCACAGAGTCGCTCGCTCCACTGGTAGGAGCGATTCTGGATTGCCAGCCGGTGGGCGCGCGCCAGTCGGTCGGCACTGATGATCCGGGCACCCCCAACGCCCGGCGCGATGGCGTTCTCACTCGCCGGCGTCGCCGTCCGCTCGGGCACCGGTGCCGGCGTCACCGTCCGCTCCTGTGAACTGTCGACGAAGCCGCCACAGCCGGCAAGCACTACCAGCGCGAGCGCCGCCAGTACCGACAGGCGCATACGATATGTTGGGAAGCCAACTGTATAACGCCGCGGGCAGTGGCTCGCTCTCTCCGGTGCGGCCGCTCGACGCCACGAAAAAGGAAGAAAGCTTGACGGTTAGAACGGCGCTTCGGGGCCTTCGTCGTCGCCGCCGATCTCGCCGCCGCGGGAGTCACTCGGCATCGACGGGCTGGCGCCGCCGGCCATCCCTTCGTTGCCGTCCATGCCCGTGTTGGCGTGGACGGTGTCGATCTCGGGGATCTCCTTGGTCATGCGGGTCTTGATCGCCTGAATCGTCATCGGCGAGATGCCACAGCCGGAACACGCGCCGCCCAGCTGGATCGTGACGGTGCCTTCCTCGCGGTCGATGTTCTGGATCGCTGCCGACCCACCGTGCATCTGAATCTGCGGGAAGTTCCGGCGCAGGAAGTTCGTGATCCGCTCTTCGAGGTCGTCGCCGCTCTCAGTCTCGGTGCTCATAGTGACTAGCAGTCCGGTCTCCGAGTGCTTAGACCTTTGGACTCCACCTTTTTCCGCGTCGGGTGCGCCGTGGGCGCACCACTCGCACAAAAACGTCCTCAGAGATCAAAGATCTCTGATGGGCTCGCAAGAGCGCCGCTCTTGCGAACGTGGGCGAAAAAGCCCGAGAGCAAAGCTCTCGGGGGAATCGCGCGAACTGCCGGGTCCTACGGACCGCTCGTTCGCGCGAATGCTCGCCAGACCACGCGGCGCGCACTGTCGCGCGTCTCGTCGCGCGACGGACACTGTGCGAGGGACGAGTGAGGGAGTGAAACGATCGAACGAGTCGGCTGGGGAGGTGTGTGGTGCTGTGCTGTGGTGGTGCCTCTCCTGGTGGATTCCAAGGGCGAGGCGCGGTCGGGCGGTCTGCGCGGGCACTATCCGAGCGTGGCGAGGATATCCCGCACAGACCGCCCGAGCGTGGCGAGGGCTTGGCGTTGGTGTTTCCGTGAACCGCTGTCTCGGTAACTGCTAGCGCGCCGAGGGCTTGGCGTTGGTGTTTCCGTGAACCGCTGTCTCGGTAACTGCTAGCGCGCCGAGGGCTTGGCGTTGTGGTATCGAATCTACGGCTATCGCGAACGGTGATTCATTACCCTCGCGGCTTCCTCCGGTCGCCGTTCCGGTTCGAGGACCGTGGCTCACTCTGTTCGCCACGCCCCTCGCTGCTCCTCGCGTGTCGCTCCTGCCGTCGCTCACGGGTCACTACGTTCCCCGTTCGCATCGAGACGGTGTCACCGCCTCGCCCGCTCCCGCTCGGCCGTTCGGAGACCGCTCACTTCGTTCGCGCTCTCCTACGTCCTCCACGGCTCCCCCCGGTCGCCGTTCCGGTTCGAGGACCGTGGCTCACTCTGTTCGCCACGCCCCTCGCTACGTCCCGTGCTGCCAGGAATCCATATACTCCGCTTGCGTCTCGGTCAGCCCGTCGAACTCGACGCCTTCGGCCTCTAGCTTGATCTCCGCGACCTCCTTGTCCAGCCGATCCGGCACGTCGTGCACACCGGCCCCGTACTCCTCGCCGTTCTCCACAAGCTCACGCACACACACTGCCTGCACGCCGAATGACTGGTCCATCACTTCGACGGGATGGCCCAGCGCGATAGGGGTCGCGAGATTCACCAGCCGCCCCTCCGCGAGGACGTTCAGCCGACGCCCGTCGGCCATCTCGTAGGCCTGCACGCCGTCGCGGGCTTCGTAGGTGTCCACCGCGAGATCAGAGAGCGCGTCCAGATCGATCTCCACGTCGAAGTGGCCCGCATTCGCCAGCAGGACGCCGTCGTCCATCTGCTCGAAGTGTTCCTCGACGATCACGTCGCGGTTGCCCGTTGTCGTGATGAACACGTCGCCCTCGGCGGCGGCTTCGGCCATCGGCAGCACGTCGTACCCCTCCATGTGGGCCTCCAGTGCGCGCCGTGGCTCTACCTCCGTCACGACCACGTCGGCGTTCTGGCCGCTTGCCTTCTTGGCGACGCCCTTGCCACAGTGGCCGTACCCCGCCACGACGACGGTCTTGCCGGCCCACGAGAGATTCGTCGTCATCGCGATCGAAGCGAGCGAGGACTCGCCGGTACCGTGGACGTTGTCGAACAGCCGTTTCATCGGCGTGTCGTTGACGGCGAAGACCGGATAGTCGAGCGCGCCGTCCTCGTCCATCGCTCGCAGGCGGTGGACGCCGGTCGTGGTCTCTTCGGCCCCGCCGACGATGGTGTCGATCAGTTCGGGGTAGTCCTCGTGGATCGCCGCGACGAGGTCCATCCCGTCGTCGACGGTGATCGTCGGCTCGTGGGCGATGACGGCTTCGATGGCGTCGTAGTATTCCTCGTCGTCCACCCCGCGCTTGGCGTAGCAGGTGACGCCGTCGACGGCGTCCAGCGCCGCCGACACGTCGTCGTGTGTCGAGAGGGGATTACAGCCGGTCATCGCGACCTCGGCCCCGCCCGCGGCCAGCACTTCTGCCAGCACGGCGGTCTTGGCTTCGACGTGCATCGCCATGCCGATGCGCTCGCCCGCGAAGGGCTGCTCTGTCTCGAAATCGGCGCGCAGCGATGCCATGATCGGCATGTGCTGGCGCGCCCAGTCCATCTTGCGCTGGCCCGCCTCGCGGGCCTCGTCGGGGTCGTCGAGTTGCTCCGTGATGGAGTCGGTCATACCACAGAAAAAGCGAAGGGCGCCCAAAACGCTACCGAACCCCGGCGCGGTCAGAGAGCCGCTGCGAACGACGCCGGTGTTCCGCACGTACTGCCGGCAGTATCAGTTACCGCCGGCGTTGGCGTGGTCGGGCGGACCGCCGCCGTTGCCACGTTCCTCGTCGTCACTGTCGTCTGCCTCCTCGTCAGCCTCTGCCTCCTCGTCGTCGTCGGTCTCTTCGTCGCCGTCGGTTTCTTCGGCTTGGTCCTCGGTCTCTTCGTCGTCGCTGTCGCCCTCACCCTCTCTATCGTCCGTTTCGTCGGACTCGTTTTCGTCGGCGTCCTCGCCGTCGGGACCGGCGTGTTCGGGCGGGCCACGGCGGTCGTCGTCGGTCTCGTTCTCGTCGGCATCGTCACCGTCGGGACCGGCGTGGTCGGGCGGGCCGCGGCGGTCGTCGTCCGTTTCGTTCTCGTCGACGTCCTCGCCGTCGGGACCGGCGTGTTCGGGCGGGCCGCGGCGGTCGTCGTCGGTCTCGTTCTCGCCGGCATCGTCACCGTCGGGACCGGCGTGTTCGGGCGGGCCGGCGTGAGCGGGTGCGTTTCCGGGATTGTGCTGGGTGACGAACGTCGCGACCTGCTTGCCGATCCCGTCGTCCTCACTCTCCAGGAGCGACTGGACGAACGCGGCGACCTGCAGACCGAAGGGGTCCTCGGCGCTCGCGTTCTCGTCTTCCTCGACGTACTCGGCCGACACCAGATCGGCCATCGCCGTCGCCGTCTCGTTGTCCGCCGTCGCGGTCACGGAGATGGTCTCGTTAACTTCGGGTGTGGGCAGTTCGACCTCGCCGTCGTCGTCGGTAGTGTAGGTGCCGATGCCCTCGTAGGTGCTGTTTTCTTCACCGCCGACGTCGACGGTCGCGTTCGCGACGCCCGACCCGTTCTGCGTGACGGTGACCGTCACGTCCTCGGTCTGGCTCACGTCGACCGCGAGTGCGGTGTTGCCTGCGACGTTACTCCCCGTCTCGTCGGCGGCCGCCGCGATGCCGGGACCCAGCGCGGCCCCGAACAGCGCGACGACCGAAACGAGCGCAAACAGTGTGGTTCGCATCGTACCAGATACGTACCGGGACACCCCGATAAACCCCGAATCCGGTTCAGGTCGTTCGGGAGTGTTCGAGACCGGCTGAGAAGGGTTTGAAACGTTTATCGGGGCTGCTCGTCGTTTATATCGGTGTTCGACTACTCCGCTGCACGCTCGACCAGCGCCGTCGCGTGCTCGCCGGCGCGCTCGATCACGGCGGTCTCGTCGAACACCTGCACCGTTCGATCACGCATGAGAACGCGGCCGTCACAGACGGTGTGGCGCACGTCGGTCCCGCCGGCGGCGTAGACGAGATGGCTGACGAGGTCGTGGGCCGGCGTCAGATGTGGTTCGGCGAGATCGACGACGGCCAGATCGGCGTTCGCGCCCGCTTCGATGCGCCCGCTGTCGATGCCAAGCAGGTCGGCCCCGCCGGCGGTGGCGATGTCGACCACGGACTCGGCGGCCATCGCCGATGCGTCGTCGGCCGCTAGCTTGCCGATCATCGCGGCGTCGCGCATCTCGTCGAACATCGAGAGGTCGTTGTTCGAGGCCGCGCCGTCCGTGCCAAGCCCGACCGTGACACCCGCATCGAGCAGGTCCTGCACGGGGGCCATTCCGCTGGCGAGTTTCATGTTCGAGGCCGGGCAGTGGGCGACGCCCGTGCCGGTCTCGGCCAGCAGGTCGATCTCGGTCTCGTCGACGTGGACGCCGTGGGCGACCCACGTGTCTGGTCCGAGCAGGCCGATGTCGTCGGCGTATTCGAGGGGGCGCTCACCGTGTTCCTCGACGATGGGGTCGACCTCGTCGACCGTCTCGTTGGCGTGGCAGTGAATCGGCAGGCCCGCCTCGACCGCTTGCGGGACGAACTCGCGCAGGTACGTCTCGCCCACCGTGGTCAGCGAGTGGGGCTGGAACGTCGTCGTGATCCGGCCGTCGGCCGCGCCGTCGAGTGACTCGGCCACATCGAGGCTCTGTTGCATGTCAGCGCGCGCCCCCTCGTCGTCCTTCGCCACCGTCACGGCGGTGTGGCCCAGCACGGCCCGCACGCCCGCCTGTTCGACCGCGTCGGCGATCCGGTCGACGTGGAAGTACATGTCCGACAGCGCCGTGGTCCCGGACTTGATCATCTCGACCAGCCCGAGTTCTGCGCCGACGCGCACGTCCTCCGGCGTCAACTCGGCCTCGACCGGCCAGATGTCCTCCTGCAGCCACGCGTCGAGTGGCTTGTCGTCGGCCAGCCCCCGCAGCAGCGTCATCGCGACGTGCGTGTGGGCGTTGACGAGGCCGGGGATGACCAGACCGCCCGAGGCATCGAGTTCGTCGTCGCCGTCCAGTCCGCCCTGCTCTTCGACGGCCACGATGTCGCCACTGCCCTGATCGATCAGTACGTCCGCCCGCTCGACGGTCAGATCGGGCTGGAGGACCTGCCCACCCGACACGAGGAGTTCGCTCATACCCGCCCGTTCTGGCCGGGGGTGCCTCAATGCATCGGGTTTCCAAGCGAGTGGCTGGAACACAGGCACGGGACGCCTCCGAAGACCCCCGGTGCGATTGCGGGGTCCCGGAAGGGCGAGTAGCTTAACAAGGACTGCCACACAGGGAGTGATAGATGCGCCGCCTCACCCTCGTGCTCGTCCTCGTCTTGCTCGCTGGCTGTGGGGGACTGATCCAGCCCGACGACGCGACCGAGACGAGTACGGCGACCGACACACAGACCGCGACGGCCACGGCGGTCTCGACGACTGTAACGCCGACACCGACTGCGACTGCAACGCCGACAGCCACGCCCACCGCAACGCCGACACCGACTGCGACTGCAACGCCGACGCCCACCGCGACTGCAACGCCGACACCCACCGCGACCCCAACGCCGACACCCACCGCGACCCCAACGCCGACCCCGACGGCCACGCGAACGGCCACAGCGACGCCGACGGCCACCGGCACGCCAACGCCGGACGACACCCTTTCGGCGGACAATCCCTGGGGGCAGGAGATCGTGCCGGTGCGGATCAACGACAGCGCCGACGACGGGCGCAACACGACCGAACTGACCCTTCGAACGATCCGCTACTGGAATGCCAACGTCGAACGCTACACCGACTTCGAGTACCGATTCCGACTGGCCGACGATCCCGACGAGGCCCGCGTCGAAGTGCAGTTCGAGCGCTCGGTCGACTCCTGTGACGACGAGCACGACAACGTCGCCGGCTGTGCGGCCTACCTGACGGAGGGGACGCGAGCGAGAGACCTCGAAATCGTCGAAGTCGAGAGCGGCAGTTCGAACTCGGCGGTGCTGTCGACGACGCGCCACGAGTTCGGCCACCTCGTCGGATTGGGCCACAGCGACGCGCCGCTCGATCTGATGGGGCAGGGCTACGAGGGCGACATCCGCGACGCCACCGACCGGGCGATGCCGTGGTACGGCGACACCCTCCACGTCGGCGTCGAACCCGAACAGATCGAGGGCGACCCCGCCGTCGTCCGTGAGCAGGTCCGTCACGCCGTTTCCTACTACGACGACGGCGCGGCGGGGACCGTCCCGACGAACGTCAGCGTCGTCGTCACCGACGAACCCGAGTTCGCCGAGGTGATCGTCACCAACGAGAGTGCGCGGGGCTGTACGCGTGTCGAGGGGTCACAGGCGTTCACGTCGGTGCGCAACCTCGACACCGATAGCGCGCCCGAACTGTACACGCGCCTCGTGGTCTGCGTGGGACCGGTCGGCGAGGACGCCGTCGGCTGGCACACCGGCTACTGGCTCGGGACGGCGTTCGGGCTGGAGAGCGGCGAGCGCGCGGCGGTCTTCCAGAACGCGACCTACAGCGACCGGCGCAGCGATTGGTGGAAGTAAGCGCCGGATTGCCCACCTTTTTTACAACCGTCCGAGTGCGCTCAGTATGGTCGGGCGAACGACACTTTCACGACGGGACGCGCTCGCGACGATCGGTGCGCTCGGCGCGACGGCACTCGCGGGCTGTCAGTCCGCCGAGCCGTCGATCGAGATCGACGGAACGGTGCTGCGCGACGAGGTGACGCCGATTCGGCTCACGGGCTTCCCGGCCGAGATCGAGGTCGAACTGACGACCACCTTCGGCTGGCACGGCGTGGTCGCCTCGACGATGACTGTCGAGACCGACAGTGAGGGTATCGCAGACCTCGCCGAGCAAGCACCCAAAGCCGGGAGCTACGAGGGCGTCGCGCCGATGGGATGGCTCTGGTCGGCGACCGAGCGCGACGACCCGCCACAGGTCCTGCAGGACCTCGTCCCCACCAGCACGACCACGAGTGAGACAGCCGTCGCCTCGTCACCGGCGGAAGCGCCGCCAGCGACGACGACCGTCTGGCTGGCGGCGACCGTCGACGGCGAGCGACGAGCAACGGCGACCCAGACCCGGCGGCTCGTCGACGACGGCGTCGAACATCGGCCGGTCAGGCAGTCCGATCTCGTCGGCGAACTGTTCGTGCCGCCGGGCGACGGGCCACATCCGGGCGTGCTCGTCCTGCACGGGTCGGGCGGCGAGGAGATCTGGTCGTACGGTCGACTGCTCGCGAGCCACGGCTTTACCGCACTGTCGCTCGATTATTTCGGCTACGAGGACGGGAACCACTCGCAACTGCGCGACGTGCCACTGTCGTATTTCGAGCGCGCGGCGGCGTTTCTCGACTCGCTGCCCGAGGTCGCCGACAGCCAGATCGGTGTCACGGGCGTCTCGCGAGGCAGCGAAGTGGCCCTGATGCTCGGTGTCCGGTCGGAGCGGGTCGGCGCGGTCGTCGCACTGGCCCCGAGTCACTACCGGTGGGGGCGCGCCTGGTCAGCGGGGGGCGAGCGGTTGCCGTCGCTGGTGCCCGCGCCCGGCAGCACCGAGTTCGAAGACGGAAAGAACATCTACACGCCGACATATCTGGCCGGGGTCGAACAGGCCAGCGAGGAGGCTATCGAGGCCGCGACGATCCCCGTCGAGGAGATCGACGCGCCCATCATGTTCGTCTCGGGGCAAGCGGACAGACTCTGGCCGTCCGCGACGTTCGCCCGTCGGGCGGTCGACCGGCTCGAACGCCACGACTTCGACCACGAGCTGACCCATCTCAGCTACGAGAACGCCGGGCACGCGGTGTCGAACGTCCCGTACAAACCGACCCGGCCGCTGTACGCGACCGAGGAGTACGTGCTCGGCGGGACACCGCGGGGCAACGCCGCCGCCATCGCCGACGCGTGGCCCAAGCGCGTCGATTTCCTGCGGCGGGCGTTGACCGACGAGGGAGCGCAGTGACGCGGCGGCCTACTCGATGAGCCGTTCGATCTCCGTGACGAGCACGTCGCTCGCGCCCACGTCTTTCAGCGCGTTGATCGTCTCGAACACGTCGCTGTCGTCGACGACGGCATGCACCGCCACGTCGTCGCTGCCGGCAACGTCCATCACGGTCGGCCCGCCCATGCCGGGCAGGACCTCTTTCACGTCGTCCAAGGCCTCGGCGGGCGCGTTCATCATCAGGTAGCGCTTGCCCTCCGCCGAGATCACCGATTCCAGCGCGGTCGCGACCTGTCCGACCTTCTCGTCGTCGGCCACGTCCTCGCGGGCAAAGAGTCGGACAGAAGACTGAAGGACTTCGTCGACGATCTCCAAGCGATTCATCCGTAGCGTCGTCCCGGTCGACGTGATGTCGACGATGCCGTCGGCGATGTCGACGTGTGGGGTCAGTTCGGTCGCACCCGACACCTCGGTGATCTCGACGTCCACGTCGACGGTCTCGAAGTACCGGCGCGTGACGTTGGGGAACTCCGTGGCGACTCGGCCACCGTCGAAGTCGTAGACGGTCTCGATGGCATCGTCCTCGGGTGCTGCGAGGACGAGCCGACAGGATCCGAAGCTCAGATCGAGCAGTTCCGTCAGATTCCCCGGATCGGCCTCGCGGACCTGATCGAGACCGGTGATCCCCACGTCGGCCGCGCCGTCGGCGACGTATTCGGGAATGTCGGCGGCGCGGGCGTAGAGGACGGTCACGTCGGGATCGACCGTCTCGGCGTAGAGCTGGCGGTCGGCCCCGTCGACGACGTGGAGACCGGCGCGTTCGAGCAGGTCGACCGACGGATCGTGCAGACGCCCCTTGTTGGGCACGGCAATGCGCATGGACGGGTGTGGGAGTGGGGAGGGGAACTGTCTTTCCCTCTCCGCCGATTCGACGCCAGCGGACAGGAGGTCACGAGTCGCCAGCCCCTCGAAAGGGCGAGACACGCGTGACGAGGGGACCCTGTGACCTGATCTCCGCCCCCATCGATTATGCGTATGGAGCCGTACATAGCAGTGAGTACCGCTATGATGGCTCTGACCCACGGCTTCGTCAGTCTCGCCGTGGCCGTACTGGCGCTGCCGGTCTTGCCCGACTCGCTGGCAGCGCCGCTCGTCCTCGCCGCCGCGTTCGCCGGTGGGATCGCCCCCGATCTGGATCTGTTCGCGCACCACCGCCGGACGCTGCATTATCCGATTGGGTACATCGTGCTGGCGTGCTGTCTGGTCGGTGTGGCCCTCGCGAGCGGGGTCAGCGCCGTCCTGCTCGCAGCCGTCGCCGTCGGTTCGGCTGCTCTACACGCCGTCTCGGACGTGCTCGCCGGGAGCGTCGAGCGCGCGCCCTGGAATCCGACGACCGAGCGGGCGGTGTACAACCACGTGCTCGGCCGGTGGCACCGGCCGCGACGGTACGTCCGCTACTCCGGTGCGCCCGAGGACTTCTTGCTGCTCGCGACGGCGGCGACCGTTCCGTTGCTGTCGCCGGCCACTGGTGGCGCAGTCGACGCTGTGCTGCTTGGTCTCGTCGCGCTGGCGGGTACGTTCACGCTCGCTCGAAAGCGCCTCCACACGCTGCCCGTGTTGCTGGCCCCGCTGGTGCCGGCACGCCTTCGTGCGCTGTCCGTCGGCTTCGAGATCGTCGAGACCGACGACGGCACGACCGTCGAGTTCGGCCGGTAGCTCACGCGACCCGTTCGATACGGGCGACGAGGCGGTCGCGCCCGGCGTAGACGGCGACCGAGACCGCCGCGAGCGCACCGACCAGCAGGCCGAACGTCACGACATCGCCTTCGGAAAGCCGGGTGCCGGCGTAGGCGACGGCGACGAAGGACGGGCCGCGGCCGACGATCACCAGAACGAGGAAGCGACGGAGACGAAGCTCCGAGAGACCGGCGACGAAACAGAGCACGTCGTCGGGGAAGGTCGGCAGCAGAAAGAGAACGAACAGGCCGTAGACGCCGGTCGTCTCGACGAACTCGTCCCACTTCGTCAGCGTGTCCGGGGCGACGACGCGCTCGACGTATGGCCGGCCGTAGCGCCGCGTCGCGACGAAGACGACGGCGCTTCCGAGTGTCACACCGGCGAGCGTGTAGACCGTTCCCTCGACCGTCCCGAAGACGTACCCGCCGACACCACCCAGTAGCTGTCCCGGGATCGGAGCGACGATCACCTGTGCGGTCTGGAGGAGGACGAACGCCAGCGGTGCCACCGGGCCGAGCGCGTGTAACTGGGTCCTGAGCCACGCCGGATCGGTGAGGCTCGGGACCAGCCACAGGACGACGGCGGTCGCGGCCGCCACGCCGCCTGCGAGCAGGCCAATCAGAGTCAGTGTCTGGCGTCGCGCTCGTGCCGACTCGAAGATCAGTCCGCTCGTGTCGCTGTCCGCGACCGTGTCCGTCGTGGTGCTCGCGGGGGTGTCGCGCTTGGCCATGCTCAGAACACCGACGCCGTCTTGTGCTTCGCGTTGGCGACGATCTTGTTGAAGAACTGCCATGCGGTGGTTCGTCGCCCCGACACGCTGGTCCGACCGGTCCGCATCGCCCGCAGGATCGACGGGACGGTCGCTGGCTCGCCGGCGGGCAGGGTCACTTCAGTGACGGCGAGACCGACGCTGTCGCGTGTGTGGGCGTCGCTCCCGCCGAAGACGGGGTAGTCGAAGTCGTCGGCGAACGCCTCGGCCTGCCGATTTCGGATGCCCGTGAGCGTCTGGGCGTTGTACACCTCGATCCCGTCGACCGCTTCGATGGCTGCTCGGCCCGCCCCGTGGCGTGCTCGCTGGAACGGGTGGGGGACGACCGCGAGACCGCCGCGCTCGCGGACCGTGGTCGCCGTCTCGGCCAGCGGCCGCCCCGGTTCGGGTGCGTCGTCGACGCCGATGGCGAGCAGGTGGCCGTCGGCCGTCGACACCTCACAGCCGACGACGACGACGAGGTCCTCGGCGAGTCGACGAGCGACGTTGGCACCCGCGACCGTGTCGTGGTCCGTGACGACCACCCCATCGAGGTCGGCGCGTCGGGCCGCCCGCAACAGGTCCTCCGGCAGTAGCGTCGCGTCGTACGAGGAGACGGTGTGGACGTGGGGATCGATCCGCAGCGTCCGACCGCTGGCGTGGCGTCCGCTCATAGCCATCCGTATTCGAGCGCGAGCGCGAGTCCGGCCGCGAGAACGCCACACGCCCCAGCGAGGATGTGACTGGTGTCGGTCTTGTACGCCTTGTAATCGGAGACCATCAGCGGGCAGACCGCCCCGATCGTCGCGCCGGCGAGCCAGCCGTTCCACGGTCCGACCAGCGTGACGAGAAAGTAGTTGGCGACGACCACGAGGTTCGTATGAACGACGGTCGTTCCGTGGTAGAAACTGTTTCCCCCGTCAGAGCCAAACCCCTCGTCGTTGTGCCGAATCAGGCGTAGGCCGCCAAAGGAGAGGATCAGAAAGCCGACGACGAGGCTGACGAGGAGATTCGGCGCGATGGCGATGTGGACCAGCAGCGCCGCGGGGACGAGGTAGGCAAAGATGTCGATGAAAGAATCGATCCGGCGACCGAACGGCGAGGAGACGCCGGTCCGGCGGGCGTACCAGCCGTCGAGTTTGTCCAGCGCGAAGGCGAGGAACATCACCACGAGCGCCCAGTTCGGTTCCGCCCGAAGCAACAGGAGGACGCTCCCCCAGCCGACGAACAGCGCGGTGAGGCTGACGTAGTCGGCACCGGTCAGCCGGTCGAGGACGCTCGTTCGTCCACTCCGCTCGGTCACGAAGCGGTCGGCCGGTTCCACCCGCTGCCAGGCACCACGGATCACTTTCCGAAGTTCTCCCGTCATCTGTTCGTCTCCATCCGCGCACGCTGCAAGTATAAATCTGGCCTGACAAATATTTACTGAGGAGAATTATATATAGTCACTGTGGGCTACTGACGACTCCCTACTCGACCGCGGGTCCCGTCCGGTGGCTGACGGGTCCCAGTCGGACGTAGCGGTGGTCGCCGACCGGTTCGAAGCCGAACCCCTCGAACAGTGCCTTCGAGGGGACGTTGTCCGGTGCGATCAGCGCCGTTGCCTCCTTTGCGCCCTGCTCGCGTGCCCACTCGCAGGCAGCGCCAAGCATCGCCGCCGCCACGCCTCGCTGTCGGTGCTCGGGCGCGACGAACACCCGACGGACGTACGCGCCATCGAACTCGATAGTCCGGGAGAGTGGGTGGACGTGGATCGCCGTCTCGACCGAACAGAACAGGTACCCCAGTGGTTCCTCGCCGGCCAGCGCCGCGATCACGACCTCGTCGTCTGCGAGCACGTCGGTCGGCGCATCGAGTGGTGCGACCGCCGACGGATCGGCCGGACCGACGGTCCACGCCGCCGGGTCGTCCCGCGCCGGCAGCGATTCCAGCGACGCGACGTACTCCGTGAGCACCGAAACCGTGATTCCCGCCGCCGCCAGTCGGTCGTAGACGGCCCGCGCGTATCGGTTCCGCGTCAGCCGCCAGAGTTCGACCATCTGGTCGATAGCTCACGAGCGGCCGGGATAAATCTCGGGTGCGCTGGACCCGCGCCGGTCATTTATTTCGACGCGCGCCAAAGGGTGGGTATGTACGAGCGGGTCGCGGACCTGTCGCTGCACGTCGAGGACTTCGAGACGACTGACCGAACGCGCGAGACCTCCAGTGGCTTTACACGGCGGACGACGACGGTCGTCCTGCACGGTGAGGGCGAGACCGGCCGGGGCGAGGACGTGACGTACGAACCCGACGACCACGACTCGATGGGGGCGGTCGACGCCGACTTCACGGGCGAGTACACGCTCGATTCGTTCTCGACACTGCTCGACGACGTGACGTTGTGGCCCGAGCCACCGACGCAGGACGCGGCCCGCCACTATCGACGGTGGGCCTTCGAGAGCGCGGCGCTGGATCTGGCCCTGAAACAGGCCGGCCTGACGCTGGGTGCGGCCCTCGACCGGACGTACGACCCGGTGCGGTTCGTCGTCTCGACGCGTCTCTCGGAGGGTCCGGACGGTGACCCCACAGCCGACCGAGTCGAGACATGGCTGGACATCGACGCCGACACCGAGTTCAAACTCGATCCGACGCCGGCGTGGGACGCCGACCTGATCGCGACTCTCGCGGCGACTGACGCGGTCCGCGTCGTCGACCTGAAGGCCTACTACGAGGGGACCGAAGTCGACATGCCGACCGATCCGGCCTTCTACCGCCGGGTCGTCGAGGGGTTGCCCGAGACCATCGTCGAGGACGCCGCCATCACCGCCGAGACCCGAGCGGTCTTCGAGGGGCGAGAAGACCGGCTGAGCTGGGACTATCCCATCACGGGCATCGCCAGTATCGAGGCCCTGCCAGTCGAACCGTCGTGGCTCAACTGCAAGCCCTCCCGCTTTGGGACCGTCGAGTCGCTGCTGTCGACCATCGCCTACTGCGAGCAACGCGACATCGCGCTGTACGGCGGCGGGCAGTTCGAACTCGGCGTCGGTCGCGGCCAGATTCAGGCGCTGGCGTCGCTTTGCTACCCCGACGCACCGAACGACGTTGCCCCCGGCGAGTACAACGCCCCCGAGCCACAGGCCGGTCTGCCGTCGAGTCCGCTCGATCCGACAGACCATCACGGATTCGGCTGGTAGCGCCGCCTTTGTTCACCCATCGGGAATATTCGATTCGCCAAGAATTATAGGGACCTCCCTCGTCAACGAACGTATTGCGGGGACGAGCCACCGGACGGCGGCCACGGGGTCGTCGGGGCGGCCGCCCTAACTGCACGAGGATGACAGGAGACGACAGCGCGGACGACGGTTCGACGCACGATCCCGGCGAGGTCGTCGCACGGACACTCGATGCCATTGCCGATACCGACGACCCCGAGACAGTGGCAACTGCCGCCGCTCGTGGGATCGCTCGACTCCTCTCGGATCCCGTCGACTGTGTCGTCTACGACGCCGCGGGCGATCCGATCGCCGCCGGCGCCAGTGACGGGTCCGACCCGTCGGTTCGTCGCGACCGCGTCGACGTGACCGACGCGCCCGAGACGCTGTCGTGGCCGGCCGATCCACTGGTCGTCCCGGTCGGCGACGCTGGCCGGCTCGTGGCCTGGGCCGACACCGACCGAACGGCACCGGCGTGGGCGATCAGGGCACTCGCCAGTGGTGCCGTCGACGCCGCCCGCACTCGCTCGCGACTCGACGCGTCGGCCGACCGGATCGCGACGCTCGAAGCCGAGCGCGACCGGATGGGGAACTTCGCCACCATCGTCGCCCACGACCTGCGCAATCCACTCGCCATCGCCAAGGGCCACCTCGATCTGGCCCGTGACCACGGCGACGCGGAACACTTCGAGACGGTCGCCGACGCCCACGAACGCATCCAGCGGATCATCGACCGCACGCTCTCGACGGCCCGAGACGACGACGCCGGCGAGACCGAGCGCGTCGAGATCGCCGAGGTCGCACACGAGGCCTGGGAGACCGTCGAGACCGGGGCGGCGACGCTGACCGTCTCACGCTCGCTGCGGCTGGCTGCCGACCGCGCCCGCCTCACACAACTGTTCGAGAACCTCTTTCGCAACGCCGTAGAACACGGTTCCACGAGCCCTGCCTCACAGACTTCGCAGAACGCCGTCGAACACGGCCTCCCGGACCACCAGATCGAGACGACCGACGCGAGCGACTCACCGCTCGGGGACGGACTCGCCGTCGAGGTCGGCCGGCTCACGGACCGGCGGGGCTTTTTCGTCGCGGACAACGGTCCCGGCATCCCCGCGGACGAGCGCTCGTCGGTGTTCGAACGGGGCTACTCCGAGGGTGGCGGCACCGGTCTCGGACTGACGATCGTCCGCGAGGTCGCCGACGAACACGGCTGGGCCGTCACGGTCACCGACCGTGGCGCGGGCCAGTCCGGGACCGACGGCGAACTGTCGGGTGCCCGGTTCGAGTTCGTCGTGGCCGAGTAGGAACGGCGCTTACTCCTCGGCGAGGTAGTCGTCTTGCACGGCGATCACGTCCGTCGAATCGGTACACGCGGCGTAGCGTTCGAGCGGTTCCTCGTTGAGTTCGATGAACGTATGGCCCCAGCTAAAGTGATCGAGGATGCGCTCGGCCTGTTCGCGCTCACCGAGAATACAGAGCGCGCCAGCGAAGGCTTCGACGGTGTTCAACTGGAAGGGGGTCCCGAAATTGACGGGGTTGCCCGCGACGAGGAACGGTAGCGAGCGGTGGATCCCTTCGAGATCGAACGCTTCGCGTTCGGCGGTCTCCCAGGAACAGTCCAGCGCGACCAGTCGGTCGGTCCGGGCACCCGTGCCCGCTCGGTCGGCCGGCGACAGTGCCTGCTCGGCGAAAGGGTTCAGGACGATTCCGGGCGGCGTCGACCGGGTGGCACGGTGCAACTCGGCCTCGTCGAAGCGCGCCAGTCGCCGGGCGCTGCACTTGTCGGGGTCGTCGTCGCCCTCGTACCGAACGTGTAGCTCCACACCCTCGGTAGACCGCCAGCCGGTAAAAGCGCCACGAGAACCGAGCCGGAACATACCATTAAGTGTGCGAACGAAAATATATCGGCCAGTGATCTCTGCGGGCGACGACGCGCCACGGTTCGAACTGCCGGCCCTCGCCGACGGCGAGCACCGGCGGGTGGCACTCGAAGACTACCTCGGCGAGGACGTGGTCATCATCGCGTTCTACCCCGGCGACTTCAATCCCGCCTGCGACGCCGAGTCCGATCTGGACGAACTCGACCTCTTTACCATGCAAAAGGACGTGAGCGTGCTGGGGATCAGCGCCGACTCGCTGTACAGCCACGCCGCCTTCGCCGCCGAGTACGATCTGCACATCCCACTGCTCGCGGACACGCGCCGCGAGGTCGCCAAGCGCTACGGCGTCACCTTCGAGGACGATCTGGGACAGGCCCTGATCGAACGGGCCGTGTTCGTCGTCGACCACGACGGCGTCGTCCAGTACGCCTGGTCGACCCGCGACCTGACGACCCTGCCGGATGTCGAGGCGATCAAGGACGCCATCGCCGAGACGGGCGGCGACGACACCGCGTTCGCCCGCTATCGGGTCGGCTTCGCCCACTACACAGAGGGCCGGCGCGCGTTCACCAGCGCGATGGGATCGTTCAAGGATTCGGAGTGGATGCTCTCACAGTCCGACTTCAAGCGCGCACAGGCGGAGTTCGAGGAGGCCGCCGAACACTTCGACAGCGCCGTCCGGTTCGTCGACGATCCCGATCTGGATGCGTACTACGAGCACGCCGAGGAGAAGGCGACGGCACTGTGGCAGGCCGCCGAGTGGCTCAGTGAGTCGGCAAGCGAGTACTCCAGTGGTGCCGGCGCGGCGGGCCAGCGCCTCCGGGACGACGCCGAACGACCGCTAGAGACGGCCCGTGATCTGGGCGAACCCGTCGACCCCGACGACTGGCCCCCCGACCTCGACACCGACGGCGACGAGGGGAGCATCCTTCCCGACGAGCAACACACTGACACGACACTTGCAGTCGACATTGACGAGGCGGCGGGCGACGACCCGGCGGACGACGACCCCGCGGGCGAGGAGACGGCGACGACCGCGGACGGCGCGGCGGCCACCTCGGCGGACGACGAGATCGACGACGCGGACATCGAACAGCTAACGGCCGAACTCGCGGCCAATCAGCCCGACGACCCCGTCGGCGGCGACATCGAAGAGACGCCCACGAGTATGGTCGACGCACCACCGGGCGTCGAGCAGGGCGAGGACGACGCGGACGGTGAGATCGACGATACGGTCGACGACACGGACCTCGACCAACTGGAAGCCGACATGGCGGCCAGCCAGTCGGCCGCCGAGGCGGCCCAGTCCGAGAGCGACGCAGCGTCGGCTTCTGCGGATGACGACGACACGTCGACCACCGACGAGCGCGATGTCCCACCGCCGGGGTCGGGGGCGCTCGAACCGGGCGGTGGGACTCCCTCGTCCGGGGGGCGTGGCGATCTTGACCCCGACGATCCGCAGGCGAGCGACGATACACCCTCGTTCGCCGACGTGAGCAAGTCCGGGGAGAATCCGTTCGCTGGCGACGAGACCGGTGACGCCGAGACACTCGACGATCCTGACGGTGCCAGCGACGAGGACATGGCCGCGATCCCGACCGAGGACGAACTCGACGAGGACGACGAGGACGACGAGACCGACGAATCGCGCTACTGAGAGGGAGTATCGTCGCCGGTCGGAGAGAACAAGCCGCTCGACCGGCTCGGGTGTTCGATTCTCTCGAGAGAGAATCGATGAATTACTACGATACTCCCTATGACCGGCACTTTCTCGGTCCCGCCGGCCCCGGCCCCAGTATGGATCAGGTGGCGACGGCACGCGCGTACTATCGCGCTCTCGACACCGGTGACTACGACTCGCTCGCCGACTTGCTGACGGCGGCGTTCGTCCACGACCGGCCCGACATGACCATCGAGGGGTGCGCGCGGTTCGTCCAGTTCATGCGCGAGGAACGACCACAGACCGACACGACACATCCGATCGAAGCGGTGTACGACGGTGAGAGCGGTGTCGTCGTCGCGGGCCGACTGCTCGATAGCGACGGCGAGACGATCACACGCTTTGCGGACCGCTTTTCGTTTTCCGATGGCGCGATCACGCGCATCGAAACGTACACGCGGTGATCGCGGCCACGCTCGGTCATACGGATTATTGTAGCGATGTACCGGTGATCGTCTACCCCGTGACGACGATCACCGGGACGCGACGACAATAAACCGTATCAGAAGACGATCCGTTCGACGAGCCGTCGCACCAGCCCCGGCTGGCGGGACTCGTGTGGGTGGACGGTGATCTCGGTCCCGCGGGCCGGTCGGCCGGCCGACCTGTCGAGGAGGGAGCCGCGCAGCCGGTGGTCCGCACCTCGCAGGACGCGAACGTCCGGCTCCGCTATTGCCGACTCGCCGCCGTCGGTCTCGACCGACGACGAGAGGAGGTCAGCGACCCCGTCCCGGTACGGCTCGATCGAATCCGGTGGATCGTCGTCGCCGGTCGAACCGAGGACGATCCGGCCGCCGTTCTCGGTCGCGAGCGTCTCCGCGACCGCCACTACCGCCGGGTGGAACGGCCTGTCGTCACCGATCTCGATCAGGTCCGGGGAGTCGTAGCCGTCGTTGTCGACCAGCAGTACGTCACAGGCTGCGTGACGGACGACCCAGTCGATCGGCTCGCCAAAGAGCCGCGAGCGGAGCCGACGGTGCTCGTGTTCGGCGACGATCGAGTCGACGCCGCGGTGGCGCGCGAAGTTCACAATTGCGTGTTTCGTGTCGTGGCTGACGATCTCTCCCGCGACCACGTCGACATCGATATCGGTGGCGGCCAGATCGTCGGTCTGCTCTTCGAAGCGCACGTCTGCGGGTGACTGCATCGAGGCGGCCGTCTCCAGTTCCATCTGGTCGGGCACCTCCTCGAACCGGACGACAGCGACCTGCCCGTCGTGGGGGCGCACGAGGTCGGCCGCCAGGCGGAGCAGCGCCGCCTCGCGGTCCCGGCTCACCTCGCGCGTGAGCGCGACGAGCACCTCGTAGGTGCTCTCGTCGAGCGCCGACTCGGTCTCGTCGAGGACGGCTTCGCCGATCCGCTGACCGACGACGTCGGCAGCAGCACCCTGTCGCTGGACGTTCGAGCGAGCGTAGAGGACGTACCAGAGCACGCTCCCAACGGTAATGACCACGGCACCGAGTATCGCGACCCCGCCCATCTGGGTCAGCAGGACCAGTCCGCTGAGGACGCCGCCGATCTGCACCCACGGGTACAGCGGCGACTCGAACGTCGGCGCGTAGTCGGTGTCGCCCTCACGGAACGCGATCAGGGCCACGTTCACGAGGACGAACACGAGGATCTGGAAGGCGCTGGCGAGCTTTGCGATCTCGAGGATCGGGACGAACGCGATGAGCGCGAGCAACACCGCGCCGGTCAGCGTGATCGACAGCGACGGCGTCCCGAAACGGTCGCTGACGGCCGCAAGCGATTCGGGAACGAGGCCGTCGCGGGCCATCGCGAAGGGGTAGCGCGACGACGAGAGGATGCCGGCGTTGGCCGTCGAGATCAGCGCCAGCACCGCGGCGACGATCACGGCCGCGACGCCCGCACTACCGAGGGTCGCCTCGGCGGCCTCCGCGACCGGCGTGAGCGACCCGGCGACGGAACCCGGTTCGGTGACGCCGACGATGATCGCGACGATGAGGACGTACAGCAGGGTCGTGAAGGCGAGCGAGCCGAGGATACCAAGCGGGATGTTCCGGTCGGGGTTCTCGACCTCCTCGGCGACGCTCGCGACCTTCGTGACGCCCGCGTAGGAGACGAACACCAGCCCCGTCGCGGCGAGCAACCCACCCCAGCCGTCCGTGAAGAACGGCTGGAAGTTCGTCTGCTGGACGCTCGGACCGCTCCCGGCGACGAACCACGCCAGTGCCGCCAGCATGACGACGACGATGGCGACCTGTAGCCGACCGGTCTGTTTCGCGCCGACGAGGTTCACGAGGATCAGGACCGCCGCGAGCGCGATGGCGACGGGCTTGATCGGCAAGTCGAACACCAGCACGAGGTAGGGGACGCCGCCGACGAGTGCGAGTCCGCCCTTGAACGCCAGTGAGAACCACGTGCCGACGCCCGCGACGGTCCCCAGCAGCGGTCCCATGCCCCGTTCGATGTAGATGTAGGTGCCACCGGCCTCGGGCATCGCCGTCGCCATCTCCGATTTCGACAGTGCGGCGGGGACGACCAGTACGCCGGCCAGTAGGTAGGCCAGCACGACCGCTGGTCCAGCGATGCCAAGCGCCAGCGCCGGCAGGATGAAGATGCCGCTGCCGATCATCGCGCCGACGCTGATCGCGATCACGGTCGGGAGTCCGAGGTCGCGTTCCAGTTGCTTCATACGCGCTCCGTCACCGCCGTCGCGAGGACACTGGCCGCATCGATGGTCTCGACGCCCAGTGCCTCGAACGCATCCAGTCGCTCGGGATCGTTCACGAGGACGACGATGCGCTCGGCGTCACACAGCGTTCGGAGGAGTTGTGCTGCGAGGAGATTCTGGCTGTCTGTCCGCCCGAGCACCAGCGAGATGCCCGGTTCGTCCGGTGTGAACGCCGACAGCGCATCGGCGCTCGGTTCGGTCACTGCTTCGGTCGTCACGCCCGGCGGCGGGTCCGTGATCGGTGTTGCATCGAGGTGCGTGATAGTCGTCTCGTGGCCCGCCAACTGACGGACGACGGCGTGCCCGACGTGGCCGCCACCGATCACGCAGGCGCTGTTCGATCGCTGCATCGTCTCGTTCGCGTGTGTCTCGTGTCTCGACATTGGTCTGTCCGTGTCCCACTCCGATATCGAGCGGGATCGCTATTTCACGGTAGCAGACGATAGGTGATAAACTAGCCGATATAATTCACGGATCGGCAAAAAATAGCGATATATTATTCTATACTGTCCTCAATATCCGGGCCGAACCCGTCGAACGCCCCGACGTGCTCGTTCCTGATGAGGTCCTCGTCCGCGATTTCAAGCCCCAGTTCGTCCAGATCTCGCCCGATCCGGCTCAGATCGTCGCCGTCCTCGCCGACCGCGCTGACGTGGACGTTCTCCTCGCCGGTCATGATCTCGGTCACCCGCACGACGCCGGGGATGTCGAGCGCCGCTTCCGCGAGTTCCTCACGGCGCGGGACGGGCGCGGTACAGACGATGAGCGTGTAAAGCTGGTACCCCGCCGCCTCGTATTCGACATCGGCGTGATAGCCGCTGAGCAATCCCTTCTCTTCCAGACGCTGGATCCGGTTGCGGACGGTACTCGCAGAGACGCCCGCCTCCTCCGCGATCGTCCCCGACGACGCACGCCGCGCGTCGGTCTGGAGCGCGTAGAGAATCGTCCGATCCAGTTCGTCGAGTCCTTCGAGCGTCATGTGCGTGCTTCTCGGACGCCGCGCAAAAAGGTCTCCCTGTCCGACCGGCCGACGGACGTGCGCGAGAGGGCCGCCCACGTCGTCACGACACTGTCTCAGTCGTCGCCACTCGCGGCCGCCGCGGTCTCGTAGCCAACGATCTCTCGCTCGGCTGAATCTTCGAGATCGAACCGGTCGACGAACCAACCGAAATCGCGCGGTAGCTCCGACGCGAGTCGATCACGTTCGGCCCAGACATCGCTTTGCTCGATCAGTTCGAACGCCTCGGGCACGTGCTCGGGGAACAGCTGTGTGAAGTGACGGATCATCTCCAGACACGCCAGTTCGTCGAGATAGCGGAACCCGAACCGGAGGCTGTTGTGCGTCAGGTGTGTCCGGTGTTCGTCGACGAACTCGCTTGCCTGCCCGCCGGACTTGAACTCGTGTTCGACGACCAGCGCCGGGTTCGCACGGACCGGCACCCCGTTGAGCCACGCTCGCACGCTGAACTCCGGCTCGGCACTGCCGTAGTACAACATCCCCTCGTCGTACCCGCCGATCGACTCGAAGGTGTCGCGGGTCACGCCCGTCGCCGCGCAGGACGCGACGTGGACCGGATCGCCCTCCTCGGGCTCCTCCCGGTTCCAGTGTGTCCCCATGTACGGGACGACGAGATTACAGCCGTGGCCGACGAACTCTGAGTCCGCATCGGCGATCGAGCCGGCGACGACGACGCCGTCTTCGAGACTCGCCAGCAGGTGCTCGTCCCAGCCGGCCGACACGCGGACGTGGGCGTCCGTGATGAACAGCGCGTCCCCGGACGCGGCCTCGACTCCGGCATTTCGCGCTGTCGGCACGCCGCCACGCGTGTCGCGCCGGACCACGGTGAGTGTCACATCGGACGCGGGAGCGGTCAGTTCGTCACAGCAGCCGTCGGTCGACGCGTCGTCGACGACGACGAACTCGACATCGGCGTCAGATGAGCGCTGGGCCGCGATGTTTTGCAGTGTCGGTGCGAGCCGCCCGGCCTCGTTTCGCGCCGGAACGACGACGCTGATATCTGGGCTCGCCATGCGTCTATAGCTCTCTGAACTCGCGGATCCGCTCGGCGTACGCCTCGTCGACGACGGCCCGTTCGACGACGCGGATCAGCTCCTCTTTCGCGAGGTCTTCGAGCCTCGTCGGGAAGTCGACGGAGCCGGTGATCGTGATCGTTCCCATCGTGTGGGTCGTCACGTCGAGGAGTGGATTCTCTGGCTGCATCTCCAACAGTAGATCGGATCGCTTGAGTGCGGCGAGTTGCTCCTCGCCGAGGTCGAACTCCTCGGCGACCGCTGCTGGCTCTTCTTTGAGCAGCTGAAGTAGTTCCGGGTCGTTGCTGGCTTCCTGTAGAATCTCTCGAATGGTGTCGCTCATGTCTCTTCTCTCCAGTACCCCCGGCCGTGGACGGATCGGTCACCGCCCCATCGACATGGGAGTAAATCTCTAGTCAATGACAGTGGGTTTATATTTTATTCTTAGCTTTATTATAAATTTACATATGTTCTCTACAAGAGGTTTGTGCTACTATCGATAAGTGGTGGATACATAAATTAAAAAATGGAAACTGGGAGAAATATTTATCAACGGTGGCCGAAACGGTACAACCGTTATGCAACTATTCCGACGGGAGACGCTCAAGATGATCGGTTGCACGGGAACGGCGGTCGGTGTCGGCGGTGTCGCAAGCACCAGCGGGACGGCAAGCGACACTGCCGACTTCGGGTTCGGCGCGAGTATCGCCGACGACCTGCTGTTCTACGTCCGCCGCGATGTCGAGACCGGCACGTACTCGCTCGTCGAGCGCGGCGGCTTCTACGATTCGGTGTCGTTCGGGTCGCTCGCGCCCGACGAACGTGATGCCGTGCGTGAGCGACTGGCGGCAGATGTTTCCGACGGCCGCTTCGAACGGTTCCGGTTTTGACGCTGCTGTCCGCCCACTCTCGTCCCGGTGAGTCAGACGGGCCGCTGGAACGCCAGTCCGTGCTCGCGTAGCGCATCCACGATCGGTTCGAACAGGTCGTCCGTCGCCGCGTGGTCGTGCAGCAGGACGACTTCGACCCCATCCGGTTCTCGCCGGGCGCGGTGCTCGTCGATCCGCGCCCGGACCGCATCCACGTCTTCGAGGTCGTACTCCCGACAGTCGAGTGTCCAGAACCACGCGACCGATCCGTCTCGACTCGCCGTCGTCGCGTCCGCCGCTGTCGGCGGCCCGTCGTAGCCAAGCTCGTCCAGAAACGCCCGGAACGCCGCCCGGTGTTGCTCGGCGATAGGGTCGCCGTACGGGTACCGGAACGCCTTCGCCGGGCGCTCGACGCCCGCTCGCTCGTACGCCGCTTCGATCAGATCGTCGGTACTCTGGACCTCGCGTTTCGCCCGTTCGAGCGACAGCGACGAGAACGCCGTGTGGCTGTAGCCGTGGTTCCCGACGTGGAATCCCTCCCGGAGCGTCTCGACGACGCTCTCGAACCGACGGGCGACGTATCGCCCCTCGAAAAAGAACAGGGCTGGAACGTCTCGCTCCGCGAGCACCGACCGCTTGTGTGCGATCGTCTCCGATGGCCCGTCGTCGATCGTCAGGAACGCGCTCGACACGGACAGGGGTTCGCGCGACTCCGTGGTATGCCTACCGGTCGTTCACGTTTCGACGGTCCCGGCCGCGGCGAGCGTGGAGTCCGTGACGCCCTCACTCGCCGTCGCCCACGGCGCTCTCGCCGACGGGATCGTGGCCCTCGATGACCTCTTGGCCGCCCATGTAGGGGCGCAGCGCCTCGGGAACGGTGACGGTGCCGTCGTCGTTCTGGTAGTACTCCATGATCGCCACCATGACCCGGGGGACGGCGACGCCGCTGCCGTTGAGCGTGTGGAGGTACTCGGCAGATTCGTGGCGCTCGGGGCGGTAGTGGATGCCCGCCCGTCGGGCCTGAAAGTCCTCGAAGTTCGAGACGCTTGAGACTTCCAGCCAGCGCCCGCCCTCAGCGGGGCCGTCGTCCATGTCGTCGCCGGGTGCCCACACCTCGATGTCGTATTTTTTGGCCTGCGTAAAGCCCATGTCGCCGGTGCACATGTCGAGGACCCGGTAGGGGAGGTCGAGACGTTTCAGGACTTCCTCGGCTTCCGAGAGCAGCCCTTCGAGACGCTCGTAGCTGTTCTCCGGGCGGACGAAGTTGACGAGTTCGACCTTGTTGAACTGGTGGACGCGGACGTAGCCCCGCGTTTCGGTGCCGTGCTCGCCCGCTTCCCGCCGGAAGTTCGGCGAGAACGCCTGATGTTTCAGCGGGAGATCCGAATCGAGCAGAATCTCGTCGCGGTACATGTTGGTGACCGGCACTTCCGCCGTGGGCAGCAGCCACAGGTCGTCGTCGTCGTACTCGTCCTCCTGCCGGGCCTCGACCCGGTAGGCGTCCTCGGCGAACTTCGGGAGCTGACCGGTGCCACGCATCGATGCCGAGTTCACCGGGATCGGCGGGAACACATCAATGTACTCCTGCTCGCGGTGGACATCGAGCATGAACTGGATCAGGGCGTGTTCCAGTCGCGCCCCCTCGCCTTTGAGGAACTGGTACCCGCCGCCCGACACCTTCGCGCCGCGCTCGAAATCGATGATGTCGAGGTCCTCACCCAGATCGTAGTGGGGGACGACCTCGTCGGGCAGGTCACGCAGCTCCTCGAACCCCTCGCGGTAGCGCTCGACGTTGTCTGCCTCGTCCTCGCCGACGGGCACCGACTCGTGGGGGACGTTTGGAATCTCCAGCAGGCGGGCCTCCAGTTTCGCTTCGAGTTCGTCGGCCCGGTCCTCGACTGCTTGGAGTTCCTCCTTGAGTTCGCTGGAGCGTTCGATGGCTTCCTGGGCTTTCTCCTCCTCGCCCTCGCGCTTGTACTCCCCGATCGTGCTAGAGACCTCGTTGCGCTCGTGACGGAGACTGTCGCCCTCGGCCTTCAGTTCGCGCCACTCCTCGTCGATCCGCAGAATCTCGTCGAGATCGACGCCCGTGACGCCCTTGTTCTCGATGGCCGCCCGGACCACCTCGGGGTTCTCACGGACGAACTGTCTACTCAACATGCTCGCCGGTAGTCGACGCCCCGACCTAATCGTGTCGATACCGTGTCTCTGCGTGGCGGACCGAGCACCGCCCCGCGGTCACGGGTCTGGATGACTACGTAGTGCCCGGACCGGTACGGAACAAAATTATAAGCGCTCTTTCCCGGAACGAGCGTGCCGTCCAGTGATGTCCGACGACTCAGCGACGACGAATCAGGACAGTGAGCATCCCGATACGACGGCGGCCGGTCTCCGCCGACGCGGCTTCATGGCCGGTGCGGCGACGGCGGCCGCCAGTGCGGTCGGTGTCGCTGGCGCGACTCCCGACGAGGACGGGCGAGGCGGTCGTGACAGCGGGGTCGGCGACCGGTCGTATCCGACACACCGAAAGGGGAACGCACCGACGATCATCGCCCACCGCGGGTTCGCCGGCTACAACCCCGAGAACACGGTCGGCGCGGTCGAGGCGGCGTCCCGTGGTGGTTTCACCAACCGAGCGCCCTCTCGCAGCGCCGAGATGATCGAGATCGACGTCGTGCCGACCGCCGACGGCGACGTGGTCGTGTTCCACGACAACGGACTCGCAGAGCGCGACGGCGGCGAGCGCGGTCTGACCGACACCGAAGGGCTGGTCTGGGAGCAGTCGACGGAGACCGTCACCAGTGCCGAAGTCCTTGGGAGTGGCGAGACGGTCCCGCTGCTGACCGCGGTCATGGACGCCATCCCGCGCAACGTCGCTGTCAACGTCGAACTCAAGAACCCCGGCAGCACCGACCTCGAATTCGCGGCGAACCTCTCGGGTGACGCGCTGGCGACCCAGCGAGCGATCTGGCGGCCGTTCGTCGGATCGGTCCTCGATGTCGTCGACGACGCTACCAACGACGTGCTCTTCTCGTCGTTCTACGAGGCCGCCATCGCCGAAGTCCGCGCTCAGTCGAGCTATCCCGTCGCCCCGCTGCTGTGGGACTCCATCGAGGACGGCATCGCCATCGCCCGCGAGTACGACGCCGAGGCGATCCACCCGCCGTACAACATGGTCGCCGGCACGCCGTTCTTCCGTGACTCCTACTACACGGAAGGGTCGGAGTGGGCCGACATCGACCTCGTCGCGGTCGCACACGAGGAAGACCGGGACGTGAACGTCTACACGCTCGCGACCTGGTATCAGGCCGAACGGCTGGCCGCTGCCGGCGTCGACGGTCTCATCGCCGACTACCCCGATCTCCTGCGGTTCGGAACCCAGCACTGACGCTGCGGTCTCCCCCCGCAGGCTGCGTCTCCCTCATCGCGTTGCTGGGCCGATGTCATCACTTATTTGCGACGGCCGCCAGTGCGTTCGATACACCATCCAGTATGCAACTCGAACAGTGGGCTGTCGAAAACTATCGGAGCGTCGAAGACGAGTCGTTTCGCGTCTCCGGGCTGGATATCCTCGTCGGTCGAAACAATTCCGGCAAATCGAACGTTTTGCACTCGCTTCTGGACTATCAATCCATCCTGCACGGCGCTCCGATCAGCGACGACTGGCTCGACCGGCGTCTCATGGCACGGCCGGCCTGTACGACAGTCACGCTCGCGGCGACCTATTCTACGACGAACAACGAACGCGACGCGATCGTCGATGCGATCGACGACGACGAGCTAGCAGCGATCGTCGCGGACCGCACCGAAGACGAACTGACCTTTACCCACCGGATCGCCGTCGACGAGTTCGAAACTCGCTCTGAGGTCGTGTTCCACACCGACTCCGACGACCCGTCCTATTTCCACGAGTGCGTGTACAAACGGGAACTGGGGACGGTCGAGCTGACGACACCGACCGCCACGAACGGGCAGATCGATCTGTCGGTCGAGACCGCAAACGCGACCGCCGACTTCGACTCGTTCGACATCGACGGCGACGCCGATATCGACGACACCGTCGAGGAACTGTTCGTTCCGACGCCGCTGAAATCGATCTTCTACAGCCACGTTTCCAAGTGGAAGTTCGTCGATTCGTTCCGCAAAGCACAGGACACGATGCCGCTGCGAATCGACGAGACGCTGGCGGAAAACGGCGAGAACCTCGCACAGGTCCTCAACACGCTGGCACAGAACCGCCCGGAGGTGTTCGCGGAGATCGACCGACTGTACGCCGATATCATGGAAGGCGTCTCGGAACTCCGTGCGCCGCTGGTCGGCGACGATCACAGCCCCGACACGACTGTCAAGATCAAAGAACGCGAGTACGACCGGCTCTTCCCGCTCGAATCGATCTCGTCGGGGTCCAAAGAGATCCTGATCTTGATCACGAAGATCGTCCTCGCCAGCGATGGCTGTGAGTTGCTCGTCGTCGAGGAACCGGAACTGCACCTCCATCCCGACGCCCAGCGGGAACTGTTCGAGAAGCTCCGATCAGTTGCCGACGAGGAGACCCAGACGATCGTCTCGACCCACTCTGATATCTTCGTCGAACAGTCCGACGCCGGTGCCGTTCTCGCAGTCACCCGCGATATGAGCGCCAACAGCGTCACCGAGGTCGAACGGATCGACGACACGTCCGTCGACGAGCATCTCTCCCGGATGGGCTTTAGCCGCGGTGACATGCTCCAGTCGAGCGCGGTCGTGTTCGTCGATGGCGTGTCCGACCAGTCCGTCCTCAAGACGTTCTCGAAGAAACTGGGCGTGCCGGTCGCTGACTCCGGCGTAACACTCGTCCCCAGTGGCGGCGACGAACTGTTCGATCACGGTCCCGATGTCATGGACGTGCTGGATCGGATGCGCATCCCGTATTTCGTGGTCGCGGATTCCGACGGCGACGAACGGACCGCCGTAGAATCGAACTACTGTGAGCACCTTCCAATCGGTGCCCACCAGATCCACGTCCTCGAACGCGAGGAGATCGAATCGTACCTGCTGACCCCGCCCCGTCCGATCGCTTCGATGCTCGATACGTCGGAAGCGAACGTCCGCCAGTACACGGAGGGTGCGACGCTGGACAAGGGGACCGTCGACGCACTATTCCGAGAACACGTCGCACAGGGATCGTACAGCGAACGACATCACTCGGGACCGATCGCGGAACACTTCACTGCAGAGGAGATCGACGACGAGATCGTCGCCCTCATCGAGGAGATCAACGCACTCGTCGAGTGACGCCGTCCGCGCGACGACCGCCCACGGCGTCCGGCCGATCCCGGATTTGGATCGCCCGCTTATATAGTGGCCGGGCCAGTATCGTCGTCAATGAGCGGACCAGAGACGGTGGTCGTCGACGACGGGCGTCGCCTCGCCTACGAGGAGTACGGTCGCGCCGACGGCAGGCCAGTCGTCTGCTGTCACGGGAACCCGGGGTCGCGGCTCATGTGGTCGCTGTTCGACGAGCAAGCCCAGCACCACGACGTGCGCCTGATCGCACCGGACCGACCGGGCTTTGGCGAGTCGGAGTTCCAGCCCGGTCGCGACCTGCTTGCGTGGACCGACGACGTGCGAGCGCTGTGCAAGATGCTCGACCTCGATACTGTCTCGGTCGTGGGCTTTTCTGCCGGCGGTCCACACGCGGCTGCCTGCGCCCACGAACTCGACCGTGTCACACAGAGCGTTCTCGTCTCCAGTCCCGGGCCGCCGTCGACCAAAGAGCACGCGACGGCGTCGAACCGCCGGCTGACCGCGGCCACCCGGCACGTGCCGGGCTTCTCGCGGGGCGTCTTCGGTCTCACGGGCTGGCTGGCGCGAAACTGGCCCAGCCGCTTTCGCGCGATGATCGAGGGCGGGGCGTCCGACGCCGATCAGGCACTGTTCGACTCGCCGGACGGCAGCGTTCTCGTGGCCGACGCCGCAGCGGCGTTCGCTCAGGGCGGCAAGGGATCGGCCCACGAGTTCCCGATGCTGGGCGAGCCGTGGGGGTTCGACCCGGCCGACTGCGCGCCGAAACTGTCGCTGTGGCACGGCCACAACGACGGGCAGGTTCCGCTCCCTGTCGCGCAGGCCTTCGCGAGTCGCCTCCCGGGGACTGACGTGACCGTCGTCGAGGCGGGCCACTACTCGACCCTGGTCGAGCACTTCGAGGAGATTCTGCTGGACGCCGTCGAGTGATCCGCCATCCGGTGACAAACAGGGGACGGTTTCACTCCGAACGGCGAGGGAACTGGAGCGCAGGACGTTCTATCGGCCGACTGCGTCCGCAGCGGCGTCGCTGACTGTTGCAGCGTCGCTCGCGTTTTCGATGCCGTCACTCGCGTTCGCGGCCGCGTCGCTGGGGCCTGCTCCCGTCGCGGCGGCCGTTTCGCTACCGCCCGGCGTCAGGTCGCTGACCGTCTCGCCGAGACCGTTCATCGTGTCACCGGCCGACCGTCCGACCGCGTCCACGACCTCGCCGACGAACGCCGGGACGTTCGCGGGCAGGTCTGCCGGCGGGCCGGCCTGTGCAGCCATCTGTACAGTGTCAGTCGCAAACGTTGCCATCACGGGCAGTGCGTGTTCGATCATCGCATCCGATCCATGCCGCTGGGTTGGGAAAAGGGGGGTCGACGCTGCACCCGTTTTGGGGTCGATTTAACGCGATTCACTTCGATTTGCTCCCGTATAGACCGGTTCAAACCGCTGTTTACGGGAGGACCCGGTTTCGGCTGATCGAGCGTCGATCACCGCCGCCGCACGACGGCGCACGCGCTCGACGTGTGTCCTACCATGCATGCGAAAGGTCGACCGCACCGCAAAGCACCGGTTCGTTCCGCTCATACGGAACGTTGTCTGTACTTGCCGGTGAGCGTCGCAACGGGTAGTCCCTCACCGGTACATTGCTACAACGTTCCGTATCAGGCCGAACTCGCGTCGACCGTCCAGCCGGGGTCTTCGCCGGTCTCGGCCAGCACGTCGGATCGACACGCCGGACAGTAGTCGGGGACCGTCTGCTCACCTCGGGGGACGTAGACCGCGCCGCCACACTCCACGCACGCGTCGTCAACGACCGTCGTGCAGTCGGCACAGACGTTGAAGTCGTCGACTGTCAGCTCTCGCAGGGGTTCGAGTTGTTTGTCGAGGATGTACTCGTCGATAACTGCCTGACAGTTGTGGCACGGTTGCATAGCGATCCGTGTGCTACTGTGTGCCACATACATATAACCGTACTCCCTCGGGCGAATACTGATCGCGAAAAACCGCCACGGATCGCAGTGAGAAACCGGGTCGTCGACCGGAAGTCGTTCAGATCACTCCAGATCGAAGCGGTCCAGCGTCATGACCTTGTGCCACGCGTCGACGAAGTCCTCGACGAACCGCTCTTCCTCACCGGCGTACACTTCCGCCATCGCCCGCAGCCGGGAGTGGGAGCCGAAGATCAGATCGACGCGGGTCGCTTCCCACTCGACCTCGCCGGTCTCGCGGTCGCGGACCTCGAACAGCTCTCGCTCCTCTGAGACCGGTTCCCACTCGTGGTCCATGCCGAGCAGGTTCGTGAAGAAGTCGTTCGAAAGCGTCGCCGCGTCGTCGGTGAAGACGCCCTGACCGTCGCCGTGGGTCGCGCCCAGTGCGCGCATGCCGCCGACGAGCACCGTCATCTCCGAGGGGGTCAGGTCCAGCAGGTGGGCCTTGTCGACCAGTAGCTCCTCGGCCGTTCGGTCGTTGTCCTCGCCCAGATAGTTGCGGAAGCCGTCGGCGTCGGGCTTGAGCGCCTCGAAGGAATCGGTGTCGGTGTGTTCCTCGGTGGCGTCGACGCGGCCGGGTTCGAAGGGCACGTCGACGTCGTAGCCGGCCTCGGCCGCCGCCTGCTCGACCGCGGCGTTGCCCCCGAGGACGATCAGGTCCGCGAGCGAGACCCGCGTTCCGTCCGAGCGCGAGTCGTTGAACTCCTGTTGAATCGTTTCGAGCGTCGACAGCACCGTCTCCAGCTCTTCGGGTTCGTTGACCGCCCACTCGTTCTGGGGTGCGAGGCGGATGCGCGCCCCGTTTGCTCCGCCGCGCTTGTCGCTGTCGCGGTAGGTCGATGCCGAGGCCCACGCGGTCTTGGCGAGCTGAGAGACCGAGAGGTCCGAATCGAGCAGTTCGTCTTTGAGCAGTTCGGCTTCCTCTTCGCCGATCTGGCCGTGGTCGGCGTCGGGCAGCGGGTCCTGCCAGAGCATCTCCTCTTCGGGCACTTCTGGGCCGAGGAACCGCTCGGGCGGGCCCATGTCGCGGTGGGTCAGCTTGTACCAGGCCTTCGCGAAGGCGATGCCGAACTCGGCCATGTTGTCCTGGAAGCGCTCGATGATCTCACGATACTCGGGGTCTCGCTTCAGCGCGATGTCGGTCGTGAGCATCATCGGTAGCTGCTCGCCGTCCTCGTGGGCGTCCGGTGCGTCGGCCACTTCCTCGGGGTTCTTGGGCGTCCACTGCCACGCGCCGCCGGGGCCTTTCTCCGGTTCCCACTCGTATTCGAGGAGGTTGTCGATGTAGCCCATGTCCCACTCGGTCGGGGAGGCCGTCCACGGTCCCTCGATACCGCTGGTGATCGTGTCGCTGCCCTTGCCCGATCCGTACTCGTTTGCCCAGCCGAGGCCCTGCTGTTCGATGGGCGCGGCCTCGGGTTCGGGTCCGAGGTGGTCGCCGTCGTCCGCGCCGTGGACCTTCCCGAAGGTGTGGCCACCGGCGATGAGTGCGGCGGTCTGCTCGTCGTTCATCGCCATGCGGTCGAACGTCTGGCGGATGTTCTTCGCGGAGGCTTCCGGGTCTGGCTGGCCATCCGGTCCCTCGGGGTTGACGTAGATCAGGCCCATCACGGACGCGCCAAGCCCCTCCTGAATCCCGCCGGGTTCGTCGAAGCGCTCGTTGGCCTCCATCTCGGTCTCTGGTCCCCAGTAGGCCGCGTCGTCGGGTTCGAAGGCGTCCTCGCGACCGCCGGCGAAGCCATACGTCGCAAAGCCCATCGACTCCATGGCGACGTTGCCGGCCAGAATCATCAGGTCGGCCCACGAAATCTTGCGGCCGTACTTCTGCTTGACCGGCCAGAGCAGACGGCGGGCCTTGTCGAGGTTGGCGTTGTCGGGCCAGCTATTGATCGGTGCGAAGCGCTGTCGCCCACCGGCCGCGCCACCCCGGCCGTCGCTGGCGCGGTAGGTGCCGGCGCTGTGCCACGCCATGCGGATGAACAGCGGCCCGTAGTGGCCGTAGTCGGCCGGCCACCAGTCCTGCGAGTCGGTCATGAGTGCTTCGAGGTCTTCCTTGACCGCCTCCAGGTCGAGACTCTCGAACGCCTCGGCGTAGTCAAAGCCCTCACCCATCGGATCGACGTTCCGGGCGTTCTGGTCGAGAATCTCCAGACTCAGTTGTTCTGGCCACCATTCGTCGTTCGATTTCCCCCGTCGTCGACTCGTCTTTGTGTCCACTTCGGCTGTGCCGTGGTTGGGACTGTCGTCCGTCATCTACTTTCACTGTCTGTCTCCCCGCAGGGTAACAGTTACTTTGTCATGAGCCAAACCCCCCGCTACGTTTATCCCCGTACCGCCACCGTGTTGTGGTATGACAATCGGCGACGTGGTTCGGGCACAGTCGGTCCACGAAGATCTCTGGTACGTCGACACCGGCATGTACGACGTCGAGGAGTACGGGTCCGTCTATCTGCTGGACGGCGAGCGGCCTGCGCTCGTGGATACGGGGCTGGGGACCAACGTCGAACGGGTCCACGCTCTCATGGACGAGGCGGGCGTCGCGCCCACGGACCTCGAAGTCGTCGCGCTCACGCACGTCCACCTCGATCACGCCGGCGGCGCGGGCCTGCTCGTCGAGGACTGTCCGAACGCGACCGTCTCCGTCCACGAGTCCGGCGCGCGCCACCTCGCCGACCCGGAACGCCTGTGGGCCGGGACGAAAGCGGCCGTCGGCGATCAGATCGAGTACTACACCGAACCGACGCCCGTCCCCGAGGACCGCATCGAGACGCTGACCGACGGCGACGAGATCGATCTGGGGAGCCAGTCGCTGACCGCCCGGTCGGTTCCGGGCCACGCCCCCCATCAGGTCGTCTTCGACGCGCCCACGCTCGACGGCGTGTTCACCGCCGACGCCGCCGGCATCTACACCCCCTCGACCGACGAGGTCCACGTCACGAGTCCGCCGCCGAACTTCGACTTCGAACAGGCGGTCGCCGACGTGGAACTGCTCGGCGCACTGGATCGGTCGTGGCTGCTGTACGCCCACTTCGGTCCCACCCGTAGTGCCGATCGGCTGGACGAGTACCGGACGGTGCTCACGGAGTGGGTCGAGACCGTCGAACGCGAACGCGAGCGCCACGACAGCGACGACGCTGTCGTCGACCACCTCGTCGACACCGTCGAGACGCCGCCCATCTGGAGCGAGCACAAGGCCCGCGCCGAGGTCGCGATGAACGTCCGGGGCGTCCTGACGTACCTCGACGACCGGTAACGAAGACGACGTACCGCAGAACCCACGCCACGAAAAACCGCGAAACGGGCCGTTCGGTGGCTGTCGATTCCGGCAGTCTCGGCGGGAGTGAGTGCGTTTATAAGAGGGCGACCCAATGGCCCGCCTAGACGATGGCGGCTACCGAACTGATACTGTTGGTTGCGGGAATCATCGCGATCGGTGTCCTAGCGCAGTTGCTCGCCGATCGACTCAAAGTCCCGACGATCATCTTCTACATCGGGGCAGGACTACTGCTGGGACCCGTCGCGCCGTTCCTTCCCGGCATCGGGTCGCCGATCATCGACCCCGCGTCGTTCGGGGACGCACTGCCCGCGATCGTCGGACTGGCCGTCGCCATCATCGTCTTCGAAGGTGCGTTTCACCTCAAGATCGAACGGATCCGCGAAGCCCCGGCGGCGTCCGTTCGGATCGTCACGATCGGTGCGCTCATCGCACTGGTCGGCACTGCCGCGGCCGTCAGATTCCTGTTGGGGGCCTCCTGGGGCCTGTCGCTGACGATCGGTGCGCTGTTGACCGCCACCGGGCCGACCGTCGTCACGCCGATCCTCCGCGTCGTTCCCGTCCGTGATCGGGTCGCCGCTGCACTGGAAACGGAGGGGATCGTCAACGACGTGAGTGCCGCCATCCTTGCGGTCGTCTTCTTCGAGATCATCAACCCCGCCGCCGACTCCCACGGCCTGATTCTGGGATTCGTCCAGCGCCTTGGCGTCGGCTTGCTCTTTGGGGTCATCGTCGCCGGCCTCCTCTACTATTTCGTGCGCTACGTTGACCTCGCGCCCGGCGACGCACCGCGTAACGCCCGCCTGCTCGTGCTCGCGGGCGCGCTCGTCGCCTTCGCGACGGCGAACTCGCTGGCGAGCGAGGCCGGCGTCGCCGCCGTCGCGACCGCCGGGTTCCTGCTCGGTAACGCCGACATTCCCTACGAGGAAGATATCGAGGACTTCAAAGGCGACATCACGCTGCTCGTGCTCTCTTTCGTGTTCATCACGCTCGCGGCGCTCCTGCAGTTCGACACGCTCCGCGAGGTCGGACTGGCCGGCGTCGCCGTGGTCGTCGTGATGGCGCTCGTCTTGCGCCCGGCCCTGATCTTCCTCTCGACGTTCGGTGACCGTTTCACCGTACAGGAACGGACGTTCATGAGCCTCGTCGGCCCGCGCGGGATCATTCCTGCGTCGGTCGCGACGCTGTTTGCCGTCGAACTGCGGACTGCCGCCGAGGAGCTGGGCCAGCCGGGACTCAACGAGCAGGCGAGTCTCCTACTGGGCGTCGTCTTCCTCGCAATCTTGCTGACGGCCGTCTTCGAAGGCGGCTTTGCGCGCTACATCGCCGAATACCTGGATGTGATACCAATGCGAGTCATCATCGTCGGAGGCGGGAAGGTGGGCCGATCGCTCGCCGAACGCCTCGAAGACCGTGGCGAGAACATCGTCATGATCGAACAGGAAAAGCCAATCGTCGAACGCGCCCGCAACGACGGGTTCACCGTCGAATGGGGTGATGGCACCGACACCGAGGTGTTACGCTCTGCCGGCGCGGACAACGCCAAGATCGTCGCCGCCGCGACCGGTGACGACGACGTGAACCTCCTCGTGTCCCAACTGGCATCATCGAAGTTCGACGTCGAGAACGTCATCGCCCGGGCTAACAACCCCGACAACGTCGAGGCGTTCGAGGATCTCGGTGTTCGAACCATCTCCTCGTCGATGGCGACCGCCTGGGCCATGGACAACCAGATCGAGCGCCCGGCCATCGCCAACTGGATGACCGACGTGGGCCGGGACGGCGACGTACAAGAGGTCGCCGTCAAGGGTGGCGATTTCGTCGGCAAGCCGGTCAGTGAGATCGGTCCGATGCTCCCCGACGCTTGCCTGATCGCACTCGTCACGCGTGACGACGAGACGCTGGTCCCGACCGCCGACTACGTGATCGAGAAAGGGGACAAGATCACGCTGCTGGGCCGGCGCAGTTCCGTCCGCGAAGGGATGAAGATGGTCAAGTCCGACGTAAGCGGCTAGGTCGACACCGTCAGTCCTCGACCGTCCCGGGATCGGACGCGCCGTTCTCGCCGTCCCGTCCCTCGGTCCAGGGCGTCCGCTCTCCCTGCCCTCCTGTTTTGTAGACACCGCGGGCGCTGGCGACGTGGTGGTCGTCCGCATTCCCGGACGCGTCCGCGTCCGGGGGTTCACTGGCGTTCACTCCAGTGGCGGCGTACACCTCGATGTCGACGGTGGCGACGCTCCCACCGATTCGAACTACGTCAGCGACCGCTCGCAGGTCCCCCGTCGCCGGTGCGAGATAGTCCATCCGCATATCGATCGTCGGCGAGACGGACTCGGACTGGGAGACGACGGCCGCCCCGCCGACGGTGTCGGCCAGTGAGTAGGTGACCCCGCCGTGGGCGATCAGCTGTCCGGGGTTCGAGGAGTGTTCCGCCCGCAGCGGCAGGTGTCCCTCCGCGTGGCCGTTCTCGACCGTTTCGAATTCGATACCGAGTTCCTGCGCGAAGGGAATCTGCTCGAAGATCCGTTCGATGTTCATGGCTCTGTCCAGTATTGCCCGCCTGATAAAGCCGTGCGAACGCTTCCCAACGGGCGGTGCGTGGACTGTCGGCGACGCTACGCGCCGGCGTGGACGTACAGCAACTGATCCGCGGTATCTTCGGCGGCGTCCAGTGCCGCATCGAGCGAGCGGGCCAGATCCCGGACGACGACGGCCTCGGCCGTCGGTAGCGTGTCGAAGGCGTCGGTGATGATCTCGTATTTCAGATCGTCGGCGCGACTTTCGAGGACGGCCACCTGATCGACGGCGTCGACGATCGCCGGGGTCTCGCCCGGTTCGACCAGTCCGGCGACGACGGAATCGATCGCCTCGGTGAGGATGCGGGTCGCACGGGCCGCCAGCGCGGCCATCTGCGTGAGCGCGTCGGTCGTCCCCTCGTCGAGGGGGCGCCGGACCGCGTCGAGTTCGCGGAGGAACTGCTCGGCGCAGTTTGGCACCTCGTCCAGCAGGACGAACAGCTCCATGACCGTGGCGCTGTTGAGATACACTTCGGTGTAATTTGGCTCCGCGGTCCCGAGTGTCGTCCGCAGCGTCCGCAATCGATCGTCACAGACCGATTCACTCGCGACGAGTGCCGACACGCCGCTGGCGAACTCGCTCTGGCCGTACCCGAACAACGCGGGCGGTAACGTCGCCACACACTGCCTGACTGCCGTGAGATACTCGTCGGTCTGTTCGCGTACGGCGTCACCGAACGCGTCTGTGGTGGTCGCCATTGGAAAGCAGTCGTCGATTCTCACTGGAAAGGGCTGCTATGAGGTCTCTATAGTTCTCATACTACCGGCTGTAAATCTGTGAACGATTTCGCCACCCCGGGGTGGCGAAGATCTTCACGAAGTTACAGCCGGCAGTATCAGCATCCATCTTTTTCCGACTCGGGTGCGCTCCGCGCACCGCTCGTCGCAAAAACATGGGTGAAAAAGGCTGGAGTCTCGCTTCGCTCGACTCCAGTGAACCGCGCCTGCGGCGCGGATGCTCTGCTTACTCCACGCGCTCGAACTCGATGGCCTGTCCCTGTCCGAAGCCGACGCATTCGGTCGCCAGCCCCAGCTTCGCGTCCCGTTTCTCGGCATCCATCTTTTTCCGACTCGGGTGCGCTCCGCGCACCGCTCGCCGCAAAAACATGGGTGAAAAAGGCTGCCGTCTCACGCTGTTCGACGGCAGAGAACCGGCGACTCCGTCGCCGGATGCTCTTTCTACTCCACGCGCTCGAACTCGATGGCCTGTCCCTGTCCGAAGCCGACGCATTCGGTCGCCAGCCCCAGTTTCGCGTCCCGTTTCTCGGCATCCATCTTTTTCCGCTTCGGGTTTCCTCGTTCGCTTCGCTCACTGCGGGAACCACTCGCGCAAAAACATGGGTGAAAAAGGCTCGATCTCACTTCGTTCGATCGAGTGAATCGCGCGGACTACCGGGTCCTTCGGACCACTCATCCGCGCGAATGCTAACCGTGGAGACTCGCCCTACTCCACGCGCTCGAACTCGATGGCCTGTCCCTGTCCGAAGCCGACGCATTCGGTCGCCAGCCCCAGCTTCGCGTCCCGTTTCTCCATCTCGTGGAGCAACGTGACGGGGAGGCGTGCGCCGGTGGCACCGAGCGGGTGGCCGATGGCGATGGCCCCGCCGTTGACGTTGAAGCTGTCGTCGTCGAAGCCCAGTTCGCGCTGGCAGTACAGCGTCTGGCTGGCGAAGGCTTCGTTGAGTTCGACGAGATCGTAGTCGTCGGGGTCCCGGCCGGTGCGTTCACAGAGTTTCTCGACGGCGGGGACCGGGCCGATGCCCATGACCGTGGGGTCGACGCCGGCCACGGAGTGTGCCCCGACTTCGGCCATGATTTCGAGACCGTGCTCCTCGGCGAACGCCTTCGAGGTGAGCATGAGACCGGCCGCGCCGTCCGAGACCTGCGAGGCGTTGCCGGGCGTGATCGTTCCCTCCGATTTGAACACGGTCGGCAGGCCCGCGAGCTTCTCGGCGGTGGTCTCTGGCCGGATTCCCTCGTCGGCGTCGACGGTGCCGTCGTCGGTCTCGATGGGAACGATTTCGTCGTCGAAGCGGCCCGACTCGGTGGCTTCGGCGGCGCGTTGCTGGCTGCGGGCGGCGTACTCGTCCTGTGCCGCCCGGCTCACGTCGTACTCCTCGGCGACCTTCTCTGCGGTCATTCCCATCTGGAGTTCGCCGATGTTGTACAGTTCGGCGAGCTTGGGATGGACGTTGTGGGTGTTCTCGCCCATCTTCACCCGGGACATCGACTCGACGCCGCCGGCGATCAGACAGTCGCGCTGGCCGGCGGCGATGGCGTCGGCGGCGGACGCGACGGCCTGTGCCGACGACGCGCACCAGCGATTGACCGTCGTTCCCGGGACCGATTCGCCCAGATCCGAGAGCAGCGCGATCACGCGCGCGAGATTATTACCTTGTTCGCCTCGCTGCTGGGCACAGCCCCACATGAGGTCGTCGACCTGCGCTGACTCGATACCGGTACTGGCGAGCAACTGATTGACGAGCGGGACCGAAAGGTCCTCACTCCGTACGTCGGCGTAGACACCGTCTTCTTTCCCCTGTGGTGTTCGCACTGCGTCGACGACGACTGGCGTCTGTGACATGTCCCACCCGTCGGGCGCGAGCGTGTTAAAAACTCACAAACTTCGCCACCGGTGTCTCCCGTTTACCCCTCGCTACTGGCACCCACACCGCCGCGGGTTCGATTTACTTATCCCGCTCCCACGAGTACTGTTGTGGGAATGAGTGATCTGGAGCTAGATATCGTCGAGTTCCTGCTGACGACGACGGTGTATTCCGAGCAGCGCGATCTGGAACCCGACGATCTCCCGCCGGCCTACCGGGCAGCGTTCTGGACTGACGGGGAGATCGAGCGGCCCCTGACGCCGACGGCGAACGCCGCGACGACGGCGACGGGGATCGAACGGCCATGGGAAGCCATCTCGGGACTGATGTTTACCGACCGGGACGAATTTTCCGGCGCGATCTCCTTTACCGACCGATCGATGGCTGAGGAGTGGTACGCCAAACGCGCCGACGCCGAACGCCTGCTCGCCAATCCGGTGCTGGCCCGCGAGTTCGGCGACGACATCGACGGCGTCGACTACGAGACAGCCAGAAAGCAAAACCGACCGGCTCGGGCCGACCGCGCGCTGATCGACGCGTTGCTGGACGACGCGTTCGACGAGGAAGAAGAGGAAGAGGGGATGCTGGATCTGGTCGAGGTCCGCGCTCCCGAAGAGGTCGACATGACCCTCGACCAGCTCGTGCTCACACCCGATCAGGAGTCCGAGATCCTCAAGATCGTCAAGGCGATCGAGCACCGCGACTACCTCGCCCAGATCGGGCTGCGCGAGATCGGCAAACTCCTCTTCGTCGGGCCGCCGGGCACCGGGAAGACCAGTGTCGCACGCGCGCTCGCACAGGACCTCGACCTCCCGTTCGTCGAGGTGAAGCTGTCGATGATCACCTCGCAGTATCTGGGTGAGACTGCGAAGAACGTCGAGAAGACCTTCGAGGTCGCCAAGCGCCTGTCGCCGTGTATCCTCTTTATGGACGAGTTCGACTTCGTCGCAAAGACCCGCTCGTCGGACGAGCACGCGGCGATCAAGCGCGCGGTCAACACCTTGTTGAAGTCCATCGACGAGGTCAGCCTGATTCAGGACGACGTGCTCCTGATCGGCGCGACGAACCACCCCGACCAACTGGACGCCGCAGCGTGGCGGCGCTTCGACGAGATCGTCAACTTCCCCAAGCCCGACCGGGACATGCGCCGGGATATCTTCCGCATCGTCACACAGGAGATGGACATCGTCGACTTCGAGCCGGGGAAACTGGCCGACATCACAGAGGGGCTGACCGGCAGCGACCTCCGGCTCGTCCTGCGTGAGGCGGTCCTCGAAGCACTGACCGAGGAACGGACGACGCTCACCCAGCAGGACCTTCGGGACGCCGTCGCGGACTTCGAGGAACGGGACAACCTCAAGAACATGGACATGATCGAGGGCGACCACGAGGCGCTGGTCGCCGGGGGCGACATCTCCGGTGGCGGCGACGAGGCGGCCTCCGACGGTGGGCACGATCACGATCACGATCACGATCACGACCACGACCACGACCACGCCGACGACGACTGATACGGTTTGTTGTAAATCTTGACCGGGTCGACCGCGCACCGTCGTGCAGTCGACCGGGCAAACGACGACAATTATCCGTCTGACCGACAGAGCGCCATCCCTTTGCCGGTGAGACACTGAGCCACAGACGATGCGGGTTACGCTGCTTGGGACGGGTGACACGACGGGGACGCCGACGGTCGGCTGTGACTGTCCGACCTGTGAGCAGGCCCGCGAGCGCGGTGTCGAACGGACGCGCTTCTCGGTCCACGTCGAGCACGGAGAGCGGTCGCTGCTCGTCGATTTCAGCCCCGATTTTCGCCATCAGTTCCTCCGTGAGGACGTGCCCCTGCCCGACGCGGCGGTCGTCACGCACATCCACTTCGACCACCTCGATGGACTTGGCAACGTCTACCGACTGGTCGATTCGCTGCCCGTCTCTGCCGCCGACGAGACCGATCCAGCGACCGGCCAGAGCGTCGCCGAGACCGTCCGGGAGCGCTACGACTACCTCGACCGGATCACGGTCCACGGTCGGACGCCGTTCGAGTCGTTCACTGCGGCGGGCTTCGAGGTGACACTCGTCCCGGTCGTCCACCCGCCGCTTGTTTCCTATGGCCTGCGCATCGACGAGCCAGCGACCGGCGCGAGCCTCGCGATCTCGGGCGATACGAGCTACGCCATCGACGCCGAGGCTCGTGCCGTCCTGCGCGGTGCGGACCTCGCGCTCGTCGAGGGCATCGTCCACGCCGACCTCTGTGCTCACCACCCCGTCGGCGGCGACCACGAGGACGAAGACGGCGTCCCCCGGACCTTCGGTACCAAGCACATGACCCTGACCGGTGCGCGGGCGCTGGCCGACGACCTCGACGCCGACGACTACCGGATCGTCCACACCGCTCACTTCGTCCCGCCCGAGCACGCGTTCGCCGACGACATCGCCGTCGATGGGGAGCGATTCGAGCTATGAGTGGGTCGACACCGACGCCGCCAGACGAGCGCATCGTCAGTCTGGACGCGATCCGGGGCGTCGCCGTCCTCGGCATCCTCGTCATCAACATTCGGGTGTTCGCGATGCCCGAGGCCGTCCTGTTCAATCCGACTGTGTACGGCGATTTCACGGGCGCGAACTACTGGGTGTGGCTGCTTGGTCATCTCTTTGCGGAATCGAAGTTCATCACGCTGTTCTCGGCGCTGTTCGGCGCCAGCGTGCTCCTCTTTCTCGATGGGAAGGCCGACAGGACGGGCGATGGGGCTGACGACGGGACAGCCGACGCGACGGGGCTGTTCCGCCGCCGCAACGCGTGGCTGCTGGTGATCGGGCTGGCACACGCCTACCTGCTGTGGTACGGGGACGTGCTCGTGGCCTACGCTCTGCTCGGATTCCTGCTCGTGCAGTTCCGTGACCGTCGCCCCGGATTGCTGGCAAAATACGGTCTCATCTTTCTGCTCGCGCCGTTCCTCTCCGAGCTGCTCGCCGCCCTCTTTCAGGGTCCCTCGGTGATCGCCGATCAGTGGCAGCCCGCCACGGCGACGCTGCAGCGCGAAATCGATATCTACCGGAGCGGCTGGCTCACACAGCTCGAACACCGTGTACCGACCGCCTTGTCCCGTCAGACCTCCGGTTTCCTCGGGTCGACCATGTGGCGTACCGGTGGCTCCATGTTCTTCGGGATGGCGCTGTACCGCTGGGGCGTGCTGACCAGCGAACGCCCGGCGCGGGACTACTGGCGACTCGTCGCGGGCGGTTTCGTCGGTCTCGCAGTCGTCGGCGCTGGCGTCTGGTACATCGAAGCCAGCGACTGGGCCGCCAGCGCGGCACTGTACTGGCTCCAGTTCAACCACTGGGGGAGCCTGCTCGTCGCCGGTGGCTACATCGGCGCGATCACGCTGTACTGTCGCGCTCGCCCCGACGGTCTCGCCGTTCGGTCGATGGCCGCCGTCGGCCGGATGGCGCTGACGAACTACCTGCTCCAGACCGTCGTCGCGACGACTCTCTTCTACGGTCACGGACTCGGTCTGTTCGGTTCTCTCAGCAGGGTCGAGATGGCCGGCGTCGTCCTCGCGATCTGGGCCGTGCAGGTCCCCCTGTCGGTGCTGTGGCTGCGCTCCTTCCGATTCGGCCCCGTCGAGTGGCTGTGGCGGACGCTCACCTACGGCGACCGCCAGCCACTCCGCGTGTCGTGAGTCAACCGCAGAACTATGCCCTTCGCTGCCCATCCACTGGGCATGGATCTGCGCCACGTTCTGGAAGCGGGTGGGGGTGCCCTCGCCTGTACGGCCGCAGCAGCGGGCACGTTCCAGTACGTCGCGGGGGCGATCGATTGGGTGTTCGTCCTCGGGATCGGACTGTGTGCCGCCATCGCCGGCTCTGCGAACTATCAGGCCCGCACCGGTCACAGCGAGCACGTCGCCGACGAAGCGCCGACGGTCGACGGTGAGCGCTTCGACGATTCGGTCGACTAGCCGAACCGATCTAGCCCCGACTGGGTCCGCTGGCGGCCGGGCGGATCGGGGTCCCACGGCGTCCGCTCGTCGCGGAGGCGCTCGCGGTCGATCTCGGGTACCTCACTCGCCTCGAACCCCCCACAGTCGCCTCCGCATTCCTCGTTTGCGTGGACTGGCCGGTCCTTCCACGCGCAGTAGGGCAGGCCGTCGGCGTCGGGTCGACACTGGCGGCAGGCCGGCATATCGTAGGTGCGCCACCCCTTGCCGTAGGCGCGCTCGGCGATCCGTCGTCGCAGGCGCGCCTTCTCGCTGGCCGTGACGATCCGCACGTCGGTCCGCCCGGGGTGCTGGTCGAGCAGTTCGACGCCCGGTTCGTCGACTGGGAGCGCGGCCGCCTCGCGCACGACCTCGCGCTCGCCGGTCTCGGGATCGAACCGCCAGACACCGACTTCTTCGGGGATGCGATTCAGGTGCGCGCCGGTGACGTGGGACGCTGTCGCCAGCACGACTTCGTCCGCGACCGCGAGCGACACGTCGGTTCGGAGTTGCGCTTCCAGATCGCCGGGGCGGCCCAGATCGGGTTTGTTCTCGATGGCGACGATCCGGTCGAACCAGTCGGGGTAGCGTGTCGTCTGGCGGACGTAGGTGCGCCCGCCGCGTCGCTCTCGCTCGAAGAAGCCACGCTCGACGGCCAGTTCGATGGCCCGTTCGGCCCGGTCGGGGTGGCAGTCGAAGGCGTCCTTCCAGTAGCGTGCCCGCCCCGGTCCCACGTCGGCCTCGATGGCCCCACTGGGCAGTCGCTCGGGTGTGATCGCCGCTCGCTCGTCGAACGCCGGCCCGGGGTCGACGCTGACGACATCGACGACCCGACGGCCGTGGACGCTCGCACCGAGCTGTCGGGCCACGACCGACTCGCGCTCGATAGCGCGACACAGCGCGACCTCGAAGGCGAACTCCCGCACGCTCGGAGCAACGGGATCGACGGACAAAAGCGTAGCAGCTACCGACTGTCGGACGCATCCGGCCGGTGGTGTGTGACTAGCGTTTCGAGCGTCTCCAGTGTGAGAGATCCGCTCACTTGCGATACCTCCTTTCTCTCGTGGGTGATTGGCATGGTATTTTATGACGTTCCCTGCTGTAGGAATCCAGTGATGGCAACCGTGGGTGATGCCGGTGGGTGTGCTGGAGTGATCGACGTGCTCGTCGTCGACGACGAACCTCAGCTTGCGGATATGGTCGGGATCTATCTCGAACGGACCGACGACGAGCTGTCGGTGGCGACGGCGACCAGCGCCAGCGAGGGACTGGACGCGCTCGATGACGCCGTCGACTGCGTCATCAGCGACTACCACATGCCACAGATGGACGGGCTTGCCTTCCTCGACCGCGTCGGCGAGCGCGTCCCCGACGCCGTTCGCATCCTCTATACCAGCGACGACGACACCGATCTGATGATCGCGGCCCGGGAGCATGGGATCGACTACGTCCACAAAGAGGTCTCGACGGCCCAGTACGCGGCGATGGCGACCCACATCCGTCGACGCACCACCGTCGAACGCCGATAGATCGTGTGTTGCTTTCGCAGGCCCGCGAGCGTCTGCGGGCGCAAACAGTAGGTTTATCACTCGCAGGAGGCGAATCCCTACCAAGATTACTCCCGAGATGACATCGCACAACCAACCGGAGGTGAACATCGGACTCGTCGGCCACGTCGACCACGGGAAGACGACGCTGGTCCAGGCACTCTCAGGCGAATGGACTGACCAGCACTCAGAGGAGATGAAACGTGGTATCTCTATCCGTCTGGGCTACGCGGACGCCACGTTCCGCCGCTGTCCCGAAGCCGAGGTTCCCGACGCGTTCACCGCGGCCGAGCACTGTGAGGAGCACGACGTCGACACCGAGGAGGTCCGAACGGTTTCCTTCGTCGACGCCCCGGGTCACGAGACGTTGATGGCGACGATGCTGTCCGGTGCGGCGATCATGGACGGTGCCGTCCTCGTGGTCTCCGCGACCGAGGACGTGCCACAGGCCCAGACCGAAGAGCACCTGATGGCACTGGACATCATCGGCATCGACAACATCGTCATCGCCCAGAACAAGGTCGATCTGGTCGACCGCGAACGGGCCGAGGACAACTACGAACAGATCAAGGAGTTCGTCGCCGGCACCGTCGCCGAGGACGCTCCGATCGTCCCGATCAGCGCCCAGCAGGAGGTCAACATGGATCTCCTGATCGACGCCGTCGAGCGCGAGATTCCGACGCCCGACCGGGACCCGGACGCAGACCCCCAGATGCTCGTCGCGCGCAGTTTCGACATCAACCGTCCGGGCACGACCTGGGAGAACCTCAAGGGCGGCGTCCTCGGTGGCTCGCTCGTTCAGGGTGAACTCGAAGCCGACGACGAGATCGAACTTCGCCCCGGCCGCGAGGTCGAGGAAGGCGGCCAGAGCGAGTGGCAGCCGGTCACGACCGACGTTCGGTCGTTGCAGGCCGGCGGCGAGACTGTCGAGACGGCCACGCCCGGTGGTCTGCTGGGAATCGGTACCGGTCTCGACCCGTCGCTCACGAAGGGTGACGCGCTGGCTGGCCGCGTCGCCGGCCCGCCCGGCACACTGCCGCCGACCCGCGAGCGCTTCGAGATGGACGTCGACCTGCTCGAACGGATCGTCGGCGACGAGGGCGGCGAGGTCGACGAGATCTCGACCGGCGAGCCGCTGATGCTGACGATCGGCACCGCCACCACTGTCGGCTCGGTGACGAGCGCACGCGGTGGCGAGTGCGAAGTCGCGCTCAAGCGCCCGGTGTGTGCACAAGCCGGTGCGAAGATCGCGATCAACCGACGTGTCGGCGCGCGCTGGCGGCTCATCGGCGTCGGCACGCTCCGTGAATGATCGTCTTGGACACGAACGCACTCATGATGCCGGTCGAATGCGACGTTCGCGTGTTCGAGGAACTCGATCGACTGGGGTTCGACGCGGTCGACTGTCTCGTCCCCCGGTCGGTACTCGCGGAACTGGAGAAACTCGCAGACGGTGCCAGCGAGGAAGCGACGGCGGCCAGCGTCGGTCGCGATCTCGCAGACCGCTGTGGCGTCCGCGAGGCGTCGGCCGATTACGCCGACGACGCCGTCCTCGAACTGGCCGGTCACGACGACGTAACACACGCTGTGACGAACGACGCACCCCTCAAACGACGGTTGCTGGATCGTGGCGTTCCAGTAATTAGTTTAAGGGGTCGGAACAAACTCGCCATTACTCAACCATAACATGTACAAACGGGTTCGACTCCGCGACACGGTGGAAGTGCCGCCACGGCACCTCGCAGACGTGTCTCCAGATCTGGTGAAGAAGCTCCTGCAGGACAAACTCGAAGGACGGATGGACGAAGACGTCGGGTCGGTCGTCTCGGTCATCGACGTCCACGACATCGGCGAGGGTGCCGTCCTCCCGAACAAGCCCGGCGTCTACTACGAGGCCGAGTTCGACGCGCTGACCTACGATCCCCAGATGCAGGAAGTCGTCGACGGCGAGGTCGTCGAAGTGGTCAACTTCGGTGCCTTCGTGGGAATCGGTCCGGTCGACGGCCTGCTGCACGTCTCCCAGATCTCTGATGAGTATCTGGCCTACGACGAGGAGGGACAGGCGCTCGCCTCTCGCGAGTCCAACCGGACGCTCGGGACCGGCGACGCCGTCCGCGCACGCATCGTCACCAAGAGCATCGACGAGCGCAATCCCCGCGACTCCAAGATCGGCCTGACCGCAAAGCAGGTCGGACTCGGCAAGCACGGCTGGCTCACCGAGGAACGGGAAAAGCGCGCCGCACAGGCTGACGCCGGTGATACCTGATGGCTGACCGACTCGTCTGTCGCGACTGCCATCGCGTCCAGCCAGCCGAGGCCGAGGAGTCCTGTGAGGTCTGTGGCTCGACCTCGTTGACCGAGGACTGGGCCGGCTACGTCGTCATCGCCCACCCCGAGACCTCCGAGATCGCCGAGGAGATGGAAGTGACCGAACCCGGGCAGTACGCGTTGAAAGTTCGCTAACGTGTCCGGGTTCGTACTCGACCTGCCAACGTCGCTGCGCGCCGACCTCAAGGAGCCGCTGGGGCCGATCTACACCGACGCCGACGCACTGCTTGCTGACGCGACCGAACCGATCGTCGCCGTCGGCGACATCGTTACCTACCACCTTTTGAACGCCGACGAGACGCCAGCGGTCGCGTTCGTCGACGAGCGAACCAAGCGCACCGACGTGGACGAGACGGTCCGCGAGACGGTCACAGCCGACTACTTCGACCATCGGCGGACCGTCGAGAACCCACCGGGGACGATCACCGAGACACTGCTCGACGCGCTCGTCGCCGGGCTTGCCGACGACGGGTCGACGCTGATCGTCGTCGACGGCGAGGAGGACCTCGCTGCTCTGGCGGCGACACTCGCGGTGCCAGCGGGTGCCAGCGTCGTCTACGGCCAGCCAGACGAGGGGATGGTGCTGGTGACGGCCGACGACGCTGCTCGGGAGCGCTGTCGCGACCTCGTCGCTCGGATGGACGGGCCGACCGACGAGGCGTTGGCGCTGCTTTCAGGCGAGTAACACCGGCTTTCGTCCGTGAGTCCGTCGCCGCGAGTCGCTGCGAGACGAGTCCTTACTACCGAACAGTTCCGCCGTACTAGCGCCGCTCTCGTGTAGCTTCCACGTTACAAAGCGCCGTGGTACCGTCTCTGTTCGTATGCGAGACAGCAAAACAGCGACAGGTCTCGACATCGGAACGCTCCGCCGTGACGTGATGAAGGGACTGGGTGTCGGGACGGCGGTCGGCCTCCTCGGTGGGGCCGCGAGTGCACAGACTGACGACGAGAACGGCGACGGTGGCGACGAACAGGCGGGCGACGGCGGGCGAGTGGCTGGCGACAACACCGTCCACATCGTGCGGACGCTGATCGGCCCGCCAACCAACCCCGAGCGGCCGGCGGATTTCTTCTACCAGCCGACGGGGTTACACGTCCAGCCCGGTGACGTGGTACGGTTCGTCTTCCAGACGCCGGATCACAACGTCACCTCGTACCACCCGGCGTTCGGGATGCAGCGACGGCTTCCCGACGGCGTCGCGCCCTTCTCGTCGCCGGTCATGGGCTGGGACCCCGACTCACTCCCCGACGACATTGCCGAGCCACCGGCTGAGCCCGGTGAAGGCGGCGAGGAGACCGACGAACAGTCGGGCGACGGTGCGGACGTTCGGCCTCGGCCAAGTACGTGGCTCCACACGTTCGACACGCCCGGCGTGTACGACATCGAGTGTGCGCCACACGAGGCGTTCGGCATGGCGATGCGGGTCGTCGTCGGCGACCGCACCGACACCGACTTCGAGGTGTCGGACCCGTCGGCACTACCCGAGCCACGTGCCGGCCCGGTCGGTCTCGCGCGCATCACGCTCACCGACCCGAACCTCCGGCCGGACGTGATCCGCGAGCGCGGCCGGGTCGAGTGGCAGGCACTCGAAGCGAATCGGAGCGGCGACGGGACCAGCACGGAAACGGAGTCGGGGACCGGGACGGAGGCTGGCACGGCTACGGAGACGGAAACTGGGGGTTCGTAGTTCGCTCACACCAGCACGTGGACGTGACGCACGAGCGAGCGGTGCACTCGCCGTTCGAAGCGGGATTCGACGGTCCAGCCGGCGTCTCGGGCGGACGCCTCCCACGACCGGTCCGCGACGAGTACCGCACGCGGTGCGATCCGATGGGCTTCCGCGAGCGCGCCCGCAACGACGGCGTCGAGTTCCCCTTCGATCTTCGACTGGCGGCCGTAGGGGGCGTCGAAGACGACGGCGTCGGCCGCGCTATCTTGGATCGGGAGGTGGGTCGCGTCGGCACGCGCGAGGTCGTAGTCGCCGTCGAGGTAGGCATCGAGGTTCTCGCGCGCGCCCCGGACCATCTTGGCCTGTGCGTCCGTGCCGAGGACAGTCGCCCCGACGAGTCCCCCCTCCAGCAGGACACCGCCGGTGCCACACATCGGGTCGACGAGCAGGCGGTCCTCGCGCGCGCCGGCGATGTTGACCAGCGCGCGGGCCTCCATGGGGTCCATACTGCCGGGCTGGGCGAACGGGCGGTCCATCGGCGCGCGCTCGGCGTAGTCCCGCACCGACGCGGCCGCCTGCCAGCCCAGCGCACAGACGCCGTCGGCGTCATCGGCGACCTCACTGGCATCCGTGGCGCGCTGCTCGCCCGCGGCAAAGAGCGCCCGAAGTTCGTGGTCCGGGTCGTCGAGGTCGACCGTGAATCCGCGCTCGACCAGCACCGCACCGAGTTCGCGCTCGACGCGCTGGGTGTCGATTTGGGTCGTCGACCGCACGTCGACCGCTCGCACCGCGATACTGCCGGTCCGGTCGATGCTCGCGGCGTCGAGTAGCCCGGCGGCGTCGGCGACGGTCGGCTCACAGGTCCCGAGCAGGGCGCTCGCGTGGTGGGTGAACGCGAGGTGCTCGATCCGGTCGGTGATCCCGCGCGCCGTCGCCAGTCCGGGCGCGAGCGGGGTCACGTCGCTGGCGGCGCTCCGGGCTTCCCGGATCGCGAACGGATCGTCCTGTCCGGCGAGTTCGAGGACGTACACGCCCCGACGTGGGTGCCTGTGGGGTTTCAGCGTGCCGGTCTCGTCCCCGTCGCAGTGGCATAAATAGTACACGAGTGACATTACTGGCGCTCGACCTGTCAGGTCGTGCCATCAACCTTTATAAGCCTTAAATACGTGTTTTAAATCGAGACATGGTTGACCCCAAGGAAACCATCAATATCGAAAACGTCGTCGCCTCGACTGGCATTGGGCAAGAACTCGACCTCCAGAGCGTGGCGATGGACCTGGAAGGGGCGGACTACGATCCCGAGCAGTTCCCCGGTCTCGTCTACCGCACACAGGAGCCGAAATCGGCGGCTCTGATCTTCCGTTCGGGCAAGATCGTCTGTACCGGTGCCAAGAGCACCGACGACGTCCACCAGAGCCTGCGTATCGTCTTCGACAAGCTTCGTGACCTGAACATTCAGGTCGACGACGATCCCGAAATCGTCGTCCAGAACATCGTGACCTCCGCGGATCTGGGGCGCACGCTCAACCTCAACGCCATCGCCATCGGGCTTGGCCTAGAGAACATCGAGTACGAGCCCGAGCAGTTCCCCGGTCTCGTGTATCGCCTCGACGATCCCGACGTGGTTGCGCTCCTGTTCGGTTCAGGAAAGCTCGTCATCACGGGTGGGAAAGAACCCGACGACGCCAAGGAAGCCGTCGACAAGATCGTCTCTCGACTCGAAGACCTCGGCCTGCTCGAATAACGGTTCGTCCGTTCTCGCCGATTTTCTCCCCTCGTAGCTCCCGCTCTCCCTTCGATGCTTCCATTATGGGGCTCGCCCTAGCGACGGGCATGCTCCCTCTGCAGAGTGTCGCCGGTAGCGGTCTGCTGGCGATCGTCGTCACGCTGCTCGTGACGTGGCTGTTCTACGCCGTCACGCTCCACCTCGCTGCGACGTTCTTCATCGGCGAGGTCCCCAGCCAGCGGGCCGCGTACGCCGCCGTCGCGCCAGCGATCGTCTCCTTGCTCCTCCAGCAGTACGGCGGCACTGGCCTGCTCGTGCTGGTGACGATCGGCGCGACGCTCCTGACGGATCTGTTCGCGATCAGCTACGTCTACCGACTGAAGTGGTCTTCGGCCGCACCGCTCGTCCTGCTGCACTTTGCCTTTGCCGCCGTGCTTGGCTTCGCGCTGAACAACATCTTCGGACTCGTGTAGGACCCATTACTGTGTGATCGCAGTGGCGTGCTGTGTGGCGGACGAGCGAGTGATTCGATGGCACTCGGCTGCACGCGACCGTTTCGAGTGCAGCGTGGTCCAGTCGAGACTGTACACGAACGGGGTCGCTCCTGCGAGTCGATTCGGAAACGCTTAACCGCGCCGACGGGAACAGCCGTGTATGGCTAAGTTCGAAGAAGCGTCCGAGCGGCTCCTCAACAAGCAGATCTGCATGCGCTGTAACGCGCGCAACCCAGCCCGAACCGAGAAGTGCCGCAAGTGCGGCTACAAGAAGCTCCGCCCGAAGGCCAGCGAACCCCGCTCGACCTGAGCCGTCGCTCTTCTCGTGTCCTCGCCTATCGGTAGGCATACCTCTCTTCGCAGTGAGCGGTCCCCATGCTCGCGATCGCGCCCCTCCTGCTCGCGTTCGTCGGCGGTCTCGTGCTCGCTGGCTACGGCTCCCTGCAGTACTACCGCACAGCCCTCGGGAACCCATACGACGCGACGACCGCGGGAACGGTGCTCGAATCCGATCTCGACGCCGACGCCAGTGCTCGGCGGGGCGACTACACGCCCGACGTGCGCTACGAGTACACCGTCGACGGTATCACCTACGAGCACGACCGGGTGCGGGCGAACACGTCGCCGCTGGATCGCCGTGGCGGGACCGTGTTGCTGGGTGAGTACCACGACGACGCCGACGTGACGGTCCACTACGATCCTGACGACCCCCAGCGTGCGGTACTGGTCCCACCGGAGGGCGGGCAGTCGTGGCTCGTCCTCTTTGCCGCCGGCGCGCTCGTCGCCGCCGGGGCGGCCGTCGTCGGCGTGGTCCTGTGATCGCGGCCGAATCCCACAGAACCTTATTGTGGCCCGTGTATTGACCAGCCAGTTATGAGTAACCGTACCGCAGCGAACCCCCGGGCGGCGTTCCCGGGCATCAGCGTCGTCGAGGCCGTCGGTGTCCTCCTCCTCCTGCTGGTCGTGCAGTTCGTCTTCGCCGCCAGTGGCTTCGCCGTGGGCATCTCCACAATCTTGCACCGGATCGCCTACATCATCACGACCGCGCTGGCCTGTACGTGGACGCTACGAATCCACGACGGCTTCTCGCTGCAGTACATGGGCGTCACCGTCGCCCTCGTGGCGGTCGGCATCGTCTCCATCGTCACGCTCGCGACGGCCGACCCACTGCTGGTGACTGGCATCGTCGTCGCCGTCGCTGCCCTGTTTGCCATCGTCACCGCCTTCACCGAGTCCCTGCCCAACTGGACGCAGACCCACACGACGCTCCTGCTGGTCGTCCTCGGCACGACCGCGATGTTCATCGCCGCTGCACCCCACGATGTCGGCTCGCTCGACGGCGTCGGCTTCGACGTCGCCGTGACGGCGGTCGTCGACGGTCTCGCCAGTCAGGTCGCCATCAGTCGCGGCGGCGTCACCAGCACCGTCCACGCACCGCTGTCTGCGGTCGGTGCCACACTGTACGTGCTCGGGCGATTGCTGGAGTAGCTACTCGTCGGGATACTTCGGCTCTCGTCGCTCGGCGCGTTCTAGCGCCCGTTCGACGACGGCGCGTACGTCGCCGTCGAAGACGCTGCCGTGGCCGGCGTACATGTGCTCGACGCCGTCGCCCATCCGGTCGAGCAGGTCGCGGATCGACTCGATGAGCCGTTCGCGTGACTGGCCGGAGTAGTCGGTGCGGCCGAAGCTCCCGTCGTCGAACGCGCCGTCGTCGTGGACGACCACGTCCCCGGAGAAGAGGGCGGTCTCGGAGACGAGGGAGACGTGGTCGTCGGCGTGTCCCGGCGTGTACACCACCTCGAACTCGTCGTCGCCCAGCTGGATCGTGTCGCCGTCCGCGAGCGCGCGGTCCCGGCGCGGGTGCTCGCCGTAGGCCAGCAACTCGGCGTCGAAGGCGTCCAGCACGGTGTCGAGTTCGGCGACGTGGTCGCCGTGCTGGTGGGTCAGGACGACCCGATCGACGGTGTCGACGTGGTCCCGGATCGCGCCGACGACACCGGCGTAGGCCCCGGCGTCGACCAGTGTCGTGACCGCGCCGTCGACGAGATAGGCGTTGCAGGTGAACGTCTCCGCGTCCGCGGTGACGGTGTGGACTTCCATGCCTGAGAGAACGGGCGGCCGGCGCTTCAGTGTGGTGTTGCTCTCGCGTTCACCGTGGCTGTGGAGGAATAATCGCCGAGTAATTTATCACGGGGAATCTATAATGGTTACATGTATGGGGTTCGGGAGCTACGATGAATCTGAGCAAGACAATCAGGAGTACGACACAGATTACGACGACGAGGACGGCCTGTCCACGTCGGAAAACGAGCACGACGGTGATGTAGAGTTCGAGTTTACGGCCTCGAACGACGAACTGCTGGATCGCCTGTCAGACATCAAAGACGAAAACACGTGAGCAGTTCAGTCGTCGATCCCGTCCAGTGCGTCCGTCCGTCCACGTCCGGCGGGCGCAGGGTCCGACGACATCGATGAAAGCCGGCGTCCGCGCGCTCGGTATCGCGGAGTCCTACCGTGGTTCGACCAGCACCCTCGCCGGTGCGGTCGTCCGCGCGAGCAGAGTCACCGACGGCTTCGTTTTCGGTCGCTGTACTGTCGGCGGGAGCGACGCGACTGCCGCCGTCGCCGCGATGGTCGAGCGCCTCGACCGCGACGACGTGCGCTATCTCCTCCTGTCGGGCATCGCGCTGGCGTGGTTCAACATCCTCGACCTGCATCGCCTCCACGAGGAGACGGGTCTGCCGGTCGTCTCGGTCACCTACGAGGAGAGCGGCGGCCTCGAATCGGCCATCCGCGAGGCGTTCGACGATGCCGACACCGTCGCGGATCGGCTGGCGACCTACGAGCGCCAGCCCGCCCGGCGACGCCTGTCGGTCACCGACGAGACGGTGTACGTCCGCAGCGTCGGTATCGACGACGGCGCGGCAGACGACGTGGTTCGGGCCTTCACGCCCGAAGGTGGCCGACCGGAACCGCTCAGAGTGGCGCGACTCGCAGCCAGCGCCGCCGACGACTTCGACCGCTCTGAGACGTAATCGGGTGTACTTTTGTCGCCGGCCACCCACGCCAGCGCATGGACCAGATGGACGGTCTCGACGTGACGGCCTGCGAGCGCTGTGACGACCTCGTGGCCTCCCGCTCACGGATCGTCAACGGCACCGGCCCGGCCGACGCTGAGCTACTGTTCGTCGGCGAGGGACCCGGTGCACAGGAGGACGAGGGGGGCGAACCCTTCATCGGTCGCAGCGGCGACGTGCTCGACGACGCGCTCATGGACGCCGGACTGGACCGCGGTGACGTTCGGATCACCAACTGCGTGCGCTGTCGGCCGCCCGATAACCGCGATCCGCGAAGCGAAGAACTCGCGAACTGCCGACCCTACCTCGAACGCGAGATCGAACTGGTCGACCCCGAACTGATCGTCACGCTCGGGAAGGTGCCCGCCCAGCACCTGCTGGAGCGGGACGTGGCTGTCACGAGCGAGGCCGGACAGGTGTTCGACCCCGAGATCGCCGGGCAGCGCCGCGAGCTACTGGTGTGTGTCCACCCGGCGGCGACGCTGTACGACCGGAGTCAGGAGTCGACCTTCACCGACGCCATCGCGACCGCCGCCGACTACACCGACGAGGAGAGCGGCCAGCGTCGACTCGGGGACTTCTAGACTCTCCCCGCGAGCGACCGCGTTCCCGCGACGTTTGACCGAACAGGAAGCCACTTACCGATACCCCGTGTAGCGAGCGTATGGCAACGAAACAGACCGCCGCCGAGGTGGTCGTCGTCGATTACGGACTCGGGAACCTCCGCAGTGTCACCCGTGGGCTGGAGCGGGCCGGTGCCGATGTCACGCTGTCGGCCGAGCCAGCCGAGTTCGGGGCAGCGGACGGCATCGTCCTGCCGGGCGTGGGCGCGTTCAGCGAGGGGATGGAGAACGCCGGTCCCTTCCGCGACGCGCTGGTCGAGCAGGCCGAGTCGGGGACGCCGCTCTTTGGCATCTGTCTCGGGATGCAGATGCTCCTGACGACGAGCGAGGAGGCAGACCACGCGGGACAGGGCGACGCCGAGGGACTGGACCTGGTCCCGGGCAAGAACGTCCGCTTCGAGGCTGACCAGACCGTCCCCCACATGGGCTGGAACGAACTCGACGTGCAACGGGACCATCCACTCGTGGAGGGCGTCGATGGAGAATACGCCTACTTCGTCCACTCTTACTACGCCGACCCAGCGGACGACCACGCCGTCGTCGCGACGACCGACTACGGCACCGACTTCGCCAGCGTCGTCGCCAACGAGGCGGGCAACGTCTTCGGCACGCAGTTCCACCCGGAGAAGTCGGGTGAGACGGGGCTGCAGATCTTGCGAAACTTCGTCGAGATCTGCGCTGAGTGAGCATCACCGAGCGAGACGAGTCGTAATCACGCGGCCGCCGCTGCTTCGCCGTCGATCAGCACCAGACCGTCACTGTCGACGGTGACGGTGTGGCCGTCGAGCGTGAACGAAAACGACCAGGCCGCTCCGTCGTGGCAGGCCAGTGCGTTCAGCGCGTCGGCATCGATGACGTTCTGGAGGACGAAATCGAGGTCGTCGACAGCGAGACCGCGGTGGTCGGCGATCGCTTCGAGGATCGTCGCGGTGAGGGGTTCGTTGGGTGAGCTTTGCATTTCGGTGATCTCCGTTGTTCAGTCGGCCCGTCTACCGTCGAGTTCGACGATCGTCGCTTCCCAGTCGGGCAGTCCGTCGCTGGTGTGACAGAGCCACGGGCCGCCGACCGTGAGGCCGTTCTCGTGGGCCGCCGTGACGAGTGCTGTCAGGGCTGCTTCGAAGTCGTCGTCCGTCGTAATATCGTCGTCGAGATGGTCTGTCATCGTGAAGGTCGGACCGTCCGTCGACAGACGCACGAACCGATCGATCCGGTGTGGCCGTCAGTGATTCGAGGTCTGGACTGCGTTGTCCGTATCCACCAGTAGTGTCGCAAACATAAAAACCCCGAAGAGGGGCATGGTGTACCATGTGTTCAATTCCGACATGACATTCAATTTGGCCTACAATTCTTGCCTTGCCGTCTCGTCACTACGATAATGAGCGTCATTGCAGACATCTGTATCCCGCCGACGGACTTCGAACTGGGGCGGATTCTCACCATGGAAGAGCCGGTGACCGTCGTTCTGGAGACGATGGTGCCGATGGGTGAACGGACGGTCCCGTTCTTCTGGGTCCACGACCACGACCGCGAGCAGTTCGAGCGTGTCGTGCGCGAACACCCGGCCGTCGAGAACCTTCGACAGACGGAGGTACACGAGAACCGGGTGCTGTATGCGTTTCGCTGGTCGATCGATGCCGACACGCTCTTCGAGGCGTTTTCGAAAACGGGTGCGCAGTTACTGGAAGCGACCGGTCACGCCGACCTCTGGGAGTTCGAACTCCGATTTTCCAGCCACGAGCGGCTCTCGGAGTTCAAATCCTACTGTGAAGACGGTGGCATCGGGCTGGACGTTCGTCGGATCTACAATCCGACCAAGCCCGAGAGCGGGCCGTACTACGGACTCTCCTACCCCCAGCGTCAGGCGCTCCTGACCGCCGTGACCGAGGGATACTACTCGATCCCACGCGGAATCTCGACGAAGGAACTGGCCGCGAAACTGGACATCTCCGATCAGGCAACGACTGAACGGCTGCGACGGGCGATCATCACCCTGACCGAACACACTCTGCTGACAGCGGACCTCGAGGAGTCGTGAGCGCCGGCCGGCTCAATCGACGGTCGCTGATCCCTGTCCGCTGTCCGTGTCGACCGCTCCGCTGACGGTCTTGATCAGTGGTCGTATCACGTCGAACTGCGGTCCACGCTCGATGATTTCGGCTGCTGGGTTCCACGTGATATACCCCGCCTCGGCCAACATCGGGAGGTGCCGGTGGTGCAATGCGATACGGACGTGCCTGGCGGACTCGCTGCTCGCGGCGATCAGTGCCGAGAGATCGATAGACACGGTTTCGAGCAGTTCGATCAGGATCTGCCGTCGGCGCTGGTCGGCCAGCGCGAGGTACCCGGTATCTTCCATGCTCTGTCTTGTTCACGACACGGGATGCTCTTTCACCATGGCTTACCATGCCAGTGTTCCATCTACACCCCTGCTTCGTACCGGTGGCGTACCCGACGGTTCACGCCGACGAGGTTTCAGCGTCGTCCGGGAGCCACAGCGTCACGGTCGTCCCGTCGTCGGTCTCGAAGGTCAGATCCCCGCCGAGTCGACGGGTCGCCCACGAGGACAGCCACAGGCCCAGCCCGGTCGAGTGTTCGAGATCGGTCTCCTCGCCGGCGTCCAGTACGTCGAGTTCGTGTTCGGGGATGCCGGGACCGTCGTCGCTGACGGTGATGGTGATGCCAGCGTCGTCGCGTTCGACGGCCACCCGGACGGGTGCGTCGCCGTCGGCGGCCGTCGCCGGTTCGTCCGGGATACCGTGTTCCACCGAATTCTCGATCAGTGCCCCACACAGCACCCCGAGGGTTTCCCCATCGGTCGTGATCGATAGCTCGGGACAGTCGACAGCGATGGGGGTGGGCGAATCGATCTCGTCGACGACGGTGTCGAGCAGCGCGTGCAGGTCGACGGCCGTCTCGGTCCGATCGGCTGCCAGCACGCCCTCGATGGCGCGGGCCTTCTCGCCCAGATCGACCAGTTCGTCGGCCTTTCGCTCGACGGTGTCGAGCAGGTCGGTGACCTCGTCGTCGTCGGTGGTGTCGTTGGCGGCCTCGGCGAAGCCGTAGATCACCGTCATGTCGTTGCGGAGATTGTGCCGGACCACGCGGTTGAGCACCTGCAGACGTTGCTCGCGCTGGATGTCGTCGGTGATGTCCTGCAGGACGATCGTCGACCCGAGTCGCTCGGTGGCGCTCTCCAGTGGCGTCGACGCGAGACCGTAGGTTCGGAGGCGACCGTCGGTGGTGATCGTCACCCGGTCGGTCGTGTCCGCACCGTCGAACGTCTCGTCGGCCAGAAACGTCGCCAGCGGTTCGGTCAGTGCGGTCGCTTTGTCGACGCCCAGCACCGACTCGGCGGCGGCGTTGAGTGTCACGATCCGGTTCTGCTCGTCGACGACGACGACGGGGTTCCCGAGGTCCTCGATGGCGGCCCGCTCGCCCTCCCGTCGCGTGGCGGGGTGGAAGTCGAACATGTCGCTGCCGACGAAGGCGTAGGCATCGAGCGCGATGTGGGGCAGGAACATGACCGTCGCGAAGTTCAGCGCCGGCACCGGCCCGATGCCGTACAGCCAGACGACGACGGCCGACAGCGGCGGCACCGTACTCACGCCGACGGCGATCGCCTCACCCCGGTACAGCCGGCCGTAGCTGAGGACCGTATCGAACAGGACGAGACTCCCCAGTAGCGCGATCAGGACCGCGCCCGTCGCGACGATGGTCGCCCACAGGCGCAGGTCGTAGGTCGCACCCGCGAGACCGGCGACCTCGACGACGGTGAAATCGGTCCAGACGAGACCGTGGAGCGGGTTCGTCCCCAGCAACACGACGGCCACCGCCGGCAGGGTCACCAGTGCGCGGTACCACGGCGTTCGGACGAGGTGGCCCCGCCCGGTGTAAGACAGTGCGAACGCGAGGAAGTAGACGGCGATCCCGGCCAGCAACGCCCAGCCGAGCACGCCCAGTGCAAGCCTGAGCGTTCGGTCGAACACGAGCAGGGAGGCCGCGTAACTCACGCTCCACAGCGCCTGACAGGCGAGCGAGAGCAGGAACCACGTCGCGCCGGGCTTCTCCCGATAGCGCCACAGTCGCGCGATCAGGTACAGCGTGCCCGCACCCGAGAGCAACGACGCGACGACGATCCAGGTGCCGGCCATAGCCTGTACAAAGCGGATACAGCTACTTACAGATGCTGGTCATTTTGCCCCCACCCGGTGGGCGCTGGTGCCTACAGGAAATCGCGCACGTCCGAGTACCACATGTCGTGGTCGTCGGTGGCATCGATCGCCTCGGCGATGCGGACGGCGATGGCGTGCCAGCACAACTCCTCGGGATCGTCGGTGTCGAGGTTGTAGGTGGCGTCGGGACAGTCACAGCCACCGTCTTCGACGACGTACTCGTCGTCGTGGCCGACGACGACCGTGAAGTCGCGGTAGGTCTTGACCCGCTGCTCGCCGACGGCCTCGATGGCCTGTTGGCCCCGGTCGCCGTGGACGGAGACGATGCGGTCGACGGCGTCTGGCGTCAGCGCCCCCGCGTCGTCGAGCATCGCCATCCACTCCTCGACCGCGCTCATACCTCTCTTTGCGAGACGACCGTCAAAACAGGTTCGGTGACCGAGCGGGCCGAACCGCGGCCGTTTTCGCCCGTGGCTGTCTCGCTGTCGGATATGGACGGAATCACGGAACAATCACGGGCGCGGGTCGCAGACGAACTCGCCCGTCTCGACGCCGAGTACGACGTGGTCCCGGTGGTCGACAAACGGTGGGACTGGTCGCGCGAGCACTACGAGTTTATCGTCGACCGCTTCGAGCGTGGGACCGTCGGCGGCGCGGGCATCTGGCCGGTCGATGACGACGGGGCGGTCCTGCTCGTGCGCAAAGACGGCGAGACGGCGTGGGCCGAGCCAAGCGGCAAGCAAGAACCCGGCGAGTCCCTCGAAGCGACCGCTCGCCGGGAGACCCGCGAAGAGACCGGCATCGCGGCGTCGATCACCGGCGTCGCGCTCGCACAGCGGGTCGCGATCGGGACCGAGGGCGCGCCGCCAGTCCACCGACTGATCGTTGTCTTCCACGGCCGCGCCGAGCACGTCACCCCCGAACCGCAACCGGGTGAGATCGCCGCCGCGCGCTGGTGGGACCACCACCCCGAACCCCTGCTGTACGACGACCTCGCAGACCTCTCGATTCCCGCTGCGGAGTGATACAGCGGCTTCGAACGACTTACCACGACCGCTCCGCTCCAGTCGGGTATGCGCGTCACCGAGGGACAGGTCACCGTCGAGGTGCCAGAGCAGGCCGACGCTGGTCGAGGCGAGAACGTCTTTTTCAACCCCGTACAGGAACTGAACCGCGATCTGACCGTCGCCACGCTGCGAGCCTACCGCGAGCGCGAGCCACGCGCCGAGTCCTATCTCGATGCCACCGCCGCCAGCGGTATCCGTGGCGTCCGGGCCGCCGCCGACGGCTGGGAGACGACGCTGTGTGACGTGGACCCCGACGCCGTCGAGCTTTGCGAGCGCAACCTCGAACGCAACGGGCTGGCCGCCGAGGTCCGCCACGAGGACGCCAACGTTACGATGCACCGCGACCCGTGGGACGTGGTCGACATCGACCCCTTCGGGACGCCGATCCCCTTCGTCGACGCCGCGTTTCAGGGCACCCGCGACCTCGTCTGTGTCACGGCGACCGACACCGCGCCGCTGTGTGGCGCACACTTCGAGAGCGGCGTCCGCTCCTACAGCGCCATCCCGCGCAACACGGAGTACCACGCCGAGATGGGGATGCGCATCCTGCTGGGTGCGATGGTGCGGACCGCCGCCCGCTACGATCTGGCCGCACGCCCGATCCTCAGTCACGCCACCAAGCATTACGCTCGCACCTACCTCGAACTCGAACAGGGCGCGACCGTCGCCAACGCCGCTCTCGACGACATCGGCCACGTCTACCACTGCCAGCAGTGTCTCTATCGCGCACACAGCGAGGGCCTTCACGCTGATTCGCCCGGAAACTGCCCCAACTGCGGCCAGCACCTCCAGACCGCCGGCCCCCTCTGGCTGGGTGCGACCTGTGAGCCGGCCTTCACCGAGACCGTCGCCGACCACCTCACCGAGGACATGGGCACCGCCGAGCAAGCCACCGACCTGCTGGAGACGCTCGCCGCGGAACTCCCGACGCCGACGCACTACGACCAGCACCGCCTGTGCAAGCGCTGGGGCGTCGGTGCGCCCGCGATGGACGACTTCCTGGACGCGCTCGATTCGGCGGGCTACGACGCCTCTCGCACCCACTACGGCGGAACGACGTTCAAGACCGACGCCGACGTGACCGAGATTCGGGCGGCGACGCAGGGCAAGTAGCGTCTTCGTCAGCCGACAAGCGCCAGCACACGTACGTTCGGTAGCCGCTCACGGCGAGCACGACGACGCCACCGAGTAGCGTCACGTACACGCCGCTTCCCGGGGCGAACGACCCGCCGTAAGACGGGAACTCGTGGAGTTCGACTAGGGAACACAGCGAAGCGATCACTCCGGTGCCGGTGGCGACCCAGCGATGCAGTCGCCGCCGTGGTTGCCAGAGCCAGACGACACCAGTTAGGACCGCCAGCGGGAGGACGAGCAGCCCCCAGAGATCGAGCCCCGAATCCATTCCCGGGAGACCGACCGTCAGCACTGCGCCGGTTGTCGCTACTCGGATCCATGGCAGGTACGACCCGAGAGCGAGCAATCCGAGACCGAACGCGAGGAGGATGTCGTCGCGGCGCGGGAGCATCGGCGAAACGTGGACCCGCTGGCAACTAAACTTTCTGACCAGCCGGGGGTTCGCTGGCCGAACGAGGCTCAGGCGACCGCCCCGGCGACCCGCTCGACAAGCGAGAGCACGAAGTGATACACCGGCCGCAGGAAGTAGTTGACCATCCCGACGAACCCGATCAGGCCGCCGACGGTCTGAATCTCGGCGGGCGTCGCACCGAGGACGACGACCGTCGCCAGCGCGGCCAGTGCCGGGCCGATCCAGAGGTCCTGGAGATACAGATCGACGTTGTGACTGAACACCACACCGGGCTGTGGGAGCCGATCTTTGCCGGCGGCAAGCAGTGCTGCGAGGACGACGAGACCCGCGACGAGTCCGAGACCACCACCGACACCGAGGAGGCTGGCGGCGATCAACAGGCCACTGGCGACCAGCGAGAGCGCGGTCGCTTCCATGGCACGCTGATCGAGCGCGCGTTGCATATCTGGCGGAACGTGTCCTCGTGTCATAGGGCTTCCGTGTTATTATTAGCCACGCGCTCGCACGCTCTGACGTGCAACTCGGTCGTGCCGTCGCGATCGGTCGACGGATCGTCGCCACCGCGAGGGACTCGCAGGTGTCCTTTCTCGCCGCCAGTATCGCCTACTACATGTTCGTCTCGCTGTTTCCGCTGGGTCTGTTTGCACTGGTCCTCGCTTCGACCGTCGGCGGAGAGGCGTTCGCGACCCGGATCGCCCAGAGCCTCGAAACGGTCCTCACGCCGGCGGCGTCGGCGGTCCTCATCGAGGCGCTGTTCGAAGCCCGCGGGCGCGCCGGTGTGACCGTTCTGGGACTCGTCATCTTGCTGTGGAGTGGTCTCCGGGTGTTTCGCGGTCTCGACATCGCCTTCTCGTGGATCTACGCCACCGACGAAGTCGAGTCGCTGCTCGCCCAGCTCCGGGACGCGCTGACGGCGCTGGCCGGGATCACGGCCGCCATCGTCGCACTGGCCGTCGTCAACACACTGGTCGTCCTCTCGGGCGTCGAAGTGGCGGGGGTCCTGGGGACGATCGCACTGACCGGGATGCTCGCACTCGCCTTCCTGCCGATCTACTACGTCTTCCCGGATCGGGACCTTCGCCTGCTTGACGTGCTTCCGGGTACGGTCGTCGCTGCCGTCGGCTGGACGCTGCTCGGGACACTCTTCTCGCTGTACACCAGCTTCGCGACGGGCTATCAGCTGTACGGTGCCGTCGGCGCGGTCCTCCTGCTCGTGACGTGGTTCTACTTCGCCAGCGTGATCCTCCTGCTGGGTGCGGTCGTCAACGCGGTCCTCACGACGGACGATCAGGACCGGCAGCTACAACAGGCCGCCGCCCACATCGAACCAACGATGACAGGCGAGGACGGTGAGACGCCGCCACCGGACGACCGCACCGGCGACGGTCCCGATGGCCCGAGCGACGAGACCGCGACGCCGACGAGCAGTTCGACGGGCGCAGGCGCGACGACTGACGGCGAGACGCCACCGCCCGACGACCCCACCGCCAGAGACAACCCGACACAGGAAGAACTCGACGCGCTGCGTGCCGAACTCGACGAGTTCCGCGAGGACGTCGAATCGCGCACCCTCCACCGCGAGGACGTCGAGGACGACCTCCGGCGGTACGTCCGCCGCCGGATGCGCCGGGGCCACGTCCGGGGCTGGGGTCCCTACCTCGTCTTACTGTATGGCACCGTGATGACTCTCGGTGCGTTCTACTACCTGCAGGACCAAGGCCTGTGGGCAGTGCTGGCGATGCTCGTCATCTGGCTGTCGACGCTCGGCCTGTACGTCGTCATGATCGCCGCCGGCCTAGGGCTTGGCGCTGCCGGACTGCCGCGTCGACTGCTGGACCGGCTCCGCAACTGAGCAGACGAACCGCCGCCGTTCTCGCCGGCTAGCGACCCCGAACGCGACCACACTAGCGTCGCCAGCGTGACGACGGGCTTTGCTTTTCTCCGTGTCGTCGGGACTCTCCGGTCGTCGAAGACGGTGTCGCGAAAAATGGGACAGTCGAAGTCAGCACACGGTCAGGACCCGATGGACGGCGTCGTCCATCGAGCACTGAAACCGGCAGGGCCGATTTCAGAACGTCTCGGGACACCCGACTTCGTCGGGCTGGGACCCGCGTGCTCTGAACGCGCGTGGCGCGTTCAGAACGTCTCGAGGTACTGGTCGAGTTCCCACTGGGAGACGTCGACGCGGTAGTCGTCGTACTCCTGGGTCTTGGCCTCGACGAAGTTCTCGTAGACGTGCTCGCCCAGTGCGTCCTGGATGACCTCGTCTGCTTCGAGTGCGTCGATGGCCTCGCCGAGGTTCGACGGCAGCGTGGTGATGCCGTACTCCTCGCGCTTTGCCTCGTCGAACTCGTAGATGTTCTCGCGGACGGGGTCGTCGCATTCGAGATCGTTCTCGATACCGTCCAGCCCGGCGTGGATGAGCGCCGCGAAGGCGAGGTACGGGTTACACGACGGATCGGGGAAGCGAGCCTCGATTCGGCTTGCTGCGGGCGTGCGGGCCGCAGGCTTGCGGATCAGTGCAGAGCGGTTGCGGTCGGACCAGGCGACGTAGACGGGTGCCTCGTAGCCCGGGACCAGACGCTTGTAGGAGTTGACGGTCGGGTTGGCGACGGCGGCGATGGCCTCGGCGTGTTCGAGGATGCCGGCGGTGAAGCTCTTTGCCGTGTCGCTGAGGTTGAACTCGTCGTCTTCGTCGTGGAACGCGTTCTCGCCGTCTGCGAACAGCGAGAAGTGCGTGTGCATCCCCGAGCCGTTGATCCGTGGGATCGGCTTGGGCATGAAGGTCGCGTGCAGGTCGTGTTCCGACGCGATGGCACGAACGACGGCGCGGAAGGTCGCGACGTTGTCCGCAGTCGAGAGGGCGTCGTCGTAGGTGAAGTTGATCTCGTGCTGGCCCTGTGCGACCTCGTGGTGGGAGGCCTCGATGTCGAAGCCCATGTCTTCGAGACCGAAGATGATGTCACGGCGCACGTCCTGTGCGAGGTCCTTCGGTGCGAGGTCGAAGTAGCCACCGGCGTCGTTGGTCTTGGTCGTCGCCCGGCCCTCGTCGTCTTCCTCGAACAGGAAGAACTCCGGTTCGGGTGCGGCGTTGACCGTATAGCCCATCTCCTCGGCGCGTGCGATGGCGCGCTTGAGGACGCCACGCGGGTCGCCCGAGAATGGCTTGCCCGTCGAGGTGTCGATAACGTCACAGATGAGGCGCCCGGCGGCGCTCTCGTCGTCGTTGCGCCACGGGAGCACGGCGAACGTCTCTGGGTCCGGGTCGAGACGCATGTCCGATTCCTGAATCCGGACGAAGCCGTTGATCGAGGAGCCGTCGAAATAGATACCCTCGGTGAAGGCCTTCTCGGCCTGGTCGGCCGGCACGGAGACGTTCTTGATCGTCCCCAGAATGTCGGTAAACTGCAGGCGCAGGAAGTCGACGTTCTTCTCTTCGATTTCCTCCAGTACGTCTTCCGCTTCCGGTGAGAGTTCGCTTGTCATCTTTGGACACCGGGAAGGAACACTGCCATTACTAAAATGCTGCCGTTTTGCGCAAAGCTTTCGGGCCTGCGCCGGGGAATTGCATATTCGTAAAATTCTAATCCCCGGGGGACCTGTACCGATGTAATGACGTATGAAAATCTCGACCGGAAGCTAGTGAATGAACTTCTGGGCGATGGTCGTGCCAGCCTCCGAAGCCTCGCCGAAGACCTCGACGTGTCGGTGACGACGGTGTCGAACCACCTCTCTGCGCTGGAGGACGACGGGATCATTCAGGGCTACACGCCGAAGGTCGACTACGACGAACTGGGCTACGACGTGACGGCGATCATCCAGCTCAAGGTCGAAGGGTCCTCGCTGCCCGAAGTGACCGACACGCTCAGCGATCACAAACAGATGATCTCGGTGTACGAGGTCACGGGCGACTACGACATCATCGCCGTCGGGAAGTTCTCCGACACCGACGGCATGAACAGCCAGATCAAGGAACTGCTGACCGATCCCGAGATCAAGGAGTCGAACACCAGCGTCGTGCTCAACGCCGCCAGCGAACACGAGCAGTTCGACCTCGACCTGCCCGAATAATCAGTTTTCGCCGTTCCGCTGGGTCACCCTATCGGTGAGCCGTGCATCGGTCTCACAGGGTCGATCCGATATCCAAAGCTTCTTGACTGATTAGTCAGTTAATGTAACTGATGATAGTCCCCCACCAGCCGCCGGTCCCTCCCTCGCGTCGACGACGTGGGGCATCTCACAGGGGCGTGTGCTCGACATGAGCCTGTTCGAAAGACTCAAACGCCGTTTCTCGATGGTCTTTCGCGGTCCGGACGAACTGGAACTGACCAGTGGCTCGATCGGGAAGCCGCTCTTTTTCCTCTCCTTGCCGATCATCGTCACGAATCTCTTGCAGGTCGCGTACAACCTCGCCGACACCTTCTGGCTGGGTCAGTACAGCACGGAGGCGCTCGCGGCCATCTCTTTTGCGTTCCCGATGGTGTTTTTCCTCATCTCGCTGGGGATGGGCATCTCCGTCGCCGGGAGTGTGCTGGTCGCCCAGCACACCGGTGCAGACGAACCGAAGAAAGCCCAGTACGCCGCCTCCCAGACGGTGACCTTCGCGATCATGGCGTCGGTCCTCTTCGGGGTGACCGGCTACTTCTTCATCGAGGACTTCCTGCGACTGGTCGGGGCCTCCGGGGACGTGTTGCCGGGTGCGACCGCGTACCTGCAGGTGATGGCACTCGGACTTGCCTTCCTGTTTGGCTTTTTCGTGTTTATCTCGCTGATGCGGGGCGCTGGCGACACTGTCACGCCGATGCTCGTGATGTTCGGGACGGTCGTCCTGAACGTGATCCTCGACCCGTTCCTCATCTTCGGGTGGACGGTCGTCGAGTCGGCCCCGCTGGTCGGGACCATCGCCTTCCCCGAACTGGGCGTGCAAGGCGCGGCCATCGCGACGATCTTCTCTCGCGGGGTGGCGATGGCCGTCGGCCTCACGATCATGCTCTCGGGAACGCGCGGGGTCAAGATCGTCCCCAGTGAGATGATCCCCGATCCGGGCTACGTCGGCAAGCTGCTGCGTATCGGCGTGCCAGCCTCTATCGAGGGGACCGGTCGCTCCATCTCGGTCAATCTCATGCTGATCGTCGTCGGTACCTTCTCGACCCCCGTGGTGGCGGCCTTCGGCGTCGGGACCCGCATCTTCTCGTTGATCTTCATGCCCGCCATCGCGGTCGACCGCGGCGTCGAGACGATGACGGGCCAGAACATCGGCGCGGGCAAGCCGGATCGGGCCAACACGGCCAACCACTTCGCTGCGAAGGCCTCCTTCGGCATCCTCGCGGCGGCGGGCGTCGTCGTGTTCTTCACCGCACCGGCCATCGTCAACGTGTTTAGCCCCGACGAGCAGGTCGTCCGCATCGGTGCGGAGTTCCTGCGCTGGGTCGCCCCGACCTTTGGATTCATCGGCGTCGTTCGCGCGTATTCCGGCGGCTTCCGTGGCTCGGGCAAGACGCTCGTCGCGGCAGCACTGGCAATCTTGATGCTCGGGTTCATCCGCCTGCCCGTGTCGTGGGTCACCTCCCGCGTGATCGACATCTCGACGGTGTCGTTCCCGGTGCCCGGATTCGGCACGATCACGACCGACATCTTCGCCGGCACACTGGTGGCCGACGCCTTCGCCTACTCGCTTGGCTCTCGCGGTATCTGGTTCGGCTTCGCCGTCTCGAACGTGCTGGCGGCGGTGCTCGCCTACGCCTGGTTCGCCAAGGGTACCTGGCGCGACGCCGACCTTACCGAAGAATCGGCTGCCGCGGTTGCGGACGATTGATCTTCCCGGCGCACCTGACGACCGCCCGTCGGTCGTCGACACCAGAGCCGGGAAGGGCGACTGATCTCTCCGTGCATCTGACGACCGCCCGTCGGTCGTCGACACCAGAGACGGGAAGGGCGATTGATTTCCCCGGCGCACCTGACGACCGCCCGTCGGTCGTCTCTCCCCGGACCGCGCCCCTCAACGTCTTTGTCACTGGCGCGAGAACTGTGTCGTGATGACATACACCAAAGCAAACTACGAAGACGTGGAGCCACGCGCAGGCGCAATGTACTTCCTCAGGGACGAACTCGACGCCGAGCAGCTCGGACTGACCGTCGTCGACTGCGAACCCGGCTGGAGCGGGATGGCCCACGACCACGCCGACGACGACCACGAAGAGGTCTACTATCTCGTCGAGGGCGCGGCGACGGTCGTCGTCGACGGTGAGGCCGTCGGGATGGAACCCGGCGATGCACTGCGCATCGCACCCGACGCGACACGCGAAATCGAGAACGGCGACGAAGCGAGTACGTTCGTGCTCGTCGGCGCACCGTAGATCTGGCTGGTTTGGCTACAAAAACTGCTGTCGTATCAGGTGAGTATCCCTGCGGTTCCGATACCTATTACGATAGAATAGGTGAAGTTTACAAGTGTTCCAGCCAGGTAGTAGGTCGTATTTCCACTTGCAGTGTCCTCTCGTCGAACCCACGATTTTGCTGCGAAGATGATACTCAATGCAGTGTATTCTCCAACCAGTACAAGTGTGAGTACCAGAATGTTTTCGATGCGTCCAATCAGCCAACCGGTGTCTTGTTCGATGTCATCATCATCTTCCAGCTTTGCGCCGGTGAAGACTTGTTTGAATTGTACCCATGTCGATTCCGTCCTCTCCTCGTGATTTTCGCCGATCGTAATCCCGGTAAAGTTCGTCAGACAATAGGTCACAACTGCAGTACTCGTACCCATCACGAAGCCATAGACACCGAGTACGAACGCCGGTTGCCACCCGTAAAACAGGCCCAGTCCGACCCCTGACAAACCGGCAACGGATGTTAGACTATCTGCTAACACCCGTTGTCGCGAGAGCGTCTGAACCGCGTCAGTCATATACCTGAGCTAGTGCATCCGAAAGCGTTTGTCGTATCTCTTTACGGCGATCGTAGTTCGCTCGACGAAGTGCATTTGACACGGCTTGCTGTTTGAGGCCTAGTTCCTCGCCAGCCTCGACCTGCGTTCCAAGTCGTTCGTACGCGAGTATCACTTCCATTTGTCGATCTGTGATATTCTCCCTCTCTATAAGTAATAAGTTGAGGGCGCTTGCGACCACCTGATCGATCTCTTGTCCTGTATCTACGCCAACATAGAACCCACTCTGTTCGATACTCTGTAGGAGTGAACTGGCACGATGAAACGCTGGTCCATCCATCAATGCAACCGTCTCGCTCCCTTCACCAACATCAATCTCGCCACTTGCAATCGCGAAGCGAGCGGTTGTCGGATGTATTCGGTCAAGGAAACCCGAGAGAACAGCGGGAACAGCGGCAAGGTTCTTGAGCACACCTCCAAATTCATCGATTCCTTTCATCTGAGTAAATGGGGTTGAAATATGTTTTCGCTCCGATTTGTTGATCGCTTTTAGCGCCCCAGTCAACTCCTTTTCAAACGATCCCCTATCTTCGATCTCTCTAGAATCGATAACATCGACGAGGACAACGTATCGTTTTTCACTCATGACTAAGCAGAGGGTTGACGAAATAGGCTCCGCTGCTCATCTGGAACAGGCCATAGGAGTTGTCTTGGCTGAGTACAACCATATTGAGTTGTTAGACCACCGCATACCATATTATCGTTTCGCCCGGAGCATGTTCGGGCCCTTTCGATGTCCCTCCCCGGGTAGTTGTTCGGCGCGTTCGGATTGCTGTAACACGATCGAACGAAAGATGGAGTTGTATCGTCTCGTAGGTGCTCTTCCGAAATCGTTGACAGCGCAACCGCTATCAGGTGCGAAACGAAAGAAGATCGGTCGGGATGCGGTGCGGGAGCGTTAGGGCTGTGAGAGTAGGTATCGAACGAATGGGGGTGACCGTATCACAGGCCTTGCGGGTCACTACATTCTCCGCTCGGCTTCACGGTCGCCCCTCACTGCGTTCGGGTCGACTCGACTCGTGTGTCGTTCACTCCCGCTCGGCAGTTCGGAGCGCCTCGCTGCGCTCGCCGCTCCTTGGCTCACGGGCCACAGGCCCGTTCGCCTTTCCGAGGTTCTTCGTGTTACTCAGAACCTCGCTTACATCATGCCGCCCATGCCGCCGCCCATGCCGCCCATGCCGCCGCCCATACCGCCGGGCGCGCCGCCGGGGCCGCCTGGGCCTTCGTCGTCGTCGCCAGCGTCACTGCCGCCACCTTTGAGGTCGCCAGCAGCGATCACGTCGTCGATGCGCAGGATCATGACGGCCGCCTCGGTGGCGGACTCGATGGCCTGGGTTTTGACTCGCAGCGGTTCGACGACGCCGTCTTCGTGCATGTCGACGACTTCGCCGGTGTAGGCGTCGAGACCGGACGTGGTCGCGCCGCCGTCGTGCTTGCTGCGCAGATCGACCAGCGAGTCGATCGGATCGAGACCGGCGTTCTCTGCGAGCGTGCGCGGGACGACGTCGATGGCGTCGGCGAAGGCCTCGACGGCCAGCTGTTCGCGGCCCCCGACGGAGTCGGCGTAGTCACGCAGACCGAGAGCGAGCTGTGTCTCGGGTGCACCGCCGCCGGGCAGGACCTGACCGTCCTCCAGCGTGGCGGCGACGACACCGAGGGAGTCCTCGATGGCGCGCTCGACCTCGTCGGCGACGTGTTCGGTGCCGCCGCGGAGGATCATCGTGACGGCCTTTGCGTCCTCGACGTCCTCGACGAAGATGCGCTCGTCACCGGCGACGTCCTTCTGAGCGACGCTGCCGGCGAAGCCGAGATCGTCCTCGGTGATGTCGGCGATGTTGGAGACGATGCGTGCGCCCGTGGATCGCGAGAGCGCCTGAATCGTGGACTTCTTCGCGCGGCGGACGGCGAGGATGCCCTCCTGTGCGAGGTAGTGCTGGGCCATGTCGTCGATACCCTTCTGGGTGATGACGACGTCGGCTCCGGCTTCCTTGAGGTCCTCGACCATTTCCTTGAGCTGCGCCTCTTCCTGATCGAGGAACTGCTGAAGCTGGTCGGGGTCGGTGACGTTGACCTCGGTGTCCAGTTCCGTCTCGGGAACCTCGATCGCGGTGTCGAGCAGCGCGATGTTGGCGTCCTCGACTGCGAAGGGCATGTTGTCGTGGACACGCTCCTTGTCGATGATGACACCCTCGACGAGTTCGGACTCGTCGGTTGCGCCACCGACGACGACTTCCAGCTGGATGTTGTCGGTGTCGACCTCGCCGTCGTCGGCGACGGACTGGACAGCGCGCACGACGAGCTGCGAGAGGACTTCCTTCGAGGACTCGGCGCCCTTACCGGTCATGGCGGTGCCGGCGACCTTTTCGAGCATCTCGGTGTCTTCGGGACCGACCTCGACAGCCTGCTCTTCGAGGATTTCCTTTGCCTTCTCGGCGGCCTGACGGTACCCCTGTGCGAGGATGGAAGCGTGGATGTCCTGGTCGATGAGGTCCTCGGCTTCCGAGAGGAGTTCGCCCGAGATGACGACCGCAGTCGTCGTCCCGTCGCCAACCTCGTCTTCCTGGGTCTGTGCGACTTCGACGATCATGTTGGCTGCGGGGTGCTCGATGTCCATCTCGTCGAGGATGGTGACACCGTCGTTCGTGACGACGACGCTGCCAGCGTCATCGACGAGCATCTTGTCCATGCCCTTGGGGCCGAGTGTCGTCCGTACGGCCTCCGCGACGGCCTGTGCGGCCGTGATGTTCATCGACTGTGCGTCCTTACCGGAGGTTCGCTGGGAGTCCTCTCCCAGCACGATCATCGGCTGACCCTGCATCTGACGCTGACTCATACGTCCGATTGATTGAATGTGATTCTATATAAAGCTATCGGTGGCGGTGGGGGAATCCGCCACACGGGTCCCCATCGAACAGCGTGTTACATGATACCAACCGAGGGTTTAAATACTGATTTTCGCCAAATAGCCGAGCGGTGTCGTGGTCGTCGCGTCGAGCTACCCGTGGAACTGGTGGTAGTTCAGTCCCTTCTGTTTCATCTCGTTGTGCTTGCGTTCGAGGAAGGAGTAGACCGACCCGTGCGGTGCGCCATCGAGCAGCATCTCCGCGGCTTCACGGACGGCGTCGACCTGTTCGGGACCGCCGATGATCCCCAGCGTCGACCCGTAGATGACGACGGAGGCACCGGTGAGTTCCTCCATGAGTTCGCGCGTGCGTCCGCCTTCGCCGATGAGTCGCCCCTTCTGGCGAGTGAAGTCGTTCTGGTTTCGAGAGGCGGCGTCGATGTCGATCATATCGAACATCATCATTTCGTCGTCGAGCAGCGCCAGTGCGTCCTCGGGGTGGAACCCGCGGCCGATGGCTTTCACGATGTCGGGTCCCTTGAGTCCGGTCAGCGGGTCGCCGACGGATTCGATCTTCACCGAGCCAGATTCGGAGTCGATATCGAGTCGCACTTCCGCTCGCTCCTCGATTTCGCGCATAGTCTCACCTCCTTCGCCGATGAGTGCGCCGATGCGGTCCTGCGGAATCTTCACGTGTTGCATAATATACGCTGTGGTACTGTATGCGGACAGTTAAGGCTTCGTCCCTCGACTTGCGGGGCTGTTCACCACCCCGACGACCACACGGTCCGGTTCGAGTCCCGCTGTTCGAAACTGCGACAGACATATAAAATTTATACTATACGTATGAGGCAGATATTTCTCAAAATCAGATAATTCTCCCGTCGTTCATCTTTCAGTCCCAACATCGCACTTTGAAACACTTTAAACGCCACTTTTGGCATAGCCTGCCGATTCTCGACCGAGATTGCTGACCAGCCGGTATCTGAAGCTATTGCTACGATAAATCCGGCTTAGACTGTCTGTAGGGCCAATACGAGGTGATGTCGGATTCAAAATTCGAGAGGTACTTGAAATCTTAGAACTACTTTTAAATCTAAAAAATCTGAAACACTTGGGGTGACGATCGGCGCGACGCCACGACCGGAACGTAGCCGCGGTCGGTCGAGGAAAATAACGAGTGTACTGGTGTTAGATTAGGTGCTGCCGACGGTATACGTGGTCGTGATAGCTTCTCGCTGCCGTTCCCGCGTTCGAGATGACCGTTCTCACCGTCACTGTTCGCTCAGTGCGAACGTTTGTCGCCTGTTCACGACGCTCAGTGCCCCGTCAGCCGGAAACCGTTCGCACTGCGCGAACGGATTACGCCGACCCCTCTCGCTGTACCGCGTTCTCGACCGAGCGGGAGGCGCTGACGACGATTCCCGGAATCTCGTTTTCGAGTCGCTGGCTGTCGAGTTCACTGTCGGTGCCCGACACCGCGATGGCACCGATCGGCGATCCACCGTCGAGGATCGGCGCTGCGACGCCCCGGGTCGACGGGCTGTACTCGCCTCGTTCGAACGCGGCCCGGCGATCACGGACCGCCGTGAGTTCTTCGGACAGTTCGTCGGCGTCGGTCAGTGTCGCCTCCGTCAACGCCGCCCGGTCCGTGCTATCGAGCACTCTCCGGCGTTCGTCGGCGGGGAGATACGCCAGCATCGCCTTGCCCGCGGCGGTCGCGTGCAGCGGGTACGGATCGCCGACGGTCAGTTCCGTTCGTTCCGTGCCCGGCGGGCGTTGCTGGTAGACGCTGACGGCCGTGCCACGCTCGTAGAGGACGAGACTCACGGTGTTGTCGATGGACGCAGCGAGACTGTCGACGGCGGTCCGCCCGGCTTCGATCGGGAACCGCTCGCGTGCGCCCGCGCCCAAGGTCAATAGTTTGAGGCCGACGTAGTATGTCGTCCCCGTCTTGACGAGGTACCCGCCGTCGGTCAACGTCTGGAGGTGCTTGTAGACGCCGCTCTTCGAGCGGTCGAGTCGGCGCGCCAGTTCGCTCACACCCGCCCCGCCGAGTTCGTCGACGGCGTCGATGATCTCGAAGCTCATCGCCGTGGTCGCGACAGCCGGACCGTCTGTGTCTGTCATGTCACTTCCGTCGTCCGCGACCGGTATATACGTTCGCACTGTGCGAACACCGATCGGTCCGTGAGCGGCGTCCGCCCTGTTTGGGTCGACGGACCGCTCAGACTGTTCGTGTGGTGCGAACAGCAGCCCGTATCGACGCGTTCACTGACCGCTCGACGCCTATCTGTTCGCACACCGCGAACGACGTGCCCTGTGGTGCCGTGACGACGTGGGAAACTGTTAGGTGACCCGGGCAGGAATGGGGGAGAAGAACCATGTCAGACTGGGAACGGGCGGACAACTGGGGGCGGTGGCGGTCGGTCGTCCGAGTGGTGGTCCCGGACTTCGTTCGCAAGCGATTCACACTGAAGTTCGCGCTGATCCTCGCGGTGATGGGTATCACCGTCGGGCTGATCGGTGCGACCGCGACCGGGACCGTCTCCTCGCAGGTCGAACAGAACGTCGAGCAGGAGTACAGTGATCTGGCGGCCCAGAAGGCAAACGTCATCGAGCAGTGGGTCCAGCGCAACTCACAGGCGGTCAAACTGGCCTCGAAGAACGAGGTGCTGGCTCGCTCTGGCGGTGCGACGGCGTTCGATATGCGCCAAGAACTGGCGACGACGGAGGGCAATCTCTACGGTGTGCAGGCGATCTATCTGATCAACCGGACCGAGGCGGGCACCACCATCGTCGCCAGCCCGCAGTTTCCCTTCGACACGAACATCTCCAAGACCTCGCGGATGTGGATGACGAACGTCTCTGTCGCCGGGATGGGTGTCTCTGACGTTCGAACCACGGACGTTCACGATGCGGGAGGCACGCCGGTCGTCGCGTTCGTCAGCCCGGTACAGGACGGCGCGGACCGGTTCCTGGTGATCGAGTACGACGTTCGACAGCTCGCGGACACGCTCGGCCAGGGCGAGCAGTCGACGCGCTTCACGCAGGTCGTCAACCACGAGGGGACGATCCAGACGGCCTCACAGGCCGACGAGATCGGCCACCCCTACGGCGACGAGCAGGCCATGGCGCCGGTCCGACTGGCACGCGACCTCGATACGCGAGTCGAGTCGGCTGGCGTCATCGCTCGGGCCGGTCCGAACCCCGGCGTCCTCGACGAACCCTACACCGTCGGGTACGCACCCGTCAGCGTCCAGAACGCCGAACTGAACTGGATCGTGCTGGTCCACGAACCGACCCGGGACGTGTTCGGCTTCGTCAACACCATCTCGACGTGGGGGTTCCTCTCGACGCTGGGCGGGATGGTGCTCATCATCTCGCTTGGCGCGGTGATCGGCTACAGCACGACTCGTGACATCAACCGACTGCGACGGCTGGCCGAGCGGATGCGCGAGGGTGATCTCGACGTGACGGTGTCCTCACCACGTATCGACAGTATCGGTCAGCTCTACGATGGGTTCGACGCGATGCGGGGTTCGCTGAAGTCACAGATCGAGGCGGCCGAGCGTGCTCGCAAGGAGGCGGAGGTCTCCCGTGCCGAGGCCATGGAGATGAACAACTACCTCCAGAACAAGGCCGAGGAGTACTCGCGGATCATGCAGCGGTGTGCCGACGGCGACCTGACCCAGCGCTTCGAGACCGACGGCCAGAACGACGCGATGGACCGGATCGCAACGGAGTTCAACGAGATGATCGCGGAACTGGAGCTGACGACCGGTCAGCTCAAGCGGTTCGCCAAGGATGTCGAGGACGCCGGTGTCGTCCTGCAGTCCAGTTCCGAGAGCGTCCGGGTCTCCAGCGAGCACGTCGCGGACTCGGTGGCGACCATCTCCGGCGACGCGCACGACCAGAAAGAGCGCCTCGAAACCGTGGCGACGGAACTCGACGAGGTCGTCGACCGACTGGTCGCCTACGACGAGCGCCACGACGACATCGACCTCGACGGGCAACTCGACCGCTTCGAGGAGATCGCAAACATGGTCTCTGAGGTGGCCTCGATCAGCCAGAAGACGCTGGCCGAGTCCGAACTGGTCGCCGGTGCTGCCGAAGAACAGGCAGCGGAGATCAACGAAGTCTCCCAGCGCGCCGAGGAACTCACCGAGTTTGCCCGCCCACTCCGTAGCGTCCTCGACGAGTTCGACATCGAGGCCGACGCCGCCCTCTCGGACGCGCAAGGGGAGCTTCGACCCCCGGACGAGACCGACCACGAATAGGGTCGTCGGCTGCCCGACAGCCGTTCTCGGTGTCTCCTCGTCCCCGTTTTGACACCAGTTCTGCACCACTACGATTCGATCTGTGGTGTCCTGGATGGCAAATTATATATGTGGAGACTAACACAGTGAACAATCATGGCAAACGTGTCCTTAGAAGCGGCTACGAAAACGTTCGACGACGACGGTGACAAGATCGTCGCGGTCGACGAACTGGACCTCGACATCGAGGACGGGGAGTTTCTCGTTCTCGTCGGTCCATCGGGGTGTGGCAAGTCGACGACCCTGCGGATGATCGCCGGGCTGGAGACTCCGAGCGGGGGCCGGATCAGACTCGGTGAGGAGGTCATCAACGACAAGACGCCACAAGAGCGAGACATCGCGATGGTGTTCCAGTCGTATGCGCTGTATCCTCACATGACCGTCGCCGAGAACATGGCCTTCGGCTTGGAGGAGTCGACGGACCTCGGTGACGACGACATTCGCCAGCGGGTCGACGAGGCCGCCGAGACACTCGGTATCAGCGAACTGCTGGACCGACAGCCTGCGGACCTCTCCGGGGGGCAACAACAGCGCGTCGCGCTCGGTCGAGCCATCGTCCGGGACCCGAAGGTGTTCCTGCTGGACGAGCCACTCGCCAACCTCGACGCGAAACTGCGCGCCGAGATGCGCACCGAACTCCAGCACCTACAGGAGCAACTCGACACGTCGACGGTGTACGTCACCCACGACCAGACCGAGGCCATGACGATGTCGGATCGCATCGCCGTCCTCGACGGCGGGGAACTCCAGCAGGTCGCGACGCCGATGGAGTGTTACCACGAGCCAGCCAACACGTTCGTCGCGGGCTTTATCGGCGAGCCATCGATGAACTTCTACGACGTGACGCTGTCGGGTGATCGGCTCGTCGGCGAGCACTTCGAGTATCCGCTGAGCGACGACACGCTGGCCGACGTTCGGGGCCACGAGGATCTGACGCTGGGGATCCGTCCCGAGAGCATCGGGATCACCGACGAGGCGACGGAGTCACACCAGTTCCCGGCCGTCGTCGACGTGGTCGAACCGCAGGGCAACGAGAACACGGTCCATCTCCTGTTCGAGGGCCAGAGCGAGGGCGACCAGACGCTGACGGCGACCGTCGACGGGATGCGCGCGCTCAACTGGGGGCAGGAGGTCGCCGTCGAGATTCCCGAGACCGCGATTCACCTCTTCGACGGCCGGACCGGCGAGGCGCTGCACAACCGCGTCATCGAGGACGTCGACCGGATCGAACAGATCGGGACTGCATGAGACCGACGATGACCGCCCATGACCTGCACCCACGCACGTGTGCAAGATCTAAAGATAAAAACGCAAATAATTGGACAATAAGGCAAAAGCTATATATGCAATCGAAAAACATGGAGAATACGTATGTCTGATACTGGCAACCCAACGGACGGCGTCTCGCGGCGAACGATGATCGGCTCGACGGCGACGGGCATGGCTGCCCTGCTGGCTGGCTGTCTCGGCGGCGACGGCGGCTCCGGTTCCGGCGACGGCGGGAGCGACGGTGGCGACGGCGGCTCCGGTTCCGGCGACGGCGGGAGCGACGGTGGCGACGGCGGCGACGGTGACAGTACCGACGATTCGACCGGGACGGCGACGCCCAACGACACTGCACTGGAGGTCCTGCACGCCTGGACCGGCGGTGACGGCGCGGCGGCCGTCGAGGAACTGACCTCGCAGTTCGTCGAGGAGTACCCCGACATGAACACCAACTTCCGCCCCATCGGCGGGACGGGGAACGTCAACCTCAACTCCGTGATCGCACGCCGCCTCTCGAACAACAACCCCCCAAGCTCGTTCCAGGCCTGGCCGGGCGAGAACATCCGACAGTACGAGGGCATCCTGGCCAACATCACGTCGGTGTGGACCGACAACGGCTACGTCGAGAAGATGAACGACACGGCCGCCTCGCTGTGTCAGCAGAACGGCGAGTACCGTTCGGTGCCGCTCGGCTCCCACCGGATGAACAACCTCTTCTACAACGTCTCGGTCCTCGAAGAAGCGGGTGTCGACCCCGAGTCGCTGACCGACATGGACTCGCTGTTCAGCGCGATGGACGCGATTCAGGAGAACACCGACGCCGTCCCCATGACCCACGCGATGAAGGCCCCGTGGACGAACCTCCAGCTCTGGGTCGAGGTCATGCTCAGTCAGGAAGGCGAGGAAGCGTACATGAACTTCATCGACGGTGAGGGTGACGAGGCCGCGGTCAAGCGCTCGCTGGAGACGACCCAGGAGATCCTCGCGAACTACATCAACGACGACGCCTCGACGATCAGCTTCACCGAGGCAAACCAGAAGCTGATCAACGGCGAAGCTGCCTTCATCCATCAGGGCAACTGGGCTTACGGGATGTACCGCGCCGAGGACAGCGGTATCGAGTACGAGGAGGACTGGGACTGGGTGGCCTTCCCCGGCACCGACGACATGTACGTCCTTCACATCGACGCGTTCACGTTCCCGGCCGACGCTCCAGCGCCGGCCAAGCGCGACACGTGGGCCGAGTTCCTCGGCACCCGCGACGCACAGGTCGGCTTCGGTAACAACAAGGGGTCGGTCCCGCTGCGCACGGACGTCGACAGCGAACGCCTGACCGACTTCCTCGCGATGAACTACGAACACCTGACCTCGAAGCCAAAGCAGCCCCCGACGCTGGCCCACGGTCTCGCGGTGTCGCCCGAGGCGCTTGGCGACTGCAAGGCTGCGATCGGTGACAACTTCATGGGGCCGTTCGACGCCGAGGCGACGGCGTCGGCCCTGATGGACGCCGTCTCCGAGTAACGACGCACAGACACTTCCCCCACTCTACCCCCTCACCCTACTCGAAACCATGGCACGCTCACAAGAGACAGTCTCCGCCGGCGGCGAGTTCGACCGGGACTGGGAGAGCCGACTGCGCGTCTTCGCCAAGAGCGACTTCGTGCGCGGCTTTCCCTACTGGTTCGTCCCCTTCACGATCATGGGGATCGCCGTCTACGGCGGTATCGGCTGGAACGTCTTGCTCTCGTTGACCGACTACGAGGGCTTTGGCGAACCGTCCTTCGACTCGCTCGACTTCGAAATGTACAGCCAGGCGCTGGCCGATCCGGCGGTCTATCTGACAGCCAAGAACACGTTCGTGTTGCTGATTGCGTTCACGACCGTGTCGCTGGTGCTTGGCCTGTTCCTGGCAGTGTTGCTCGACCGTGACATCCGGTTTCGGGGGAAGGTCCAGACGATCTATCTCCTGCCGATGGCGCTGTCGTTCGTCGTCACGGCCCAGTTCTGGCTGTGGATGTACAACGTCAACAACGGGCTGGTCAACACCGTCCTCGGGCTGGTCGGTCTCGGCCCGTACAACTGGATCGGCAACCCCGGACTGGTGCTTGGCGCGGTCGTGTTCGCGCTGATCTGGCAGTTCAGCGGCTACTGTATGGTCGTGTTCCTCGCCGGTCTGCAGTCGATCCCCGACGACCAGTTCGAGGCCGCCCGGATGGACGGCGCGAACATCTACAAGGCCTACTGGCGGGTCATCCTGCCACAGCTGAAATCCTCGTCGGTCAGTGCGGCCGTCGTGCTGATGATCTTCGCGCTGAAGACCTTCACCTTCCTGTTCGCGATGTTCGGTCAGTACCGCGTCCCGAAGGGGACGGACATTCTGGCGACGCTGATGGTGCGTGAGGCGTTCAAGTTCCAGCACTGGGCCTATGCCGCCGCCATCGCGACCATCCTGCTGGTGATGTCTCTCGTGGTGATCGCACCGTACCTCTACTACCAGTACAAGCAAGGGAGCCTCTAAGCATGAGTAACAAACAGTCCGCGTTCGACTCCGACAGTATCGCACAGCGCTTGCCCGCCATCGACTACCGGCGGCTATCGCTGTACCTCCTCGTGGTTGGCTTCTTCGCCTTCTTTATCGCGCCCATCTGGACCGGGCTGGTCACGTCGTTCAAGACCAGCGAGGCCGTGACGGCGACGACGCCGTTCGTCCCCGCACTCCCCGGGACGATCGCGGGCATCCTGAACTTCGTGATTCCCTTCGCCGACCCGTTCTCGGCGGGCTTTACGACCGCGAAGTGGGGTCAGGCACTGGGCCACCTCAGCCGTGGTTTCGTCAACAGCATGGTGATGGCGATTCCAGCGACGGTGCTGGACGTGCTGCTTGGTAGTATGGCCGCCTACGGGCTGACGATGATCGACTGGAAGCGTAAGCTGCCGATCCTCGTCCTGTTCCTCGTCGGGATCTTCATCCCGTTGCAGGCGGTGCTGGTCCCGCTGTCGAACTTCTGGACGAACATCCTCCCGCTGGAGGAAGTGCTCGCACCGGTGTGGACGCTGCCGATGTTGCGGGTCGAACACGCCCGTCTCGTGGAGTTGACGATCACCCACGTCGCCTACGGTATCCCGATCTGTATGCTGCTGTTCCGGTCGTACTACAACACGATCTCGACGGAACTCGTCGAGGCCGCGAAGATGGACGGCGCGTCGATCACGAAGATCTACACCCGGATCGTGCTGCCGCTGTCCAAGCCGATGGTCGGCGTCGTGCTGATCTATCAGTTCACCCAGATATGGAACGAGTTCCTGTTCTCCCTGACGCTGATCGGGAGTTCGTCCTCGCCCGTCGCGACGATCACACTCATCCTCTCGGGGATGGGTGCGGACATCTCCGGTGTCGACTTCGGCCTGCGGATGGCCGGGGCGTTCCTCGCCGCGATGCCGACGCTGATCATCTACGTCCTGTTCGCAGAGCAGTTCGCGAAGGGGCTATCGACGGGATAGTCTTCCACTCGTTCCGTACCGCGGCGACGGATCGGCGGACTGCCGTGGGTCGCCTGTCACCCCCGACTGTGGCACCCGCGATGCCCGCCCCATCGTCGCGCCCACCGGACACCTTCTCCTACTCGGTGATCAAATAAGCAAAATAGAACAATACAAAGAAATTTTATGACTTCTAATACACAGGAACGCCCGAAAAATCCGGTAGAAGTGCGAAAATCTGCTTTAGAGCAGTCTAAACTGCCGATGGTCCGGGAACAGCGATCGACGAACCGACCGGGACTCGCCGACCGAAGACCGTCTTCGAAGCAGATCGGCTTGGCGGACGAGACCGGCGATTTCCGGTCTCTATTCGGCCGAAATGAGGTCGTAGACGAACAATCTATACAGAGTATATTTGCCAAAGATTATGGGATAAATGACACATCCGCTGCTGGCTGTCTCGTTCCTGCCGGGGACGTTATGGGCGTCCGGCGTCAGTGTGGTCGTGTGCTCGATTCCGGTGGCGTCGCGTTCGGCTGGGAGGGGAGACAGTGAGCCGTCGGTCGGTCGGTCTCTGGGCCGTCGGACTGGGTCTCCTCACCGGCGCGATCACCGGGTCGCTGATCACGACGACGCACCCCGCCCAGACGACGCAGGTCCTCGCCGGGGCGGTCGCCCTCGCCGTCGTCGGTCTCGCGGTCGTACTCTCGCGTCGGTACGACTACTGGGCGCGATCCCACCCGTTCGTCCGCTTCGTCGTCTACCTCGTCTCGCTGCTGGTGACGACGGTCACGCTCGACACACTCGCGGGCGTTCTCGTCGATGGGACCGGCCTCGTGATGCAAGTCGTCGAGACCGCGGCCATCGTGACCGGGTTCGCCGTCACGCTGTGGGTCGCGTTCTACGGCGGTGCCGATCGTCTGTTCGTGCTGGCCCTCGACGCGCTCGATGTCGAGTGGTGAGCGTCGAAAAACGTGTGCGTGGCTACGAGTCCGAATCCACGTCGTTGTAGATCTCGGAGAACTCGTAGGGTTCCTGTGCGACGCCGCTGCAGGTCGGTGATACGTCACCCTGACAGCCGCCGTTGTCCCGGTCGACCGACCAGAACGAGACGAAGCCCACGTCCTTTTTCTCGACGAAGTCACGTACCTCGCGGGCATCGTCGAGGTTGTGCGGGCCGCCGCTGTTCTGGATGCCGATCATCGACGTGATCCCGACCATGTGCCACAGTTCGGCGTCGGATTTCTCGGGGTAGATCTCTGCCAGATCGCCGTGCAGGCTATTGGCCGAGGAGATGACCGTCTCGCCACTGGAGTCGACCCACCCGTAGTTCATCGTCATGATGTTCACGTGTTCCACGTCGACACCTTTCTCTGCGGCGTCCTCGACGACGAACTGGCCGTGGCCGAGCAGTCCCTTCGTGGACGTTCTGAGGGTGTACGACACCTTCAGGTCCGGATACTCCGACTGGAGGTCGGTCAGCACGCGGTTCCGGCGTTCGACGGCCGCCTCGTCGGTCGACTCGATGTCGAAGTCGAGGTGTTTGACGCCGTAGGTCTCGATGATCTCGACGTACTCGGCTTTCAGTTTCTCCTCGTCGCTGATCCGCTGAGCCAGCGGCGTTCCGACGGCACCACCGAGCGAGATGATAACCTCGCCGTCGCGGTCCTGCAGGGACTGGATTCGCGACTCCATGCCTGCTTCGCCGATGTTCTGATTCGAGTCACCGTCCCACGCTGCTTCACCGTTGGTGTCCGCGAGGATGAACGCGAGCACCATGTCGTCGGTGCCGGCGTTGGCCGCCTGCGTGCTGAAGGAGGCGTTCGGGTTCGTCCCGACGTGGTTGTACGGCGCGAACATCGACTCGCCGTCGACTGGCTCGTCCGGTGTGTCAGTCGGTGTGTCCGTCGGCGTGTCGGTCGGTGTGTCCGTCGGCGTGTCGGTCGGTGTATCAGTCGGCGTATCCGTCGGTGTGTCCGTTGGCGTGTCGGTTGGCGTATCCGTTGGCGTGTCAGTCGGTGTGTCATCGCCGTCGACGACACTCCACGGACCCCATTCACCACTGGCGTCCGGTTCGTCACCTTTGGTCCACCAGTTTGCCTCGTAGACTGTCCCGTCGTAGGTCACACGGTCCCCGCCGGTGTAGGTCGCGTCCGCGTCCCACGCCGGTGGCTGCGTCCCGTCCGGTGTGTCAGTCGGCGTGTCGGTTGGTGTATCTGTGGGCGTGTCCGTGGGCGTATCCGTCGGTGTGTCGGTTGGTGTATCCGTCGGCGTATCGGTCGGTGCATCCCCGTCCGAACAGGCATCGACGGCGCTCCAGTAGGCGCTGGCCGACGACGGTTCGACCGCCCGCGTCGAGAGTTGTGCCTCCCAGAGTGTCCCCTCGTAGGTCACCTGATCGCCCGATTCGTACAGTTGAGACGAATCGTAAGCGTCCGTCGTCGTGCAGTCGGCTGCCGATGCTGTCCCCGCAAACGAAACTGTCGCCACGAGTAAGATGGCGACGAGTGTGAGTGCTGTGCGTTTCATGTATCGTTTTGATCGTTGTTCGGCCGCTCGTTCCCCACCGTCCCCCCTTCGGACGACGTCGACTGTCGTCCGTGGGACGTGTATACACTACCCATTCGAAACGGGATTAATAATCTATCGGTATACGTTAGTTCAGCACAATGGGGTGATAAACTATACCTCCTGTCACATCTCCGCACCGTCGATCGAAGCCGCACGCAGGGCGTGACGAACGCTTTCGGGTACGGTCGCTGTCCGTCGTCGAGCGATCGGAGAGAAGCGGTCGGCGGACGACGCTCATACTACCGGCTGTACATCTGTGAACGATTTCGCCACCCCGGGGTGGCGAAGGGCTTCACGAAGTGACAGCCGGCAGTATCACTCGGTCGCGTCGGCGTCGTCCTCGTCCGCGCGCGTGACGAACGCCAGCAGGTCGTCGGCCGTCACGTCGACGCCCTGTCCCGAGAAAAAGTTCGCAATATTCTCACAGTCCCGTTCGAGGTAGTCCCGTGCGTTGCCGTGATGGACCGTCACCGCCTGTCCGAGGTCGATGACGACCAGTTGGCCCTCGTGGAAGACGATGTTGTACTCCGAGAGATCACCGTGGACGAGACCGGCGTCGTACAGCCGGCGCATGTACTCGCGGACGACCTCGAAGGCGGTCTGGGGGTTCTCGATGTGGACCTCGTTGAGGCGCTTTGCCCGTCCGTCGTCGGTGGCGATATACTCCATGACGAGGACGTTGCGCTGGACAGCGATCGGATTCGGAACGCGGACGCCCGCCTGTTTCGCCCGCTGGAGGTTCGCGAACTCCTTTCGGACCCACGCCGTCACCACCTTCTTCTTGTCCGAACCGATCCCCTCGAAGCGCGGGTCGCCGTCGAGATACCCCCGCATGTCCCTGAAATCGGAGGCGTTGATGCGGTAGACCTTCACTGCGACCTCGGTGTCTTGCGGCTCTCCGTCGCCGCTCGATCGTCCCGAGGCGCTCCGTGCCTCGCTGCCCCCGCCCAGCGCGGTGTAGACGTTGGCTTCTTTACCCGTCGAGATCGGTCCGCCGAAGGCGTCGATGTAGCCGTCCTGAACGAGCTTGTACAGCGCACCGTAGGTAGCGTCGTCGAACACCGACGCCTCCACTTTGAACTGCTCGGTGTTTTTGATGCGCTTGCGAAACTCGCTGAACTCCCGATCTCTGGTCCGCGCAATCTGGTCTGCTTCGGTATCAGAAACGTCGATCGATTCCCACTCGTCGCCGACGCCGTCGGCCTCCTCCGTGTCGACGAGACCGAACTCGCCGTCGCCGCTCATGGCCGTCCTCCCGTCGGTCGGGTCATGTCTGGCTGTCCATCGTTACTCCTGAATGTGACCCTCCTCCTTGAGCTGGTCGGCCTCTTGCTTGTCGTATCGCCAGGTGATGTCTGCCTTCTCGTCTTGCCAGTCCCACGGTTCGACGAGGACGACGTCGTCCTCGCGAATCCAGATCCGTTTCTGCATCTTGCCGGGAATCCGTGCCGTGCGCTCAACCCCGTCCATACAGCGGACCGTGACACGGTTGGCACCGAGCATGTTTGTGACGATTGCGAACACCTCGTCGTCGTCGGGCATACGGAGGTTCTTTCGACCCTCGTTGTCGCTCATACGCGACTCTTTGACGGCGAGCGGTTTAAGGTTTGTATGGTTTCGGCCGTCCGTGACGACCGCACACGGTCGTGTGCCCAGTCGTCGGATAACAACGTACAAGGTTCCGTTGGGCCTACGACCGGGCGATGAGTACGACGCTGCCCGACGGTGCCGACGAGTGGGTCGACCAGTGGCACGCCCACCTGACCGACCGGCCGGCCTTTACAGAGGCGGCCGCCGACTTCACCGCGACGTTTCGCTTCGAGATCACGCCCGACGACGCCTACGACGGCGATCCTATCGCGATCCGTCTCGTGATCGACGACGGTGCCTGTCCGAGCGCGACCCTCGACGACGAGTTCGACTACGACTTCGCGCTCCGTGGTCCCTACGGGGCCTGGAAGGCGATGCTACAGGACGAACTCGACGTTTCCGAGGCCGTCATGGACGGCCCCTTCACCGTCGAGGGGCCGACGTTGACGCTCCTGCAACGGCAGGAAGCCATCGCCGAACTCGTCGAGGCGGCCCGCGACGTGGATACCACCTTCTCACGGTAGTCGCTGGCGGGCGGCGGAGACCGAGAGACTTTACCGCCCTCGCTGGCTCCTGTCGGGATATGCTCGACAAACTCGGCGTTCCGGGTCTCGTCGGCCTGGTCGTCATGCTGGGCGGCATCGCGCTGGTCGCCTGGGTCAACGTCTTGCTCGCCGCGGGTATCGCCTTCGTCATCGCCGGTCTCGGACTGGTCGTCTACGGCATGGTCAAAAATCTCATGTCCGCCTTCGGTCTCGGCGGCATGGGCGGGATGCCCTAACGTCAGCTTTCGGGGCGGTCGGCCCGGTGCTCGCTGATGATCTGGTCGACCATCTCCGCCTTCTGCTCGCGTTTTCGTTCCTCGGCACGGGTCTCCCAGTCGGCGATGGCGTCTTCGACTTCGTGTTCGCGAGCGACGGCCAGTTCGTCGACTTCCTGGACAGTCACCATGTCCGCGGGTGCGACGGGAATCTCGTGGTCGAAGAGGATTTCGTCGGCGACATCCGAGAGGCCGCCGTTGCGCAGCACGATCCGTGGGTTCACGTCGGCGAGTCGCTGGGCCGTCGACCGGCCCGCGCCCGAGGCGTCCCGGAGCAAGATCACGTCGTCCTCGACCAGCCCGAACTGCTCGTCGGCGTTTTCGAGCGCGTCGGTGGTGAACTGCTCGACGACCTTCACCGACACGAGGCCCTGCTGCTTCTCCGAGATGTCGGCGAAGTTCGAGTGATCCAGCTTCCACAGCCCCTTGAGCCGTTCGAGCTTCCCTTCCAGTTCTTCGCGGTCCTCGCGCTCTGCTTCGAGTTCCCGCTCCAGTCGCTCGTTCTCACGCTCTAGGCGGGTCACTTCGCGGTCTTTGCGCACCTCGCGTCGCTCCTCGCTCCGGGCCTGTGACAGCTCTTTTTCCTTTTCCTGTAGCTGCTGGTCTTTCTGCTGGATGGTCTCCTTGAGGTCGTCGACGTGGCCCTCAAGTCGCTCGACGCGGGCACGCAGTCGTTTGATCTCCTTTTCCTCGGCGGTGAGTTCGCGCGGTCTGTGCTGGCCGCCGGTCTCCTCGTCGCCGCCGTCGTCGGTCCGGTCGGCCAGTACGCTCTCGACGGACTCCTCGTCGGCGACGACGCGGGCGGTCACCTCGCCAACGTCCTCCCGGGGCGGGACCTTCGCGGCGATGCGCTCGAACTGGTCCTCGTGGTCGTCGAACGCCGAGAGTGCCGCCGCCATCGCGTCGCGTTCGTGGTCGTTGTCGTAGGCTTCCTCGCGAGTGCGGTGCTGTTTCACGTCGACGGCCAGATCGCGGTCGGGCGTCCAGCCGGCGGCCGAGAACGACCGGCGCAGTTTCTCGACGGTCTCGGGCATCGGCGTCACGTCGGCCGCCACGACGATGGGGCGGCCGTGCTCGACGATCCACTCGGTGACGCCGGCGGCGTCGATGGTCCGCGAGGAGTACACGTCGAGTACCTCACCGTCCAGTCCCACGAGGGCGATTGCGGTCGTCGTCCCGGGGTCGACGCCGACCAGCACGAAGTCCCGGCGTTTCGCCAGTGGTCGGAACTCGATGCCGTCCCGGCGCTCGCGTTCGATCTCGACGCGCACGTCGCCCGCTCGCATCCGCGAGACGGGGATGTCCTGTGGCCGGGCGTCGACGGTGAAAATCGCCTGCGAGAAGCCGCCGTACTTCTCGGTCACGTCTCGCTCGTACTTGAGGCCGGCGTCGTCGAGTGTCGACTCGACCTCGCGGGCCCGTTGCTTGACCGAACCGTGGATGCGCCGCGTGTAGCGATCTTCCGACCAGCCACCGCCACCGCCCGTCGAGCGTCCGCGGGCGACCTTCACTTCGGTGGTGTCGGTGAAGGCAGACACTTCCTGTCCGACGTTGGCCGCGGCGAGGCGCGCCGCCGCTTCCGCTTCCTTCATCGGCTGTTTCCCGTAGGGGACGCCGTGGCGCGCGGCGACCCGCGAGAGCGGTTCGGGCTGTTCGGCTCCCGTCACCTGCACCAGTTTCGTCTCGTCGGGGAGGCTCCCGAGGAAGTGGATCAGCGACCCCTTGTCCTCGGCCAGTTCGTACATGTTGTCCGTCGCGACGATCGACGGCTCTTCGTCGTCGATCCGCCGCCGGAGCTTTCGCAGGCTCACCACGTCACGCTCCACGTCTTCGCCGTCGAACACGACGAGCGCGTACGAAGGTGCGTCGCCACGTACGTCACCGCTCTGGATGTCGACCCCGAAAACCACCGCGTCGAGCGCTCCGGTACGCGTGTTCACGGCTCCGGCTAGGGGGGCTGTGACTATAATCCCCACGGCGGGTGCGACTGGGCTAGGCGTTACCCTTCGTGACCGCTCGCGTGCCCGCGCTGTGCGAGTTCGTGTGCCCGTCGGTTCTCCCCGCGACCGACGACGCGATAGGTCACCCGCGGCACGTCCTCGATAGCGGCCCGGATCGCTCGGACTCGCTTTTCCATGATCCGGTCGCCCGGCGTCGCCGCGACGCTGGGGTCGACCGCGTCGATGACGGCGTCGGCGTCCCCGTGGACGTGCAGCGACGCGACCCGCCCGTCCAGCGCCGCGACGGCCTGCACCGCCTCCAGCAGCGCCCGGTATTCGAGGTGCGCGCTGGAGACGAACGTCCGGACCGGCAGTGACTGCTCGGTCACCGTCCGGGCACCGTCCCCGACGACGAACCCCACCGCCGCCGAGGTCGGCGTCGCGTTGTCCGCGCCGTAGCGCACGCTCGCGTCGAAGTACAACAGCAACGACGGGGGCAGCCGGTCGGTCCAGGGTGTCACAGCCGTTCGTCGGGCCGCAACGACCAAGTCGATGTCGCCCGCCGAAGCGCTACGTTCAAGTGCAATCGCCGAGGAAGATGTGATACACGAAGCGCCGTTGGTGAGCAATTCCGCAGGAATTGCGATCCTCGGGGCGCGAGTGTAACGAGCGCGCCGTTGTTGAGCAGTTCCGACGGAACTGCGATGCGCGGCATGAGCGAACGAAGTGAGTGCGCGCCGTTGGTGAGCAATTCCGCAGGAATTGCGATCCACGGGGCGCGAGTGTAACGAGCGCGCCGTTGGTCCAGTGGTAGGACATAGCCTTCCCAAGGCTAGAGCCCGGGTTCAATTCCCGGACGGCGCATGCGAGGTTCGAACGAAGTGAGAACCTCGGAACAGCGAGCGGCGACGGCGGAAGCCGCGAGCCATTCTGCGACGAACGGGGTGATTGCTCGTGACGAGCGACTGCAGCGGGATTGTGCCCGCCACGTCGCAGTTATGCCGGTCGACGCCCACAGTTATCCACCAGGACCGCTTACCCGAAGTATGAACACACAACAGCTACTTCGGTACGGTGCGTTCACGCTGATCTTCGTCGGACTTCTGGGACTTGCCGCGTCGTTCGAGTCGGGTGCGGCGATGTTTCCACTCGCTGGCGACACTGCGTTTGTCGTCGGTCTCGCATTCTGTGTGGTCGGTGTCGCCGTGCTGGCCGATCTCGGACGCCGTGCGCGCGAGGCGGCGGCACACTCGGACAGCGAGTCGTCGTAGCTGCGGCCTGTGACAACCGACCCGCCGGACTCAAACCGCTCCGTGGCGTACCCTCGTCCATGACCGACACAGCCGAGGACTACGTCGCCGAACTCGAAGCCAATCGTGCCGAGAAAGACCAGTTCTTCGACGAGCACCCACAGTCGCCGATCCCCCCCGAAGACCGCGACGACTTCGACGGCCTGAACTACTTCGATCCCGCGCCCGACTATCGCGTCACAGCGACCGTCTCGACCGTCGATCCGCCGGAGTCAGTCGATCTAGAGACCAGCGACGGGCGGACCGTGCGCTACCTCCGGGTGGCGACCTTCGCCTTCGAGATCGAGGGCGAGTCCTACGAACTGGCTGGCTATCGTCAGCCAGAGGACGACTCGGGTGGCTTCTTCGTCCCGTTCCGGGACAAGACGACGGGCCAGCAGTCCTACAAGGGTGGACGGTACATGGAACTGGAACCCGACGGCGAGGTCGGCGACGGCGACGAGATCGTGCTGGACTTCAATCTCGCGTACAATCCGTTCTGTGCCTTCAGCGAGACGTTTTCTTGCCCGCTCCCGCCCGAGGAGAACTGGCTGGAGACGACGGTCGAGGCGGGCGAGCGCGATTACTGACCGGGCGGCCGACGACTGGTAAACCGGCACCGATTTGTAGCCGCCCGGAAAAGACGTGGCCGGTATGACCGTCACGATTATCGGATCGCAGTTGGGCGACGAAGGGAAGGGCGGCACCGTCGATCTCTACGGCGAAGGTGCCGACGTCGTCGTCCGCTATCAGGGCGGCGACAACGCCGGCCACACCGTCGTCGTTGGCGACGAGACGTACGAACTCTCTTTGCTGCCCTCCGGCGTCGTCCGCGGCAAGACCTGTGTTATCGGCAACGGCTGTGTCGTCAACCCCGAAACGCTGTTCGACGAACTCGACGCGCTGCGCGAACGCGGGCTGGACCCCGACGTGCGCGTCGCCGAGCGCGCTCACGTCATCTTCCCGTATCACCGCCGCCTCGACGGTATCGAGGAGGAAGACAAGGACGAGGAAGTCGGCACGACGGGCCGGGGGATCGGCCCGACCTACGAGGACAAGGCCGGCCGCCGCGGGGTCCGCATCGGTGACCTGCTCGATCCCGACGTGTTGCGCACGCGCCTCGAATACGTCGTCCCCCAGAAGCGCGCCGTCGTCGAGGAGGTCTTCGACAAGGAGTGTGGCGAGGAACTCGACATCGACGAACTCTACGAGACCTACCGGGCCTACGGCGAGCGACTGGCCGACGAGGGGATGACCGTCAACTGCGGGAACTATCTCCAGTCTCGCATCGACGACGGCGACGAGGTCCTCTGTGAGGGGGCACAGGGCACGCTCATCGACATCGACCACGGCAATTACCCCTTCGTCACGTCCTCGAACCCGACCGCGGGCGGGGCCTGTACCGGAACCGGTCTCGGCCCGACCGAGATCGGTGGTGGCGAGGTCGTCGGCATCGTCAAGGGATACAGCACGCGCGTCGGCAGCGGCCCGCTCCCGGCCGAACTGGCCGGCGTCGAGGGCGACACGCCCGGCTACGAGGGCGATGCGGGGGAGCACGAGGAGGAACTGGCGACCTACATCCGCGACGAGGGCGGCGAGTACGGCACCGTCACCGGCCGCCCGCGCCGCGTCGGCTGGCTCGACCTGCCCGTGTTGCGCCACGCCACGCGGGCCAACGGCTTCACCGGCATCGTCGTCGGTCACATCGACGTACTCGCCGGACTGGACGAGGTCAAGATCGGCGTCAGCTACGACCTCGACGGCGAGGAAATCGAGAGCGTCCCGCCGACGACCGAGCAGTGGGGCCGCTGTACGGTGAACTACAAGTCCTTCGATGGCTGGCCCGAGGTCGACTGGGATGCCGTCGCCGACGAGGGGTACGACGCGATTCCCGAGAACGCTCGGAACTACCTCGAATTCGTCGAGGACGAACTCGATACGCCGCTGTACGCCGTCGGTGTCGGCCCCGGCCGCGAGCAGACCATCGTGCTCGAACACCCGCTGGAATAACCTCGCTGTTTCAGTTTTTGACCCTACTTCTCGACGGTCAGCAGCGCCACGCGCTCACGAACGAGATCCGCCAGATCCCCACTCGTCGCTCCCAGTTCCGCCTCGCCGATCTCGAAAAAGTCCCGGACGAGCGCCTCGTCGTACGCACCGAGCGTCTCGGCTGGGTCGAGGAGTGTGTCGACGGCCTCGGCAGCCGCCCTCTCGTCGCCCTCGCCGGTCGAATCGTGGACCACGACCACGACCGGTGATTCGCCCTCACCGACCCCCATCTGGAGTGCGCGGTTGATCTGACGCCGACCGGCCGCGTACAGCAACACCTCGACGGCCCGTTCGCGGGCGATCGCTTCTCCCTGCTCGAAGGCCCGGTCGGCCAGTTCGACGGCCCGCTGTAGGTGAGCGCGGTCGACGACGTAGCGGGCGTCGAACGCCTGCACGACGACGCCGTACTCGTCGCCGATCGCTCCAAGTCGCTCGACGAAATCGTCGATATCACGGACCGTCGCCGTCCCTTCGACGACCTGCATCAGAAGTCCCCCAGACTGGCCTGATCATCGTCTTCTTCGGGGTCACTCCGTCCGCGGTCGTCCTCGTCGCGTTCGTACTCCACCTCGTCGGACGGCTCTACGTCCTCCATCGAGGGGTCGCGGTGACCGGCGTTTTCGAGGACATTTTCGGCGGTCTTCTCCCGGCCGCGCAGCGCCGCCAGGACGACCGACTTGTCCGCGTCACGCAGATCGGCGCGGCTCTCGATGCCGGCGTCGAACAGTCGACGGGCACGCTTTCGCCCGACCCCGCGGACGCCTGCGAGGTCCACGAGCTCCTCGCGGACGCCGTGCTCGACGCGGGTGCGCGCCCTTCGGATGGCGGGTGCGGCGTCGAGACCCAGTTCGCTCGCCAGTGACTCGGCCGCGCCCAGCAGCCACTGCGCGCCCTCGACTTTCCCGCGGATGTCGCCCGGGCCGACGCCGTAGCGCTCGGTGATCGTGTCCTCCTCGACCTCGCTGGCCCAGTCTTCGAGCAGGCGCGCGGTCTTCAGCGCCGCGAGCCAGTCCTCGAAGCGGTCGTCCTCGAACTCGGAGGGCATCCGGCCGAGGAACTCGTCTTCACGCTCGAAGGCGATCTCGCTGTACTCCTCGCTGTCGTCCGAGCGCAGGTACAGTTCGTACATGTCCGGCGTGCGGGAAACGAGGTGGTACAGGCCCATCGCAGTCGGCTCTTTGACTTCGCCGCTCGCGGACTCCTCGCTGGCGAGGTCGCTCGCGGTCGTAAAGCCCGCCGGCTCACCGCTCGCGTCGTCGCCACTCGCCCCGTGTGCGCTCGCTTGCGCGCCGCTGCGAAGCCCGTCGATGATCTCGGCGGCACTCATCGGATCGAGGTAGAGTCGTGAAACGGTGTGGCCAAGCGAAGTCGCCGACAGCTCGTCGTCCTCCCGGGTGAGGAAGTCGTTGCGTTGCAGATAGCTCAGCACGTCGTCGACGACCCCTTCGAGACGCCCGCTCTCGTCGGTCTGGCTCGCGTACAGCGTCCGTTCGAGAAACTCCAGCAGCCCCGACCGCGAGCGGGCAAAGCCACTCGCGACGGTCGCCAGCAGGTGCGTCCGCAGTGCTGGCTCGGCGGCCAGTTTCGACCGGACCGGTTCGGGGTCGGCCCAGACGTAGCGCTCGAACAGTTCGTCGAGTTCGTCGTGGCTGCTCGCGGGGATGATCGCCTCGCCGTAGGGGTCGAGACCGGGGCGGCCAGCACGTCCCATCATCTGGTGGACTTCGAGCACCGACAGGGGTGCCATCCCACCGGCGGTCCCGTCGTAGCGCCGCCAGTCCCGGACGACGACCCGTCGGCTGGGCGTGTTGACCCCGGCAGCCAGCGTCGGCGTCGCGCTGACCACTTTGAGCAGACGGTCGCGGAAGGCTTGCTCGACGAGTTCTCGATGTCCGCTCGCTAATCCGGCATGGTGAAAGGCGGCCCCCTTCGCGACGGCGTCGGCCAGATCGTCGCTGGTCTCGGTGTCGCTCACGTCCCGAATCTCCGCCGCCACGTCGGCCAGTTGCTCGCGTTCCTCGGGCGTGAGCGCGTCGCGCGTGACGTTTGCCAGCCGGCCCGCCGCGGCTTCGGCGTTGCGCCGGGAGTTGACGAACACGAGCGTCGACCCGTCGTCAGAGAGCGTGTCCCGGACGATCGCGGCGGTCTGTTTCTCGTTGTTGCGCACCCGTAGTTCCCGCTGGTCGCCGTCTTCGAGGTGGAGTGCTTGCCCGAAGTGGACGCCCTTCTTCAGTGAGATGGGCCGCCAGTCCGAGTCGACGAGTTCGGCGTCGAGCCATTCTGCCAGCGCCTCGGCGTTCCCGATGGTCGCCGACAGCGCGACGGTCTGCATGTCGGGATTGATCCGCCGAAGCTTCGCGAGGGTGACCTCCAGCGTCGGCCCCCGTTCGGCGTCGTCGACGAGGTGGACCTCGTCGGAGACGACACAGGCGAGATCGTCGAGCCACGGTGCGTCGTTGCGCACGAGCGAGTCGACCTTCTCGCTGGTGGCGACGACGATGTCTTTGTCGGCCAGCCACCCGCCGTCGGACTCGTAGTTGCCCGTCGAGACGCCCACGTCGAGTCCGTACTGCTCGAACTGCTCGAACTCGGCTTGTTTCTCGCTTGCGAGTGCCCGCAGCGGGACGATGTAGAGGGCGGTGCCGCCGAGGCTGCCGTCCGTGTCGCCTGCTCGCGGCTCGTTTCTCGCCGCTCGCTCGTCCTGGGGACTCTCTTCGTTCGTCCCCACGGCTCGCGTATCGCTTCGCTCCTGCTCGCCCGCCTCGGGACCTGCCCGCTGGTCGGGTCCCGCGATCGCAGACAGCATCGCCAACTGTGCGATCAGCGTCTTCCCGCTCGCGGTCGGAATGCTCGCGACGAGGTTCTCGCCGCGCGTGACGCCGGCCTCGACGGCCTCGGCCTGTGGCGGGTACAGTTCCTCGATCCCGTTCGACTGCAGATGCTCGGCCAGCCACGCGGGCACGCCGGGCAGGTCCGCAACGTCCATTACACCCAGATTGGCTCCTACCGGGGTTTAAATTGTCGCCTGCGGTCTCCGTACCACTGTACTGCCAAGAATTAACACGTTCGACGCTCTGCATAGCGTATGGACCGAGGTGGTGGGGCACCGATTGCCGTCCTGCTGGTCGACGACGAACCGGACGTGGCCGAGGTGACGAGTCTGCATCTTCAGCGCCAGAACGACGCCTTCGACGTGACGGTCGAACACGGTGTTCGGGAGGCGCTCGCTGCGCTCGACGACGACATCGACTGTATCGTCAGCGACTACGAGATGCCACGGAGAGACGGTCTGGACTTCTTACGGGACGTGCGTGAATACGACCCTGATCTCCCCTTTATCCTCTTTACTGGCCGGGGGAGCGAGGAAATCGCGAGCGAGGCCATTTCGGCGGGCGTCACCGATTACCTCCAGAAAGGGACCGGCGTCGACCAGTACACGGTGCTCGCGAATCGACTGGAGAACGCCGTCGCGCGCCGCCGGTCGGAAGCGGCGGCCGCCGAGACGCTGGAGCGCTACCAGACGCTCGTCGACAGTTCGCCCAATCCGATCCTCGTCCACTCGGGAACGGACGTACTCTTCGTCAACGATCGGCTGGTCGACCTCGTCGGTGCGACAGAACGGGCGGACATCGCCGACCGGCACCCGCTGTCGTTCGTCCACCCCGAGGACCGCGAGCGCCTCACCGAACGGATCGAGTCCATCCTCGATGGCAACGCCCCGACCGGCTGGACTGAGTGGCGACTCGAACGCCTCGACGGCGAGATCCGCTGGGTGGAGAGCCGCGGTGCGCCGATCGTCTACGACGGCAATCCGGCCTCACAGGTCGTCTTGCGCGACGTGACCGAACGCAACCGCCGTGAGCGCCGCCTCGAACGACTCCACGACGCGACCCGAAAACTCCTGACGGTACAAGACACCAAGGCAATCGCCGACTGCACCGTCGAGATGCTACAGGACGTGCTGGGCGAGGACGCCGTCGGGTTCTGGTACCACGACGGAACGGACCTGCGCATCCTCTCTGCGACCGACGCAGTACGCGAACACGTCCGCTCGCGCGACACCGATCCCAAGCAGATCGCGAGACTGCCGGAGTGGTCGGTCGAGTACACGACCTTCGAGGGGGACCGTCCGCGCGTCGTCACGAACTACGACCAGCGCGACGACGCGATCACGGACGCCTTCGAGACGGCGTATCTCGTCCCGCTGGACGATCACGGCTTGCTCGTGGTCGCGTCGCCGGACGCATACACCGTCGCACCGGCCGAACAGGAGATCGTCGGCATCCTCGCACGGACGGTCGTCGCCGCGCTCGGCCGCATCGACCACGGCACGACGTGATCGACCGTCCAACAGCGACACCACTTTGCCCCGGACCGTCCAACAGCGCGTATGCGAATCGAGTACGACCGGGAGACCTGTATCGGGATGTTCCAGTGCGTCGCCGAGTGGGACGCGTTCGAACGCGACGAGGACGCCGGCAAGGCGGTACTGGCCGACAGCGAGGAGACCGACGACGGCGTCTTCGTCCGCGAGGTCCCCGACGGAGCCGAACTGGACGCGAAGTTCGCCGCTCGTTCCTGTCCCGTCGACGCCATCGTGGTGTACGACGACGACGGCGAACAGCTCGTGCCCTGACACGATGGGTCACCAGCCCGTCGCCGAGTGTGGTCCGTGACCGACTCGTCTCCGACGGGGGTCGGAGAGTTGTCTGGTGATGGAGAGACACTGTCTCTTCCCTACTTAATTCCGGCCGGTCGATCGCGTATAGAGACGTTTAAATAGCACAAAAGTAACGAGTAGGGTGTGAGCGGCTAGCACTGCGGTGGTCAGGTAATACTCATGACAGAACAATACGACCTCGTTATCGTTGGCGGTGGGATCAGTGGCGCGTCGCTTCTCTATACGGTCGCGAACTTCACCGATATCGAGAAGATCGCGCTCATCGAGAAGGAAGAAGAGATCGCGGCGATCAACTCACATCACACGAACAACTCCCAGACCCTGCACTTCGGGGACATCGAGACCAATTACACCCTCGAAAAGGCAGAGCAGGTCAAGGAGGGCGCAGAGATGCTCGCGGGCTATCTCGAAAACGTCGACCCCGACCGCGAGATGCACAGCAAGCGCTCGAAGATGGTCCTCGCCGTCGGGGACGAGGAAGTCCAGAGTCTCGAAGACCGCTACTACGAGGAGGGCTTTGGCGATCTGTTCCCGAAACTCGACGCCATCGACCGCAACGAGATCGCCGAGATCGAACCGAAGGTCGTCGAGGGGCGCGATCCGAGCAAAGACATGCTCGCGCTGCAGACGCCCGACGGCTACGTCGTCGACTACGGCGATGTCTCGAAGTCCTTCGTCGACGACGCCGAGGACATCGACGGCGTCGACGTACTGACCGGCGAAGAGGTCAAACGCCTCGACGACACCGAGGACGGTTACATCATCGAGACGGAGAACCACTGGATCGAGTCCGACGCGGCCGTCGTCGCCGCTGGCTCGCACAGCCTCCAGATCGCAAAGGAGATGGGCTACGGTGAGGGTATGTCGCTGCTGCCCGTCGCTGGCAGCTTCTTCCTCGCCGACGACTTCCTCAACGGCAAGGTGTACACCCTTCAGATGAAGAAACTGCCCTTCGCGGCGGTCCACGGCGATGCCGACGTGCACGACGACTCGATCACGCGCTTCGGACCGACGGCGAAGCTCGTGCCGGCGCTGGAACGGGGCGAGATCTCGACGATCTCCGACTTCTTCGACGTGTTCGGCCTGAACGTCGATTCGTTCCTCAGCTACGCCAACATCCTCGCCGACCGCATCCTCCTGCCGTACGTCCTCAAGAACCTCGTCTACGACATTCCCGCGGTCGGCAAGCGCGCGTTCCTCCCCCACGTCCAGAAGGTCGTCCCGACCGCAGAACTGGACGACATCGACCGCGCCAAGGGGTACGGTGGCGTCCGACCCCAGATCGTCGACACCGACAACAAGACCCTCGATATGGGCGAGGCCAAGATCACCGACGAGGACATCATCTTCAACATCACGCCCTCGCCGGGTGCCTCGACCAGCCTCAAGAACGCCATGCGCGACACCGAGCACATCGTCGAGGCCATCGACGACGCTGAGTTCGACAAGGACGGCTTCCGCTCGGCGACCATCGAGAACTTCCCGCGCCTCGACGAGACCGACGCGGCCGAGAGCGACGAAGCGGTCAAAGCGCCCGCACAGGACGACGACTGACGACGCCATTTTCGAGACTAGTGCGACACCGGTATCTCGTGGCGCTGCTTGTCCATCACCAACGAAAGCCTGAGGGCGATCCGAGACACAGAGCCGAGTAGATGGTCCGTCGCCTCCTCGAACAGCTTCGTGCCGTGCTCGCGGGCCTGTTCGGTCACGTGATCGATGGCTTTCCCGCGCTACTGGCTCGCTTCGGACTGGTCGACCGCGAGAAGTCGACGGCGGCGCTGGATCTGGCCGCGCCGGTGATGGTCACGGGTGGTCTCCGTATCCTGTTGCGGATCGCCGACTTCGCGATGGTCGGGCTTGCACTCGGTGACGCCGCCATCGCCGGGCTGGAACTTGGCTTTCAGTACTTTTTCGTCGGCTTTGGACTCTCGCTTGCGGTCACGTCGGGGACGATCAGCGTCGTCTCCCGCCTGCAAGGGGCCGACAAGCCCGACCGGGCGAATCTGGCGGTCAAGCAGTCGCTGTGGCTCGCCCTCCTGATTTCACTGCCCCTGTCTCTCATCTCGTGGTTCTACGCCGAACCGATGGTCGGCCTGCTCACGAACGACGCCGACGCGATCCGCTTCGGTGGGACCTACCTCGCGATCGTGATGCTGTCGCTGGCCCCGCGGTTCTGGAGCATGGTCGCCGCGCGGGCGCTCGCGGGCAGTGCGGACACGCGGACGCCGATGTACGTCCGTCTGCTGACCCTCCCCACGAACATCGTCTTGAACGCCGTGTTGATCTTCGGACTCGGTCCCGCACCGCGGTTGGGCATCGCCGGGGCCGCAATCGGCACCGCCGTCGCCAACACGCTCGCGGCCGCGGTCTTCTTCGCCCTGCTCGTCTCGGGGCGCTACGTCGTTACCCTCGATCTGCGTGGGAGACAGTTCGACCTCTCGCTGATGGCCGAGATCGTCCGCGTCGCCCTCCCGCTGTCGGGAATGCGTCTGCTCCAGACGTTCGCGCGCTTCCCGTTCCTGTTCGTGCTGGGCGTGATCGGGACGCCGACGGTCGCCGCCTTCGCCATCGGTCGACGCGTCATGCTGCTCGCGCTGATGCCCGCGTGGGGCTACTCGACGGCGGCGAGCACGCTCGTCGGCCAGCACGTCGGCGCGGGCGACGACGATGACGCGAGTGCTTACGGCTGGCAGACCCTGCGGATCGCGCTGGCGACACAGCTTCTCATCGCCGCCGTGCTCGTGGCCGTCGCCCGCCCGATCGCCTCGCTGTTCGGAACGGCCTACCCCGAACTCACCGTCACCTTCATCCGTGTGTTCGCGCTGGCGGTCGCCGGCTTCAGCGTCTCGCGGACGATGCGGGGCAGTCTCCGGGGTGCGGGCGATACTCGCTGGCCCCTCTATGGCACCTTCCTGGGCTCGTATCTCTATCGCATCCCGGTCGCGCTCCTTGCGCTCCCGGTCGGTTTCGCCGTGACGATCCCCCTCGTCGGCGTCACCGTCGCCCCCGGCATGGGGTGGGGCCTGCCCGCCATCTTCGCCGCCATCGTCGGCGACTACTACGTCAAAGCGGCTGTCAACACCGGCCGCTTCTGGACAGGCAAGTGGCGGGCCGTCGCCCGAGCGTCTGGGGTCGGTGCCGGCGACTGACAGCGCCACTGCCCGTCGAACCACGCCCTGGCGGACTGAAAGGGCGAGGTCCGGTGGCGCTCTGTGTAGTCGCTCCGTGGCAGGGCTCCCGCGACGTAGGAGCGGGATGCCGCGGAGCGACCGCCAGCGGGCCGAGGGCTTTCGAGGCGTTGACTCCCACACTCACAGTCGCCGAACCATTCGCTTCGGAGTCTCCAGGTGCAAACTCAAAACTTAATGGCCGACGGCACAGAGCCACGCCCATGAGTACACCAACGAAGATCGTCCTGGGGACCATCACCGTCTCGGCACTGCTGTCGCTCGCACTGATCGCACAGCTCGCACTGGCGTAGATGTTCAGCGAGCGTCCGCTGTCGGGGGAACTGGACGACGTTCGCGACGAGCATGCACCCGGCGCGCTCGTCCTCGATTGCGAGCGGGACTTCGAGACGCTCGATCCGGCCGTCGCCGAGGACCTGCTCTTGCTGACCGACGGGGTCGACCCGGCCACGTATCCCAGCGAGTGGGTGCCTGCCGACGCGCCCGAGGCACTCCACGCACTCGCGTCGAGTGACTTCACCGTCGGAATGCCCGGCGACGGCGGCGTCGCGTGGACGCGCCAGACCGACCCGGCCGTGGTCTTCGTCAAGCCCCGGCTGGCTGGCTCGCCCGACGCCTTCGTCGACTTCCTCGTCGCCGAGGCGCTCGTCGAGGTCGGACTCGACGTGCCCGAACAGTTCCTCGACTTCTTCGGCGAGCAGTACCCCGAGTTCGCCGCGACGGTGGGCGACCACCTCGATTCCGCCGGGATCTATCAGCTTGCCGCGGCACTCTGTACCGCCTTCGTCGGCCTGCAGACCCGCGACGTGTTTGCAGCATGGGAGAGTGAGTCGCCTGCCCTCTTCGACGCGTGGGTCGACGCGGGCGAGCGACTCGAACCCCGCCTGAGCGACCTGTCCGAGGAGGTCGCGATGGGACGGACCGACTTCCCCGCCGCGGCGGAACTGGCCTGTGCGGCGATCAAACACGGTGTCGAGGTGCCCGCCCCCTTCGGCGCACTGGACACGAGCGCCTACCGCGACACCGGCCCGGCGTACGCGATCACGTGGGCCGAGAAGACACTCGGCGCGCTCTCGTGAGCGAGGCGCGCGACACTCGCCGAGCGGCGTTTTCCGCGGATTCAAATAACGGCCCACGCAATCACGGGCTATGAACGCACTCGTCACCGGCCACGCCGGCTACATCGGCGGCGTGCTGGCCGACCAGCTCGTCGCCGCCGGCCACGAGGTCGTGGGTTTCGACAACGCTGCCGACGACGCCGACGACATCCGCGACGTGGACCGCCTCCAGACCGTCTTCGCCGACCACGACTTCGACGTGGTCTATCACCTCGCGGCCGACGCGGACGTGTGGAGCGACGACTGGCAGCCCCTCGTCGAGAACAACGTTCAGGGGACCGTCAACGTCGCCAGCGTTGCCCGCGAGCACGACGTGCCCGTCGTCTTTTCCTCCAGCATCGCCGCCGCCGATCAGGTCAACCGCTACGGCCACTCGAAGCACCTCGCCGAGGGCGCGGTCAGCGAGTTCGACGGCGTCACCACGGTGCGCTTCCCGAACGTGATCGGCGGCCCGGCCCCCCGCGGACAGGCCCAGTCGATGATCGAACAGGGCCTCGACGGCGAGATCGAGGTGTGGGGCGACGGCAATATCGTCCGCCCCTACGTCGACGTGGGCGATCTCGCGGCCTTCCTCCGCGATCTCGGCGGGGGATCGTTCGACGTGGCGACCCCGGCGGCGGTGTCGTCCTACAGCTACACCAACGAGACCGTCGGCGAGCACATCCAGACCATCGTCGCCGAGGAGACCGGCGACGAACCGGCACTCTCGGTGATCGACCGCACGCCGCCGTCGCCGATGAAACTGGTCGCCGAGGACCTCGCCGTGCGCGACCCGACCCCGCTGCGTGAGTCGCTGCGCTCCCAGATTCGCGCCGCGATGGCGTAGACCCGGCTGACCCGTTCCCAGTGGCCTCCCTCGGTCTATGCCTCGGCGAATCGACTGTCCGGTCGTCGAGTCCGGTTCCTACATCTCCCCGTGCCATTCTGCGATAAAGCGCTCGAAGAACGTCTCGAGAAACGCGTGTCGTTCCGCAGCTAATCGCTGTGCTGGCTCCGTATGGAGTTCGTTCTGCAATCGGAGGAGCTTCTCCTCGAAATGATATATCTGCGAGTATTCCTCCCCGTCGGGGTCCCAGAGCGGTGTTCCGTGGACACCGCCGAACGCGAACGTCCGAGCGACGCCGACGGCACCCATCGCATCGAGATTGTCGGCATCACGCAGTATCTTTGCCTCGATGGTCTCTGGTTCGGGGTCCTCTCCCCGAAACGCGAGATCATCGTGCACTGCAACGCAGTGTTGCACTGCAGCAATTTGCTCGTCGCTCAGACCCGTCTCCGCGAGCAGCGACGCGACGACTGACAGCGTTTCGTCCGGGTCACAGCCGGTCCCGTCACCAACGACCCGATGCAGATCGTGGACGAGTGCCCCACAGCCAACGACCTCGTCGTCGGCGTCTAGCTCGTCGGCAAACCGCTGTGTGAGCCGAAACACTCGCCACACGTGATGCATGTCGTGCCCCGACGAGTCCGTCGCGTAGCGTTCACGCACGTTTGCTGCGACGGTCTCGAACAGCTCCGCTCGGTGTCGAGGACCACCGGGATGGTCCCCTCTCGTCGGACAGGGGTCGGACAACAGTTGCTGCTCGCTGTCGACGGTCGAGTCCTCCTCGGTCATGGCTGTCCCGTCGGTCGTGTGGCGTGATTATGTTTGTCCCTCGATGCCAGTCGCTCGATCAGTTCGGCCTCTGTGGATGCGGACGCCAGCGTCACTGTGAGAGCGCTGGTGTTCGTCTCTCAGTACCCGCTGTCGAACAGCTCTTGGAACACCTTGTGCTGGGCGGCCCGCAGGTGCTGGTGGTAGGTCGGGCGCGAGATGTCCATGCCGTCGGCGAGTTCGTCGCCGTCGACCTCGCGGGGCCACTCGAAGAAGCCGCCCAGATACGCCGTCCGCAGGGCGGTCTCCTGGCGATCGGTGAAGCGCTCGGCCAGCGCCGCGCGGAACTCCTGCTGGGTCTGGACGGGGCGCTCGTGTTCGTGGTAGCCGACCAGATCCGTCGACTCGTAGTTGTCTTCGACGAGACTGAACACCTCGCGGGCTTCCGCTTCGTAGGGGAGTTCGATGGCGTAGCGGGCGATGCCGTTCTCGCTGACGATCGATTTCGGGACGGCACCGTGGTCGACCAGCGTCGCGATCAGTGACTCCGTGACGGTCACGTCGAACAGCGCCTCGCCGTCGTGTTCGGCGACACAGCTCGCGGCGGTGACGGCGTCCTCACCGTCGAGTACCGCAAGCACGTCCTCGGTGTCTGCGTCCTCGGTCGTCAGGTACAGACGCAGGGAGCCGTCTTCTTGCGTGACGGTGCCGGCCGACGCGATCGTGCCGCCGGCCCGGCCCGACAGTTTCGACAGCAGGAGGTCCCGGTCGTCGATGGTAAATTCGAGTTCGATGACCTTGTTCGCGCTGAGGATGCGCCCGCTCTCGATGGCGTTGATGGCGTTGGCGACCGCTCGGCCGAGCGCCTGCAAGACGATCTTTTCGCGCTGGTCGAAGGCGTCGGTCCGGTCGGCACAGACGTACAGCACGCCGTAGTTCGAGTCCGTGTACGAGAGCGGAATCGCCATCACCGAGCGCACCCCGCTCTCGTGGGCGTCGGCGAGCCAGCCGCCAGCCGCGGCCAGCCCATCGCCTTCGAGTACCTGTGGGTCGCCCGCGGCGAGGGCTTTCGCACCGGGCGTGTCGCCGTCGATCGGTTCGGCCACGTCGGTCACGTCGACGGGGGCGTCGCCGAACCACTCGCGGGCGCTGATGGTCTCGGCGCGCACGTCCGGCCGGCCCAGCCACGCGAAGGTGTAGGGGTCGGCCCCGACGAGCTGTTCGCAGACGCCGGCCTCGACTTGCTCGCGCGTCGTGGCCTCGACCAGCACCTCGACGGTGTTCTGGATCAGCCCGTTGATCCGTTCGAGGATCGTCTCGATGCGCTCGCGGGCCTCACGCACCTCCTGTTCGCGCTTGGCGCGGTTGCAGGCCGCCGCGGCGTTGATCGCCAGCAGCGCCGCGACCTGCCGGTCGTTGTCGTCGAACGCGCCGACCGTCGTCGACGCGACGCTCAGGGTTCCGTGGACGCCGATGGGGAAGTACATCGCCGAGCGGACTGGCCCGAAGTCGGTGTCGGGGTCCTCGATGGTCCGTACGTCGTCGTACACCGCCGGCTCGCCGGAGGCGAAGACGGTCCCGGGCTGGCCCTCGTCGAGGTCGTACACCGGCCGCTCCGGCATCCGCTCTTGGACCGCGTCGGTACTTGCGGTCGGGCGCAACACGCGCTCCTCGGCGTCGTACAGCCGTACCGTACTCAACTCGAAGCCAAGCACCTGTGTGGCCGCACCGGTGACGATGTCGGCCACGGACTCGCGACTCGGGGCCTGCATCAGCGCCCGCGAGGTCTCCTGCAGCCGCGAGATGAGTTCGCGCCGGCGTCGCCGGTCGGACACGTCGCGGACGACGCCGACGACGCCCTCGAACCGCTCGCCGTCCCAGAGCGCGGTCATGTGATCTTCACAGTGGATCGGTTCGCCACGCTTTGGCTGCAAGCGCAGGTCGAACGTCTGGTCGAGGTCGTCGCGCTCACCGGCTTCGAGGGCGGCAAGCGCCTGTTCGGTCACCTCGACCGTGTCGGGGTCTTTGATCGTCGCTGCTGGCTCGCCGCGCAGTTCCGCGGCGCTGTAGCCCGTCAGCGATGCCAACGCCTCGTTGACGAAGGTGAACTGGCCGTCCTCGTCGAGGACGTACACCCCGTCTTCGAGTGCACCGATGATCCCGGCGTACTGCTCGACGGTCGCCGCCTCGACGGCGGTCTCGGTACCGCCGTCCGTCAACAGTCTGCCTGCCGCAGTTTCCTCGTCCCGCTGACCGTCTTCGGTCGCGTCGACACACCCACCACCCGAGGACGCTACCGCCTCCTCGACTGCCTCGTTCGCTGCCATACCTAACAGGTTAGTACGTCCGAGTACTTAAGCGATGGCCCGACTATCGAAATCGACTGCCACAGACGGTCTTCGGCCGCTTCGGTGACCGTCGCTTACAACGTTCGCTCGCGATGCTGGCTTCGAATCACTCACTCGATCTGGATCGCCGGCCGTCCCGGCTCTGCTTTCCGAGCGAGATCGGCGTCGGCGTCCTCGCCGGCCCGGACGGTCACTTCGGCACCGAACTCCTCGGCGATCAGCCAGCGGGCGCGAGCGAGCACTTCGACCTCGGTTGCGGCATCGAGCGTCCCGGTCAGGGACTGCAACTCTGCTTGCAGGTCCTTGGCGTAGTCCGGTGCGCCGTCTTTCCCGCGGAAGCGTTCGTCGCTCATAATCTCGCCGACGAGATTGTCGCCATCGAAGTCGCGGGCGATCTCGTGGGCGTCGAACTTCCACTCGGGGGCGACGGCGATCTCGACGTGGCTCGGGTCTTCGATATCGGCCACGTCGACGATCTGGCGCACGTCCTCGCGGGTGTCTTCGACGAGCTTGCGCTCCAGTTCAATCCGTTCTCGGTCCCCCTCGAACGTGGGCCACGTCGCCTCGGTGACGAAGCCGTCCCGATCCATTGCTGCCCACAGTTCCTCCGTGACGTGTGGCGCGACGGGTGCGAGCAGTCGAACGATGGTCGACAGGGCTTCCTCGACGGTCTCTGCGTGGGGTTCGGTCGCCTCGGCGTACCGGTCCAGCAGCGCCAGCAGTTCGCGGGTCTCGCGCAGCGCCTCGGTGAAGGTCAGGCGGTCGTAGCTCCGGCCCGCGATGGCAGTGACGCGGTCGATCTCACGTTCGACGTAGGCGGTCACGTCGCCGGCCTCGCCTTCGGGCGGGTCCGCGACGTGGTCCTCGACGGCGTCGTACAGTCGCTGGAGGAAGCGGTGGCTGGATGCGACGCCTTCCTCTTTCCAGTCGAAGTCCCGCTCCGGTCGGGCGGCCTGCATCATGAACAGGCGGGCGGTGTCGGCGCCGTACTCGTCGACGATGGCCTGTGGGGAGACGACGTTGCCCTTCGACTTGGACATCTTCTCACCCTCTAGCTGGACCATCCCCTGCGTGACGAGGTTCGCGAACGGTTCGCGGTGGTCGAGCATGTCCAGATCGGCGATGGCCTTCGTGACGAACCGGGCATAGAGCAGGTGCATCACTGCGTGCTCGATGCCGCCGACGTACTGGTCGACGGGCAGCCAGTCGTTGGCGCGCTCCGTGTCGAACGGCGCGGAATCGAGGTCGGGCGACGTGTAGCGCAGGAAGTACCACGAGGAGTCGACGAAGGTGTCCATCGTGTCGGTCTCGCGGCGGGCCTCGCCGCCACACTCGGGACACTCCGTGTGGACGAACTCGTCGACCTCGTCCAGCGGATTGCCGGTGGTCTGGACGAACTCGGGGAGTTCGACCGGCAGGTCCTCGTCGGGGACGGGCACCGCACCGCACTCGTCGCAGTGGATCATCGGGATCGGCGTGCCCCAGTAGCGCTGCCGGGAGATGCCCCAGTCGCGCAGGCGGTACTGCACGTCGTGGCTCGCGCCGGGGATGTCGCCTTCGAGGGCACTTCTGGCGTCGGCGCTCGTGAGACCGTCGTAGTCGGTCGGGTCGGTGCCGCCCGTGCCTTCCGCGTCGGCGGGCACCTCGCTGTGGTCGACGACACCATCCTCGGTGTAGGCCGACTCGCTCACGTCAGGCAGGTCGCCCCCCGAACTGTCCTCGGGTCGGATCACCGGCCGAATGGGCACCTCCTTCTTCGTGGCGAAGGCGTGGTCGCGCTCGTCGTGGGCCGGTACGGCCATCAGTGCGCCCGTCCCCACGTCCGAGAGGACGAAGTCCGCGACGAAGACCGGAATCGCCTCGCCCGTCGCGGGATTGGTCGCCGTCAGGTCGGTGGCGACGCCGTTGGGTTCGTCGCCGTCGGGGTCGGCGACCTCCTCGATGAAGTGGGCCACGTCCTCGTCCGCTTCTGCGAGATCCTGTGCGATCTCGGTGTCGGGCGCGACGGCGAAGAAGGTCGCGCCGTGGATGGTGTCGAGGCGGGTGGTGAAGATTTCGACTTCGCCGTACCCCTCCACCTCGAAGGGCACCGTCGCGCCGTGCTGGCGGCCGATCCAGTCTCGCTGCATCGCGCGCACACTCTCGGGCCACCCCGCCAGATCGTCGATGTCGTCGACCAGTTCGTCGGCGTAGTCGGTGATCGTCAGGAACCACTGATCGAGGTCCCGCTGGGTGACGGGGGTGTCACAGCGCCAGCACAGCTCTGCCTCGCCCTCGACCTGCTCGTCGGCCAGCACGGTCTCACAGGAGGGACACCAGTTGACTTCCGACCCTTTGCGCTCGACCAGTCCTTCCTCGCGGAAGCGCTTGAACAGCCACTGATTCCAGCGGTAGTACTCGGGATCGCAGGTGGTGACTTCTCGGTCCCAGTCGTAGCCAAAGCCCATGTCCTGCATCTCCCGCTTCATCTTCGAGATACACTGGCGGGTCCACTCCTCGGGACTCGTATCGCGGTCCTCGGCGGCGTTCTCGGCGGGCAGCCCAAAGGAGTCCCACCCCATCGGGTGGAGTACGTTCTCACCTTGCATGCGCTGATAGCGCGAGTAGGCGTCCGTGATCGTGTAGTTGCGGACGTGGCCCATGTGGAGGTTCCCGGATGTGTAGGGGAACATCGCCAGCACGTACTCGGGGTCGGTCGCGTCGTCGGGCGTGCGGAACACGTCGGCGTCGTCCCACTCGCCCTGCCACTTGGGTTCGATCTCGCTCGGATCGTACCCGTTGTCTGCGTCTGACATCGTTCTTACTGGGTCCCAAGAAGCCCGGGATTAAAAGGAGTAGATGTTTCGCTCGGCAGGAGATGACGCTCACGGACTGGATTCGGCAACAGTCGTACTATCAGACGCACGGCTCACAGTGACCGAGGCACCGAAAGCCCTCGACGCGCTCGATGGCGTCTGTGCCGGATATCCTCGCATTCGCTCGGATAGAGCCGCCCCAGACACCACGAGACGCGTCTCGCCCTATCGTCGTCTTCGTACTCATACTGTCGGCTGTAAGTCTGTGAAGAATTTCGTGACCTCGGGGTCGCGAATATCTTGAAACAGTTACAGCCGACAGTATCACGACATCCGAAGTTCCGAACGTCACGGTCTATTCGTCCACGAGTCGTCCATGCTCGTCGATCTCGCCGGCGACGATCCGGGTCGAGGAGATTCGCTCCCCGTCGTCGGCCAGCACGTAGGGAGCGACGAGACCCTCGATCGGCGCGAACCCTCGCTCACGCCGCTGTGCGTTGATGTCGGCCAGTTCGTGTGCCGTCTCGGGTGAGACTACCAGCGCGTCCACGTCCGGCTCCGTCACGGCAAAGCCCTCCTCGTCGTCGAGCGCACGGTACTCGACCGGCCGGTCCCACTCGTCGAGTCGCTCGATCTCCTCGCGGACTCGCTCGATGCGCTCGTCGTGAGGTGGGACTGCTCGTGTGCGCGAGGCGTTCGCGAGTCTGTCGGTCGTCACCCCCACGAGGACTCCTTCGTCACCGTAGCGTAGTGCGGTCTCGAACAGACGACGATGCCCGTCGTGGATCGGTCCGAACGTGCCGGCGACGACGACGTTCATACGGGAGCCGTCGCCGGCCGGTCGGAAAATCGTTGGCCCCGCCACACTTACGCTCGCGCCGCGCCACGGTTCGAGTAGATGCCGAGCCTCGACGATCCGGTCGACATCGGCGGCGTTTCGATCCCAAACCGGCTCTATCGCGCGCCGTTACTGGAGTGTGCCGGCAACGGTCCCGACGCCGTCGATACCCTGATCGACGAACTCGAACCCACCGCCGAATCCGGCGTCGGCCTGCTCTTTCAGGGAGCGAGTATCGTCACCGACGAAGGGGGCTGTGCCGCGCCGAACATGACGCGGGTCCACGACCCCGACTTCGTCGCTCGACTCGAACGACTGACCGGGACGATCCACGACCACGGCGGGACGATATTCCTCCAGCTCGCCCAGGGCGGCCTGCGCAGCATGGAGGTGTGGCACGCCGAGTACCGCGAGCGCAACCCCACCCTCGAACAGCTCGCCGTCTCGCGCCCGCCGTGGCAGCTTCGCCTGCTCGACCGCGCGGGACTGATCGACCTCTCGCCGCGCGTGCTGGACACCGACGAGCTGTACGGCCTCGCCGACCAGTTCGGGCGCGTTGCGGGGTATGCCGTCGATGCCGGCTACGACGGGATCCACCTCTCCGGGGCGAACATGAGCCTGCTCCAGCAGTGCTGTTCGCCCTTCTTCAATCGTCGCGACGACGAGTTCGGACCGGACCCGGGCGAGCCAGCGGCGGGCGGCCGGCGCTTCCTCGAAGCGATCCACGACGCCGTGCGCGAGCACGCCGGCGACGTACCGCTCGTGACGAAGGTCCCGGCGGAGACCGCTGCGCCGAAATTCGTTCGAAGGCATCTTTCCTTTGCCGACGCCGTCGGACTGGCGACCGACCTCGTCGACGCTGGCTACGATGCCGTCGTCCCGGTCGAGGTGTCGACGTTCTGGGACATGAGCATCGTCAGGGGCGCCTACCCCGACCGGGCGTGGGAGGCCGAGGACCTGCAGGCCGACTACGCGGCGGTGTTCGGTGGCCCGCTCCGGGCACGCGTCGTATCACTTCTCAACAGAGCACAATCACGGCGGTTCGACCGAGCGCCGGGGTGGAACGAACGACTCTGTCGGGCCGTCCGCGAGCGCGTCGACGTGCCGGTGTTGTGTGAGGGTGGCATCCGGGAACGAGCGACCTGTGATCGACTGCTTGGTGACGGCGAGCGTCGCCACCACTCGACGGCCCCGGCCGCCGACCTCGTGGGGCTGGGCCGGCCGTTCTACGCCGAGCCACGGCTGGGAGTGCGCCTGCTCGGCGGCCACGACGCGCTGTGTGCGAGCTGTAACAACTGCACGATCCCGCAGGTCACCGGGGAACCGGGGCGCTGTCGGACGCCGTCGGTCGTCCGCGACCGGGCACGCCTCGACGAGTGCGGAGCCTACGAACGCGGTGGCACCGGAGAAAAGTAGTGTCGCTGTCACGATTCCGAAGGCTCATTTCGCTGGCCCCCTGAACCCGGAGCGATGGACGAGGCGATCGAGTCGAGACGGGTCACCGTGCCGGTCGACGGGACGGCGACGGAACTGCGGTATCTCACTGGCGGCGACGGGCCACCGTTGCTGTTCTTACACGGGATCGGGCTGGACGCGGCGACAGTGTCGTGGCGCTACGCGTTGCCGGCGCTGGCCGAGGACTACACCGTCTACGCACCGGACCTCCCCGGCCACGGGGCCAGCGCCAAGCCACGGCGGACGTACACGACCGACTACTACGTCGATGTCCTGTCGGCGTTCGTCGACGAACTCGGGATCGCCGGTGCGGGCGTCGTCGGCATCTCGATGGGTGGCGCGGTGGCGCTGGGCCACGCCCTCGACGGTGGCGACCCCGAGCGGATGGTGCTGGTCGACAGCTACGGGCTGGGTGGGGACGCCTACTGGCGACAGAGTGCGAGTCTCGCGCTCCGGGTTCCCTTCGCCGACAGCATGCTCTGGGGAACGATGGGGTCGCGAACGGCCGTGCGGACGAGCCTCAATACCATGTCGGGGAGCCGTCTCCCCGACGACCTCGTCGACGACGTACACGAGGCAGTCACCCCGGCAACGATGCGAACGCTGCGTAGCTGGCAGCGCCACGAATTTCAGGCCGACGGCCTGCGGACCGACTTCAGTGACCGGCTTGGAGAACTGGACGTGCCGACGCTGCTGGTCCACGGGATCGACGATCCGCTCTTGCCGGTGTCGTGGTCAGAACGGGCGAGCGAGCGGCTGCCCGACGGACGGTTGCACTCGGTAGAAGGCTGCGGACATTGGCCGCCCAGAGAGCGGCCAGAACGCTTCAATCGGGCAGTGACGAGCTTTTTCTGACTACTCGTCGTCTTCGGGCAGGTCGTCGATGAGGACGACAGCCTCGCCGTCGATGACGACGGTGCCGTCGTTGAGGACGCGCGTCGTCAGCCGATACTGATCGTCACCGAGGTCCTCGACGATCTCGATTTCGGCGGTCAGACGGTCGGCGGGTCGAACCGGATTGTGGAACTCCAGATCCTGCGAGAGATAGATCGTGAGTCCGGGCAGGCGCGCGAGTGCGGCACTGATCAGCCCGCCGACGAGCGTGCCGTGTGCGATCCGGCCACGGAAGCGTGTCTGGGAGGCGAAGTCGTCGTCGAGGTGCAGTGGGTTCGTGTCGCCGCTTGCGGCCGCGAACTGTTTGATGTCGTTGTTCGAGATACGTTTGGTGAACTCGACGCGGTCGCCGACGCCCAGTCGATCAGGGTGGTCTGCGCTCAGTTCGACGTGCCACTCGGGGAGGTCCTCGTCGGCCTCGATCCGTTCGGCAGGGAGCGTCTCCCCATCTGTTTCGTCGTCCGGTCGTACACCGAACGCGGCGAACGCTGCCCGATTAGCCGCGACGACGCTGTTGAACATGTGCGAGGACGTCTCTGTCCACGTGTCCAGCAGCGGATTCCTGTGAGATTCAGAACTCATCGCTGGACGTTGATTGGTACTACCGATATTAAAACATGGTGGTGACCGCTGTTTCGCCGTCAGATCGTTCCTACCGCCGGACAACGGCGGATTAAACAGTGATAAGTAACACTGCGGTGATAGAAATTCCACCACCCAATGGCAACAGATGGTATCTGATGGTATTGAGCGCAAGCTTTATCCTATTGAAAGGTGTAGGTAGGAGTACCCGATGACCGACGAGAACGACGTCACGATGTGGCCCCCGATGTTCAAGGGGATGCAAGAAGCCAGCGAGCAGGCGATCGAATCCCAGCAAGAGATGATGAAACAGCTGTTCTCGGCCGGCGGCGGTATGCCCGGTCTCGATATGAATCAGCTGGGTGCGATGAGCCAGATGGCGACGTTCAAGACGCGCGTCCAGAGCGGCGGACGCATCAGCATTCCCGACGCAGAGCGCGAGGCGCTCGACATCGAGGAAGGCGACATCGTTCAGGCAGTCGTTCTCCCGGTCAAGCGGAACCGCACGGAGTAATCCCATGAGCCAGTACACAACCCCAGTCACCACGGCGTTCGAGATGCAGCGCGCGACGATCGAGCAGAGCCAGAAGGCCTTCAAGCAGGGCATCGAGTTCCAGAAGAACATGAACGAGGCCATGCTTGGCAGTCTCGACAGCCAAGAGTCGGCCCAGCGCCGTAGCGTCGAACTCGCCCAGACGGCCGTTCACAGCTACCTCGACACCATCGAGTCGACGATTCCCGGCGTCGCACCCACCGTCGAGGAGATGCGCACGGCCATCGACGAGCAGTACGACTTCCTGCTGGAAAACCACGCCGAAGCCTTCGAGAACGTCGAGGCCGAGTGGGCCGAGGGCGTCGAGAGCTACGACGAGATGACCGGCGACGTCGTCGCCGCGCTCGACGAGCAGATCGACCTGCTCGTCGAAGCCCACGAGGACCTCGAAGACCAGTCCGTCGAGGCCGTCGACCAGTGGGCAGACCAGCTCGAAGACCTGCAGGATCAGGTCGAGGAAGTCCAAGAGCAGGTCCGCGAAGTGCAGGAACAGGCCGCGACCGCCGTCGAGGCGTAAACCGTCGCACCTTTTTGCTGTCTACACTAACACTACTATTATGAGTGACACGAACCAGATTCAAGAGGAGTGGACGGAGATGGTCGAGCAGATGAACGAAGCCGTCTCCGAGTCGGTCGAACAGAACATGAAGGCACAGGCAGCCTTCGTCGAATCGTGGGCCGACGCCGTCGAGGATTCGATCCCCGAGGAGGACAACGTCATGGAGGGGATTCAGGGGTACAATCAGGCCTACGAGGAGTGGATGAACGCCGCAGAGCAGATGCTCGAACGCACGGGCGACGCCGCACAGGGCGAGGATGTCGACCCCACGGAGTTCCGTGACATCTGGCTCCAGTCGGCAAACGAGGCGTTCAAGCACGTGATGGGAACCTCGGCCTTCGCCGCCGCGAACGGCCAGCTCGTCGAGACGATGATGGAGATGCGCCAGCAGGCCGACGACATCCAGCAGGACTCGATCGCCCAGATGGGCTTCTCGACGCGCGAGGACGTCGACGAAGTCGCCGAGCGACTGGTCGAACTCGAACGCCGCCAGCACGACGTCGAGCAGAAACTCGACCGGATCCTCGACCACCTCGAGGAATAATCATGCCACCAGCCAATCCCTTCACGGCCGCACTCGACTGGCAGCGCAAGTCCCTCGAAGCGATGACCGAGGCGACCGATCAGGCGTCGGTCGCGCCCGAGCGCCTCGAAACGATGCAATCGGTCGAGGTCGGCGAGACGCCCAGCGACGTGGTCTACACCGAGAACAAGCTGGAACTGCTGCACTACGACGCCGAGGCCGCTGGGATCGACGTGCCCGAGGAGGACACGGAAGACGTTCCGATCCTCATCATCTACGCACTGATCAACCGCCCGTACATCCTCGACCTGCAGAAAGAACGGTCGGTCGTCCGCCGCCTGCTCGAAGCGGGCCACGACGTGTATCTCATCGACTGGAACGAGCCGTCGCGACTCGACCAGCACCTCACCCTCGACGACTACGTCAATCGCTACATCGAGAACTGCGTCAACGAGGTCAGCGAGCGCTCGGGTCAGGACGCGATCAACATTCTGGGCTACTGCATGGGCGGCACGATGTCGGCCATCTACACTGCGTTGAACCCCGAGAAGGTCAACGCGCTTGGCCTGATGGCCGCGGGTCTCTGTTTCGACCACACCGGGGGCGTCCTCGAAGAGTGGGGGTCGGACGAGTACTACGACCCCGAGGACGTGACCGAGACGTTCGGCAACGTCCCATCCGAAATGCTGGACGTGGGCTTCGCGCTGATGGACCCCGTCGACAACTACGTCTCGAAGTACATCCGGCTGGCAGAGAACATCGAGAACGAGGGGTTCGTTCGGAACTTCGGCCGGATGGAACAGTGGCTCTCCGACGGCGTCGACGTGGCCGGCGAGGCCTACGTCGAGTTCCTGGAGAAGATCTACCAGAACAACGATCTGTACAACAATCGCTTGGAGATCGGCGGCGAACACGTCGACCTCGACGCCATCGACATGCCCGTGCTCCAGTTGATGGGCGAGTACGACCACCTCATTCCGCCGGAGGCCTCGAAGCCGTTCAACGATGTCATCGGTTCCGACGACGTGACGACCATGGAGTACTCGACGGGTCATATCGGTCTCTCGGTGTCTTCGAGCACCCACGCGAACCTCTGGCCCGACGTGTGTGACTGGTACAAGGAACGCAATCCGCAGGCCGAGGCGGCGGCCGCTGACGCGACCGACGAGGCGGCCGACGACGACGGCGTCGAAATCGATGTCGAGTCACCCGCCGAGGCAGCGAGCGCGGCCGAGGAAGCCGTCGACGAGGCTGCGGACGACGCAGCAACCGACGGCGACGACGAAGCGGCCGGTATCGAGACTGTCGACGGTATCGGCCCGACCTACGCCGACCGCCTCCGGGCGGCCGGCATCGAGACGGTCGACGATCTGGCCGACTACGACGCGGCCGAACTGGCCGAAATCGCGGAGACCACCGAGTCACGAGCCGTCGATTGGCTCGAACAGCGATAGGTCTCGACTGCCGCTGTCGTTTTCCAGACGCCGACTTTCGCTCGACGAGCTACCGCTGCGAACAATTCCCTCGTGTGTACCTTTTCCGCCGCGTCGCTTTTCACCACTGGGTGTGAACGCAGTGGTATGCTCGATGCACAGACCTGTCTCGTCACCGGCTCTTCGCGTGGCATCGGTCGCGGGATCGCGAAAGATCTGGCCGCCCACGGTGCCGACGTGGTCGTCAACTACCGTTCTTCGGAGCGGGAAGCCTCGGCGGTCGTCGACGCCATCGAAGCCGACGGCGGCGACGCCATCGCCGTGCAGGGTGACGTGTCGGTGTACGACGACGTCGAACGGATGTGTGAGGCGGTCCACGACGCCTATGGGCCGATCGATGTCCTCGTGAACAACGCCGGCATCACGGTCGACAAGAAGTTCGAGCAGATGACTCGCGAGGACTGGGACGCCGTCGTCGACGTGAATCTGGGAGGCGTGTTCAACGCCAGCCACTGCTTTTTCGAGGACATCAAGAACGCCGACGACGGGCGACTCATCAACATCTCATCGGTCGTCGGCCAGCAGGGCAACTACGGCCAGGCCAACTACGCCACCACGAAGTCGGGTCTCTTTGGCTTTACTCGCACGCTCGCGCTGGAGATGGCCGCCAGCGGGTCGACCGCCAACTGCGTCGCACCGGGGTTCGTCGCCACCGACATGCTGGAGGAAGTTCCCAAACGCGTCCAGGAGAAGATTCTGCGACGGATTCCACTCGATCGGTTCGCCACCATCGACGACATCGCCCCGGTCGTGCGCTTCATCGCCAGCGAGGAGTCCAGTTACATGACTGGGCAAGTGATCGGCGTCAACGGCGGCATGGAGTGGTAATCATTCTTCGTCGCGGTCGGATTCGACCTGTGCTTCGAGTTCGTCGACCCGTTGGCGGAGCGATTCGAGTTCGTCGGCGTGGTCGTCACCAGTCCGTCTGTTCACGACGACGAGCACGCCGACTGTGAGGGGAACCGTCACGACGAAGAACGGCAACACGACGAGGAAGTGCTCGGCGACGAAGCCACTCTGGAGGAGCATTGCAGTCGCAGGCATTCTGTGGAAGCAACTGAACGCATCGGTCCGGTTCGTGAGCGGTCGGTACCTGCCTCGGCGCGCACAGCGACGGACTTCTCGTCCGAGTTGCGTCGGAGTGGGAGTCGAGAGACCTCAGTGACCGCGTCCGTGATCGGTCTACGCCGAACTTCTGAGATACGTGATGTTTCCGCCACTGTCAGCCGTCACTATGATCTCGACGGACGGTGGCAATCGCTCGACGGTCCACACGTATTGGTAGGTTTCACCGTCGGCGTCCGTCGTCGTGATCGTGTAGTTGCCTGTCGCAGGGAAGTCGACATCGAATTTCTGGAACTCACTGCGATCGAGCGACACTGTTTGATTGAATATCACTGTTCCAGAGTCGTTTGCAGTGACGATCGTCTGCAGTGTCACGTCACGCCCTCGGGAGTTCCGAATTCTGAGATCGTGTGGCAAGTCGCCGGTACCGACCGGTTCGGGTGTCGACGTTTCACTCGACACCGTCGTCTGCGTGTCCGTTGCCGTCGTCGAATCGGTAGTCGTCGCAGTGGTGGTCGTCGTGGTTTCTGACCCCTGCGGTGCGACTGTCGACGGTGGCTCTGCTGGAGCAATACATCCCGCAGTCGCAATAATCGTGCAGACGACGATGAGTGAGAGGATTTGAGACTTCGTATTATTCAGACCCATCTGTTGTATAGACCCCAATGCATTACCTTTTGATCATACACAGGACTGCAATTAAGATCAACGGCGGCATGGAATGGTAGTCACTCCTGCTGGCGGTCTGACTCTACCTTCGCTTCGAGGTCGTCGACCCGCTGGCGGAGTGCTTCGAGGTTGTCGTGGTCCTCACCAGTTCGTCTGTTCACGAACGCGAGCACGACGAGTATTAGCGGGACGGTTACGACGAGGAACAGCAACACGACGAGGAAGTGCTCGGCGAACGCACTCTGGAGGAGCATGTCACTGGTATATGTTATTGAGGCCCGGAAACCGTTTCGATCGCTGTCATCCCTCAAGGAACCGATTCAGTTCGCGAAATTCCTCCGTCGAGAGGACGACCTCGGTCTCGAAGGCGTCGAACCGCTCGAAGTCGTCGTCGACCGTCAGCACCGTGTTCACGCCTTCCTCGACCGCGACCTGTGCGTAGTAGCCGTCCCAGCCGTCGACGTTTGTCGTGCCTGCACGATCGAATCCGCCGCGAACGACCGACTCGGGCAGTCTGTCGTACCAGTGAATTCGCTTCGCGTCCATGAAGTTCCGGAGCAGTCGGGCGGCCTCGGCGTTCGACCGGCCGTAGTACGTCGTGAGGACAGTGTGTGCACCAAGAAGGGCGGGGTACGGGACGATCGCGTCGATCTCCCCCCTAACTGCGTCCCGCACGTACGACAGTGCCTTGTCGCGGACTGGAGCCTCCGTGTGGGCGAGCGCGATCACGCCGACATCGAACAGGTACGGACCGCCCGCGTCACTCATCGTCGTCCCGCTTCGCCCCCCGACGGACTGCGTCGCGATGCTTCTTCGCGGTCGGCTCGACATCGTCGAGGGGTGTGGTGTCCTCGCGCTCGGGAGCCGTTTCCTCGACGAGCCGTTCCATCCGTTCGAGGATCTCGTCTGGATCGTCTTCGGGTTCGACGACCGCTTTCCCGTCTTCTTCGCGGACCTCGACTTCGCTGCCGGCCGTGAGACCGAGACGCTCGCGCACTGCCTGGGGCAGGACGATCCGTCCTTTCGAGTCCACGTTCACCATATTCCCACTACCAGTGGGATCGATGTTAGGTGTTTCGACGAGCGCCCACGCTCAAGTACCGCGCCGACCCACCATCCCCCATGCGCGTCTCGGTGATCGGCGGTTCGACGGTGACAGACGAGGTGTACGAACAGGCCCGCGAGGTCGGGCGACTGCTCGGCGAGCGCGGACACACGGTCGTCTGTGGGGGGCTTGGTGGTGTGATGGAAGCGGTCTGTGCCGGTGCCAAAGAGGCCGACGGTCACACCATCGGTATCTTGCCGGGCGAAGACCGTGGGGCGGCAAACGACGACGTCGACACGGCCGTCGCGACGGGGCTGGGCCACGCGCGTAACGCGCTCGTCGTCATGAACGGCGACGCCGTCATCGCCATCGACGGCGGCGGTGGCACGCTCTCGGAGATCGGCTTCGGCCACGTCTTCGACCGTCCGATCGCCGGTCTCGGCACCCACGAGATCGCGACGCTGGACGGGATCGAGCACGTCGAGACCCCGACGGCGGCAGTCGAGTACGTCGCGACGGCCCAACGGTGACAGCTACAGCCAATCGGTGAAGCTGCCCGAAAGCAACGTCGCTTCCTGTCGGTCGACGTATCGCGACTGCATCCCCCAGATCGCTTCGGCCAGCGGCACGCCCTCGTCGACGGCCGTCTGGACCTGATTGTGTTTCCAGCGGGCCGGCGTGAGCCGCCGGTCGACGCGTTCCTGCAGGGGCTGGACGTACTCTAGGGCCTGTGCCGTCGAGAACCCACGGTTCTCCAGTCCCTCGCGGGCGAGTTCGAACAGTTCGCCGTAGATCTCGTCGGTCGCTGTCGTCTCGGTCCCGTCGGCGGTGATCCACTCGAAGTCGGCCCGCAGACCGTCCTCGACGGCGGTGTAGAAGTTCGCCTCGGCGGTCGCCCACGGGAGCGATCGAACAGGGTGCTCCAGTCGCGTGAGTGCTTCGAGCAGGCCCGCAAAGACGGCCTGAAACGCGATGGCGTCGCTGACGGTCGGCTGGGCCGGGAGCGGCCGAAACTCGATGCGAGCGTTGGCGGCCGACCGCGTCGCCCCGTCGAAGACCGGTCGGACCCACCGCCAGTACGAGCCGTGTTTGTGTCGCAGGTGCGCGAAGGCGTCGTCGAAGCGTTGGCCTTTCGAAACGGCCATCGGGACGATGGTCGTGTCGGCGACCACGTCGTCGATGGCGTCCTCGACGGTCTCGAAGTCCGCCGGGAAGGTGACTTTCGGGGCGGCGTCGCCGTCGTCTCTGGGGTTCAGCACCGACTCGAACACCCCGATTCGGTGTTCCATGTGTGCGTCGTCGAGAATCTTGCCGTCGGGTACGTCGTCGTACAGATCCGGCGGGAAAAAGGGTGCGTTGACCCCCAGCGCGACCAGCGGACCGGCGATCCGCAGCGCGTAGCGGAAGTACTCGGGGAGGTCGGGTGCGTGGGGGATCTGGTAGTGCGGTTGGATCGAGGTGATCAGGCTCTCTGGCATCACCGTATCGGCTTCCAGCGAGACGTTCGGGGCGTCCAGACACATCCCCGAGGGGTAGTCGGTGTTAGCCATCGCGTGATAGCGCACCGCCGCGGACATGTTGGTCGCGATACGCACGTCCTGTGCCTCGACGGAGTCGGTGAGATAGTCGCTTGCGGTCTCGCCGTTCGGCGGGACCGTCCACATGCCGTCGGAGACCAGCCTGATGTTCTGGGTCTGGGTCTGTTCGAGTGCGGGCGCGAGGTTGGCCTTGAGTTCGGCGAACTGGGCTTCGAGGCCGTGCTCGTTGAGTGGCTGGGGGCTGGTCTGCATCTCGGCGTTGTGCAGTCCCAGTTCCTTCTCGAAGCCGATGAGTTCGAGTAAGCTGCGGGGCACGCGCTGGAGGGCGTCGGTGCGGTCGTCGACGGCGTACAGTTCCAGTTCCAATCCGACGATGGCTTCCGTGTTGTCGAAGGTGCCGTCCCGGACCTCCGATTTGAGCCACTCGGCCTCCTCGGCGGCCCGGGCTTCGAACTCGTCGCTGTCGACCGACAGTGCCGCTCGCACCTGTTCGGCCAGTTCCGAGGCGGACATACCGCGGCCTTCTCCGGCCGGCCTGTTAAGCGTAGGCGTCTGGACACGTCCGTGGGGGGCGTTCCCGTTCGGCGACCACGATCTCAGAGGTCGGGCAGCGGGACGACGACGACCGGGCGGTCGACACGTTCGAGCAGCGCCTGCGCAGTCGATCCCAGTCCGGTTGCCCCTTCGACGCCCCGATGGGGACCGACGATCACCTCGTCCGGGTCGTGGTCGTCGATGGCGTCACGGAGTGTCTCGGTCGGCTCTCCCTCGACCGTCTCGGTCGTTGGCATTACCGCGGCGAGCCGCGAGCGGGCGACGTTCGCAGCGTCACCTGCGTCTCGCTCGGGCGCGTTCGGCTCACGAACCGAGATCACGACCACCTCGTCGGTCGCGGGATCGAGGCGTGGCTGGAGGTAGTCCGCGGCCGCGGCTGTCACGTGGACCGACGACGTGGCGACGAGATAGTTTGTCATGGCCGGGCTGTCGACTGGGGAGAGCAAACCAATTGCGGGTCCTGACGAGCGAGGGACTTTTTTGATCCGCCACCGAGGGGACCGGTAGATGGATCTCGAATCGGTCTCCGGCGTGGGCGAGAAGACGGCGGCGGCGCTGGCCGAACTCGACGAGCCAGCACGGGCCCTGCGCGAAGGTGACGTGGCGACGCTGGCACAGGCCCCGGGGATCAGCGAGGGGCGGGCCGCCCGGATCGCGCGGGCGGCGATCCGCGACGAGCACGACGACCCCGGCGGGTGGGCGGCGACGAGTCGCGCCCGCGAAATCTACCGCGACGCGCTCGGACTCCTCCAAGAGCGGACCGTCACCGACTACGCCGAGAAGCGACTGGAGACGATCTACCCCAGTGCCGTTCCCGAGCGGATCGAGGCCGTCCGCGAACGGGCGCGTGCGGCGATGGATCGCGACCCGGACGACGCCGTCGTCGACGCGCTCGCTGGCGTCGAACCGCTGGCCGACCCCTCGGACGTGCGCGTGCGTGATCGATGTCTCGCCACCACCGACGCCGAGCGCTACGCCGCGGCCAAGGCTGCGATCCCCGAGGTGACCGTCGAGGTCGTCGACGACGCCCGGCAACTGGCCGAACTGGGCCGGAGCTACGCCACCGTCGTTGCACTCGATGAGTCTTTCGCCGGCCTCGATATCGAGGGCGACGTGCGCGTCCAGCCAGACGCGCTGGACAACCCCGCGGATGTGGTGCCAGAGCGCCCGCTGGCCTTCTTCGCGCGCAATCGTGATCGCCTGCGAGCGAGTGCCCAGGTCCACCGGGCAGCGGGGCTGGACGCACCCTGTGATCTCGACACGCTCGACGACGCCCTCTCTCGGCTCGACGACGACGGCAGTGTGCGGGGCGACGACGAACTCGACCGGCTGACCGTCGCCGTCGACGATCTGGACGCGGCGGTGTCGACCGCCGAATCGGTCGCCAACGACCACCTCCGGGACGCCATCGAGGAGCGAGACGTGACTATCGAGGGGACGGACCTGCTGTCGCTGGTCGAACGCGGTGCGGGCGTCGACTCGCTGCTCTCGCGGGAACTGGCCGACGAGTACGACGCCGCGGTGGCCAAGGCTCGCGACCACCTCGTCGACGCCCTCAACGTACAGGACACCGAGGCGGTCGCCCGACGGGTGATCCCGGACGACCCGAGCTACCCCGTCGAGCGCAACGAGGACGCGGTGTCGCGACTGCGAGAGGAACTGACCGCCGCCAGAGATCAGCGCGCGACGAAACTGAAACGCGACCTCGCCAGCGAACTGGCGGGCTTGCGCGAGGACGCCGAGTCGCTCGTCGACGACGCGCTCGAACTGGACGTGGAACTGGCGATCGCTCGCTTCGCCCGTGATTTCGACTGTACGATGCCCGCCGTCGGTGGAGTCGAAGGGACGGAGGACAATTCCGGATTCAGCATCGAGAGCGGACGCTCGCCCCTGCTTGACGTGGCCTTCGATGCGGTCGAACCGGTCGACTACGGCGTCGACGGCGTCGCCCTCCTGTCGGGTGTCAACAGCGGCGGGAAGACCTCGACGCTGGATCTGGTCGCGCTCGTGACGACGCTCGCCCATATGGGCTTGCCCGTCCCCGCCGAATCCGCCCGGATCGGTCGCGTGCGGGAACTGCACTACCACGCCAAGACACAGGGGACCCTCGATGCGGGCGCTTTCGAGGCGACCCTCCGGGACTTTGGCGCGCTGGTCGAGGGCGTTGACGGCGGTACCGGGGACGGTGCCGGCGGGCGCGTCATGGTGCTGGTCGACGAACTGGAGTCGATCACCGAACCCGGCGCGGCCGCGACGATCATCGCCGGTATCCTCGAAGCACTCACAGACCGTGAGGCCACAGGCGTGTTCGTCTCCCATCTCGCGGGCGACATCATAGAGGCCGCCGACGCCGCGTTGACGGTCGACGGCATCCAGGCCGAGGGGCTGGTCGACGGCGAACTCCGGGTGAACCGCTCGCCTGTGAAGGGGACACTGGCCCGCTCGACCCCGGAACTGATCGTCGAGAAACTGGCCGACGACGCCGACGGCGACTTCTACGGCGACCTGCTCGGGAAGTTCGAGTAGGGCGGAACGAACGCTATTTGAGGCCACGCACCCACTTCGTCGGTAATGCGACGACGGACCTTCCTCCGGGCGGTCGGTGCGGCGAGCGTCGGTGGGATCGCGGGGCTTGCTGGCTGTGCCGGCGGGAACACCGACACCCCCGAACCCGACGAGAACGAGGTCCTGGTCGGCCCGAACAACAGCTACCGCTTCGCCCCCGATCCACTGACGGTCTCAGTGGGCACGACGGTGACGTGGACCTTCGAGAGTCCGGGCCACAACGTCAGTTGCAAGCCCGATACGTGGGACAGCGCCTCGCTGCCCGAGGGCGCGGAGCCGTTCGCCAGCTACGAGGGGACGAACAGCTTCCAGACCCTGCCACAGGGAGCGACCTACGAACACACCTTCGAGGTGGCAGGCACCTACGAGTACGTCTGCACGCCCCACGTCGCCAACGGAATGGTCGCGACGGTCGTCGTGGAGGCCTAGCCCGCCATCGATTCCACTTTCACCGTCCCTGGGGAATCGTTAAGTGCCGCGCGGACCCCGGTGAAAGTGATGAGCGACGACCCGGAGGAGGGGATGCTCTCGTGGGACGAGTCCGTCTTTCGGGACGAGCACGTCTTCGAGATCGATTACGTCCCCCAGACGTTCAAACACCGGGAGAGCCAGATGGAGAACCTGAAGTACGCACTCAGGCCCGCAGTTCGTGGCTCCCGGCCACTGAACGTCATCGCGCGCGGGCCGCCGGGCACCGGTAAGACCACCTCCTCCCAGATCCTCTTCGACGAACTCACCGCCCAGACCGACGTGCAGGCGGTGCGGGTCAACTGCCAGGTCGACTCGACCAGATACGCCGTCTTCTCGCGCCTGTTCGCCGAGATCTTCGACTACGAACCGCCCTCCTCGGGCATCTCGTTCAAAAAGCTGTTTTCCCAGATCACCGACCGCCTCGTCGAGCGCGAGGAGGTGCTCGTGGTGGCGCTTGACGACGTGAACTACCTGTTCTATGAGTCGGAGGCTTCCGATACGCTCTACTCGTTGCTGCGCGCCCACGAGGCCCACTCGGGGGCGAAGATCGGCGTCATCTGCATCTCCTCGGACCTCGATCTGGACGTGATCGAGGCACTGGATACGCGCGTCCAGAGCGTCTTCCGCCCCGAGGAGATCTATTTCAACCGCTACGACGAGAGCGAGATCGCCGGCATCTTGCAGGAACGGGCCGACCGGGGCTTTCACGACGGCGTCGCCGACACGACGATCCTCGACCGCGTGGCCGAACTCACCGCCGAGCAGGGCGGGGACCTCCGCGTGGGTATCGATCTGCTCCGGCGTGCGGGGATGAACGCCGAGATGCGCGCTTCCCGGTCCATCGACGTACAGGACGTCGAGGACGCCTACGACAAGTCGAAGTACGTCCACCTCTCTCGGCGGCTCCGGGAACTGTCCGATTCTGAGGCCGCCCTCGTCGAGGTGATCGCCGGCCACGACGGCGAACGGGCCGGCGACATCTACGAGGCGTTCCACGACCAGACCGATCTGGGCTACACCCGCTACTCCGAGATCATCAACAAACTCGATCAACTGGGCGTCATCGAGGCCACGTACACCAACGTCGATGGCCGCGGGCGCTCACGTGAACTCACCTTGCAGTACGATCCCGAGGCTGTCCTCGAACGGCTGTAGTTCGCGGTCGTTCACGCTCACCGACGGCGAATTTTTGTACTCACAGCCCCAACAGCGAGCAATGCGACGACGCTTACTGGGCAGTCCGACGGTGGCGACGCTCGCGGTCTTTCTGTGTGTCTTCGTCGTTCAGGAACTGCTCCGGCTTGTCGCCGGTCCTGTGACGATGCAGTCGCTCTTTGCACTGACGACGCCCGTCACGGCGAATCCCTGGACGATCCTCACGAGCGTCTACGCCCACGGTAGCCTCTCGCATCTGCTGGCGAACGCGGTCGCGCTGGCCTTCGTCGGTTTCCTCCTCGAACGCGAGACGACGGCCGCCCGCTTTCACGCGTTCTTCCTGACGACCGGTGCGCTCGCTGGCCTCGCGGAGGTGTGGCTCGCTGCGACCGTCGGTTCTGTCGTCGGTGGTATCGCCACACAGGTCGCGGTACTGGGTGGCAGCGGTGCGATCTTCGCGCTCGCGGGCTATCTACTGGCGAGCAATCGACTGACCGAGCGGGTCGTCGGCTCGGTACAGCTAAGCCCGCGCGTCCAGTTGGCCCTCTTTGCCGTGTTCGCCGTCGTCGTCACGCTGGCGACGGCTCGCCCGGGGGTCGCGCTCGTCGCCCACTTCACCGGACTCCTGCTGGGTCTGCTGGCGGGTCGTGCACACCTGCTGCGCCCGCGTAGCGGCGAGCGACACGCCGAACCGGTGTGAGGTGTCTCGGCCGCCGACAGGGACACGCTCTCGTCGCGGTGATCTCCACTCGAAACGAGGTCGACGCGGTCGCTGGCTGGTGGTTTCGGTTTCCTGTGCTCGTGCTCGGATGCGCCGTCGTGGGGATCTGCAGCCGAAAACAGGGGGTCGTTACTGCGTGGGATCGACGAACCGGCGTTCGTCGAGCCTCGTCGTCACCGTGTCGGCCAGCGTTCGAAGATTGACGGCATCCTCGCGGTTGTAGGAGATGAGCGTCTCCAGCGAGCCGTCCTGTCCGCGTTCGTGTTCCTTCCAGAGGCGGACGGCGTCCCGACCGGAGATGTCCGGCCGGTCCCGGTCGATGCCGATGTCCTGTTCGATCTGTTTGAGACCGCCACTCAGTCCCAGTTGCTTGCAGGTGTACATGAGATCGAGGTGGGGCAGGTCCAGATCCACGTCGAAGTTGGCTTCGAGGAACGGTACGTCGAAGCGCTTGCCGTTGAACGTCACCAGCAGGTCGGCGTCGCCGACGGTCGCCGCGAGCGCGTCGGCGGTCAAGTCGTCGCCGGCGACGAGTGTCTCGGTGTCGCCGTCCTGATGGAAACTGACCGTCGTCACCTGATTGCGGTGTTCGTCGAGTCCCGTCGTCTCGATGTCGAAGAAACAGGCCCGGTCGGCGAAGGTCTCGTAGACCCGCCAGCGCTCGCCGGAGGGGAACGCCTCGTCGAAGTAGGCCACGTCGTCGTCGGCCAGCCGACCGCGGCCCTCGTCGATGAACGTCTCGATGCGCTCGCCGGTCTTCTGTCCGACCGCGCCGGGATCGAAGTCGTCCCAGTGGGTGATCCCGGACTCCCAGAGTCCCCGCTCGGTCTGCTCGCCGACGCCGCGTACTCCGATGAAACTGTTCTCGACGCGCACGCTCGGCTAGGTGGGGTCGGTCCAAATAAATGAGTCGGTCCGAGCAGTCCAGTCCGTTTCGCGAATCGCAAGCGAGTACAGCACGGCTGACGATACCTCGAAAGCCCTCGTCCGCTCGGATCTGCGGTTAGTCCCCGACGCCGACAGTCGTCTCGGCCGTCGCTTCCTCCGCCGGTTCGGGTGCGAGTTTGTCAGCGATCGATCGGAACGCCGCGGCCACGTCGCTGTCTGGCGCTTCCGTGACGACAGGTTCGTCGCCGACGACGCTGCTCTCGGGGACGGTTCCCAGCACTGGCAGATCCGTTCGGTCGGCCACGTCGCGGCCCTCGGCTGGGGTTGCTCGTGTCGCGACGATCCCCGCCAGATTGCCGTCGACCTTCTCGGCCAGTTCGCCGGTCTTTGTCGCGTCGGCGACGGCCGTCTCGTCCGGTGTCGTCACCAGTACGACACCGTCGGTCACCGCGAAGGGGATCATCGACTCGTGTGTCAGTCCCGCGCCGGTGTCGACGAGGACGACCTCGAAACGCCGTTCGAGTCGCTCGACGACCGGTCTGAGCTTGCCCGGCTGTGCGGCTTCGTAGCGATCGATCCCCGGATCGCCAGGGAGTACCGAAAGCCCATCGACCGTCGTGATCGCGTCGTCGAGCGTCGCCTCGGCTGCCAGTACGTCGTGCAGCGTCGGTTCGTGATCGACCCCGAGCATCGCCCCGAGATTCGTCATCGCCAGATCTGCGTCGACCACGACCACGTCGTGACCCCCATCGCGAACTGTCGTGGCGACGTTGACCGTCGTCGTCGTCTTTCCGACGCCCCCTTTCCCGCCCGCAAACGTGAAACTCTGACCCCGCATAACGACCGTTCAATCGCTCTCTGAGCGCAAAAAGCCACGTGTCGGCGTCTGACGCCCGTCTGACCACTCCTATTGTCGTGTTGATATGCGAACGAGTAACGCAACGGGCTTTTGCCCGTCCATACCGAACCGGATGTCATGACTGCCGTCGAGACCAAACTCGACGCCGCGCGCGCCGACCTCGCCGAACGAGAGGGCGTCCTGATCGCCTTCTCCGGTGGGGTCGACTCGAGCGTCGTCGCCGCCATCGCACACGACGCACTCGGGGACGACGCCGTCGCCTGTACGGCCAAGAGCGAGACTCTACCCGAGGCCGAACTGGTCGACGCCAACCGCGTCGCAGAGGAGATCGGCATCCGCCACGAGATCGTCGAGTTCAGCGAACTCGACAGCGAGGCGTTCATCCAGAACGACGACGAGCGGTGCTATCACTGCCGGTCGATGCGTCTCTCGGCGATGTACGACGAGGCCCGCCGACTGGATATCGACGTTGTCTGTGACGGCACCAACGCCTCCGATCCCGGCGAGGGACATCGTCCGGGCCTCCGTGCCGTCGAGGAACTCAACGCCTACTCGCCGCTGCTCGAACACGATATCTCCAAAGAGGAAGTCCGCGAGATCGCCCGCGAGTACGACCTCTCCGTGGCCGACAAGCCCTCGATGGCGTGTCTCTCCTCGCGCATCCCGACCGGGCTGGAAGTGACCGAGGATCGCCTCTCTCGCGTCGAGAAGGCCGAACGACTCCTGCGGACGTGGGGCTTCGAACAGTTCCGCGTGCGCGACCACGACGGGCTCGCTCGCATCGAGGTCGGCGAGGAAGAACTCGACGTGGCGCTCGACACCGACTTCATTCGCGCTGCCCGGGACCACATCGCAGACCTCGGTTTCGACCACGTCACACTCGATCTGCACGGCTACCAGACCGGCAGCGTGAGTCCTGCCGACGAGGAAGACGACGAGGAGGCCGTCGTCGCGGACGTGTTCGGCGCGGAGTACCCGACTGGCGAGTGAGGCAGATGGTGACTTTCGACGACACTCGTCGCCATTTATTTTTGCCGTGGAACTGTTGGTTCGAAAGGACAGGCATTTAATACGATCCCCGCGTCGCTCATGATATGCCACCGGCTGTCGTGTACGTCGGCCCGCAGACGCGGGCGCTCGCGTTCCTCGACAGCCACGCGACCGATGGGCTGTCGGTACTCGCCACCGAGACAGTGGCTGCGGACACGCTCGACACCGACAGCGTGCAGGCCGTCGTCGTCGATCCGGCCGCCGAGGTCGACGCGGCGGCACTGGCCGCCGTCGACGCGCCCGTGCTGACGACCGACGAGAGCACACTCCCGGACGACGTGGTCGATCACCGCGTCACTGCCACCGGAGACAGTCAGGCGGCGCTGGCCGACGGACTGGCCCGACTCTTCGGTCGCCCGTCACTGCGCTCCCAACTGGCTGCACTACAGGAGACGACGCGGGCGCTGATCGTCGCCCCGTCGAGCGAGTCGGTCGCACAGATCACTGTCTCGGCGGCCAAGTCGGTACTGGACATGCCCGGCACGTCACTGTGGACCTACGACGAGACCGACGGCACCCTCACGCCGACCGCGATGACCAACGAAGTTCGTGCGATATACGACGGTTCGCCCGCCCCGATCGGGCCGGACGACGACCGGCTGTGGCCGCTGTACGAGCACGGGGAGTTCCGCGTCCTCGAAGACATCGAGTACCGGATCGATCCGACCGACACGGTCGTCACCGCCGCCATCGTCGCACCGCTTGGCGAACAGGGGTTGCTCGTCACCGGTACGCCATCCGGCCGTTTCGACGACACCGACACGGAACTGTTTCGTATCCTCGCCAGCGCCGCGGGATCGGCACTCTCCCGGACCGAGCGCGAACGACAACTCCAGCGACAAAACGATCGGCTCGACCAGTTCACCAGCATCGTCTCGCACGACCTCAAGACGCCGATCCAGCTGGCGGTGACACAACTGGAACTGTACCGCGAGACCGGGGACGAACGACATCTCGAAAAACTCTCGACGGCACACGACCGGATGATCGCGCTGATCAGCGATCTGCTGACGCTGGCTCGTCAGGGCGATACCGTCGACGAGACCCGCCGCGTGCCACTGTCGACGATCGCGACGGACGCCTGGAACGGTCTCGACGGTGCGGACGCGACGCTCCAGATCGACGCCGACGCGACGGTCGAGGCCGATCCGGGCCGTCTCGACCAACTCCTCTCGAACCTCTTCGCGAACGCCGTCGAACACGGATCCACGAGCCCTGACTCGCCGGCCCATCAGGGGCTGGTCGAACACGACGCGGGCCGCTCGTCGTCGGCATCCGACGACACGCTGACGCTCACGGTCGGCGTGCGGGCCGACGGTGACGGGTTCTACGTCACCGACGACGGTCCCGGCGTTCCAGCGACGGAGCACGAACAGATCTTCGAGCGGGGCTACACGACCAGTGACACGGGGACGGGATTCGGGCTGGCGATCGTCCGCGAGATCGTCGACGCCCACGGCTGGACCATCTCGGTCACCGAGAGCGACGACGGCGGTGCGCGTTTCGACGTGACAGGCGTCGGCTCGCTGGAACGGGACTAGACTTCTTCGGTCGCGCCCTCTTGGGCATCGTCACCCTTGCTCGCTCGCCAGCGCAGGCCGGCGACGAACAGTTCGTACAGGACGACCAGTCCGACGGCGACCGCGCCCGCCTGCACCGGTGGGAGCGCGAGGTTTTCGGCCGCGATCACGAGTGTCGGATTGGGACTGCCGAAGTAGCCGACGACGGCGGCTCCCAGCCAGATCGGGATGCGCGCGCTGTCGACGGCCAGCCGTGCCTTGAGTGCCCGTCGCGAGCGGCCAAAGCGACGCAGCAGGAACGCACCGACTTCGAACAGTGCGATCAGGACACCGGCGAGGATCGCGGGCGTCGCGATCGGCCCGCCGGCGTTGGCGAGTGCGTCGGTCACCTGTGGCGGCAGTGCGCCGTAGTAGCCCGGCGGGAGCGGCCCGGTGCTTGCGATGTAGCCACCCAGTGCAGCCGTCAGATAGGCGAGCGGCCGCGCGTCGGCGGCCTCTTCAGCCGTCGGGATCGGTGACCCGGTCCCGGTCCAGCGCAGCAGGGTCAGCGTCCCCTCGAAGAGGAGGATCATCGTCACGGCGACGATCAGCGGCGCCATCCCGGTCGGGTCGGGGCTGAAGACGAAGGCGACGGCGGCGAAGCCACCCCAGAAGTACAGCCGGCGATCCTCCATCCACTGGCGGCTCGTGACACCCATCATGATCGCCAGCATCACGAGCAGCGGGATCTGGAAGATCAGCGCGAAGAAGCCAAGCATCAGGACGATGAGGTTGAACGTCTCGGTCAGGCCGAAGGCCGTCGTCGCCGCCTGCTCGCTGTACTGCGTGAAGTAGGCAAAGAGCGAGGGCAACACGGCGAAGTACGCGAAGCCGACGCCGACGGCCGCGAGCACGACGCTTGTCGGCACTGCAGCGAGGTAGTAGCGACGCTCACGCGGGTAGAGTCCGGGACGCATGAATCGGTAGGTCTGGTAGACGCCGACCGGGAGCGCGATGATCAGGCCCACTAGCGTCGATACTTTCAGCCGCGCCAGCACCAGCGACAGCGGGTGGTAGACACGCGGTTTGACGCCACAGACCGGGCCGGGACAGGCCGCCTGATCGCCCAGGAACGAGTACCACAGGAAGTTGATCAGATTGTCGGCGTAGAACACGACGATGCCGGCGACGCCGAACATCACTAGCCCGACCGCCAGCAAGCGAAGCGCCATCTCCTCGACGTGCTCGGTGAGGGGCAACTCCTCGTCGTCGGGTGCCGTCTCGGGCGCTGGTCCGGGATCGGGCTCTCGGCCGCGCTGTTCGGTGGGGCTCGGACGTGCTGTTGCACTCCCGCGTGCCATCCCTGCTCTGGCACCACCCGCCGACCTCGCACCGGCGCCGTCGGTCTCCTGTTCGTTCCCGTCTTGCTCGTCGTCGGCCGCTTGGTCGTCGGTCTCCTGTTCGTTCCCGTCTTGCTCGCCGTCCGTCGTTTGGCCGTCGCCGTCTTGCTCGTCGTCGGCCGCTTGGTCGTCCTCGTCTTGTTCTTCGTCCGTCGGGGGACCGACCTCGTCGCGGGTCTTACTCACTTTCTCGACCTGATTGCGGCGTGTGGCCGGGGTGAGTACGTCTTCGTGCGTCGACTCGCCAGCAGACGACGAATCCCCGTCCGTATCGTCTCCCGTCTCGTCGTCCGACGACGCATCGTCGGGAGCGCTCTCGCTTCCGGTCGGCGCTTCGTCGACGACATCCTCTGGCTGGTGGTCCTCCCACCAGTCCGCTGGCTCGTCGTCACTCGGGTGTTGCTCTCGGTCGACGCTTGGCTCCGATGTCTCGTCGTCGGCCTCGTCGCCGGCGTCCGCTTTCGCGTCGGCGGCGGTCGACGACGGGACCTGCTGGTCGTCGGCCGCCGAGTCGTTCGGTTTCGACTCGGGTGGCTCCTCCTCTGCCCGCTCGTCGTCGCCGTCGCGGTCGGCCATCTGTGCCCCGTTTGGCTACTCGTTGTTGTAAACTTTCTTTTCGCGGTCCCCGGTCGAGCGGGTGCGCGATGAATAAATTGATAACGGAGAGTCGGCAAGGGTCCGAAAAGATGTCCACGGGCCTCGACCAGGATACGATGCGGTCGCTCCAGAGCGGTCGGGAGACGATGGGCTCGATGCTCCGAACCGCACAGAAGCACCTCCAGAAGGTGTTTATCCTCTGGGTCGTCGGGCTCGTGGCGACGATCTACGCCCTGCAGGAGTTCCTGTGGGACCGGCTCAAGGCCGACATGATCGAACAGACGGCCGAAGAAGCCGACATCGTCGCCGTCACGCCCTTTGACGTGATCCTCTTGCAGGTGAAGATCGGTGCCGTCATCGGGATCATGATCGCGCTCCCGCTGTTGATCTACTACAGTCGCGACTCGCTGCGAGAACGGGGACTGTGGCCCGCCGACAAGGTCCCGATCTGGAAGCTCTGGTCGATCCTGCTGATCAGCGCGGCGCTGTTCGTCGGTGGCATCGTCTACGCCTATCAGCTGTTCTTCCCGCTGATGTTCGACTTCCTGGCTGAGAACGCCGCCAACGCTGGATTCCGGCCGGATTACTCCATCGTCAAGTGGGTCGGGTTCGTCGCACTACTAGGCTTTTCGTTCGGGCTTGCCGCCCAGTTGCCGCTGTTGATGAGTACGCTCAGCTACACCGGCATCGTCCCCTACGAGACGTTCCGCGACCGCTGGCGGGTCGCCGTCATGTTCATTTTCGGCTTCGGCGCGCTGTTCTCGCCGCCGGACCCGTTCACGCAGGTGATGTGGGCGATGCCGCTGGTCGGACTCTACGTCGTCAGTCTCGGCATCTCGAAGGCGCTCGTGTTGACAAAGCGGGCCGGTGAGGAGGTCAGTTCTGCGGCGGTCGCCCGTGCCCGCTGGAACAAACTCGCGGCGGCGGCGGTCGTCGCCGGTGGCCTGATCTACTCGCTGCTCGCGACGAGTGCGTTCCAGTACGTCCAGACTGCCGCCGAACTGTTCCCGTCGGATCGGCTCACCGGTGATCTCACTCGCCCCGACCTGTTTGGACTCGGCACCGAACCGACCGCCATCGCCATCGCCGCGATCGTCGGCCTGCTTGCCGCCGTCGTCGTCCTCTACTACTACATGATCCGGGCGCTGGACGTGGCCGCCGCCGAGGCCGGTAACTTCGGCGATCCGACGGCCATCGACATCGAACCGCTGAGCGCTGGCGCGGTCCGCAGTGCTCCAGTCGAGCGGTTTCAGGAGATGGAAGAGAGCGAGGCGCTGGAACTCGCCCAGTCGGCGATGGACGACGACGACCACGAGAAGGCACAGGCCATTCTCGACCGCTGGGACTTCGCACAGGACACGATGGAGGGCGGCGAGGCAGACGGTGCCACTGGCGAGGGCGGTACTGCCGACGAGGAGGGTAACGTCGTCACCTCGACGACGGCGGGGATGTTCAACGCCTTCACCGAGGAAGAGACCACCGAGGACGACATCGGCGGCTACTACCACGACATCGCCTTCATCCTCGACTCGCTGACCTCGAAGGCAATCTGGTTCGTCGGGATGTTTATGGTCGTCTCCAGTGCGGCGTTCCTGTTCCTGTACTCTGGCGGGATCGGTGACATCCGCAACATCTTCGTCGGGAATCTCCCGCCGTCGATGCAGGCCGACGTGACCTTCGTCAATCTCCACCCCGTCGAGCACCTCATCTTCATCGTGAAGTTCTCGGCGATTCTGGGGCTGGTCTCGGTACTACCCTTGCTCATCTACTTCGCCTGGCCGGCGCTGAAAGAACGGGGCATCGTCGGCGGCAAACGCGGTGTCGTCGGCTTCTGGAGCGGGACCGTGATCGTCGCCGTGATCGGTGGCAGCCTCGCTGGCTTCCTCTATGTCGCGCCGACAGTGATCTCGTGGCTCGCCTACGACGTGTTGCAGGCGGGGATGATCATCTCCTACCGGGTCGCCAAGTTCGGCTGGCTGGTGCTCGCTCTCACCGTCGGGATCGGCTTACTGTTCGAGATTCCCGTGACGATGCTGTTGTTCCACCGGGGCAACATCGTCTCCTTCCAGGCGATTCAGGACCGCTGGCGTACCGTCACGCTCGGCGTGTTCGTCGCCAGCGCCATGTTCTCCCCGAAGGGCATCTTCACCATGTTCCTCGTCGCGGTGCCGGTGACGATCGCCTTCCTCGTCGGACTCGGCCTGCTGTGGCTGTACACGCTCGGGGGCAGACGCTCGCCGAAGGGTGTCGAACCGGCCGACTGAGCGAACGGGCCGTCCGCGCGGCCGCGATCCCGATGGCTTATCTTCGCCGGCCGACACTGTGAGCATATGCCGAAGATCAGCGTCGAAGTCCCGGCCGAACTGCTCGAAGACCTCGACAAGCACGTCGGCGACGAAGGGAAGTTCGTCAACCGTAGCGAGGCGATTCGGGCCTCGGTCCGCAAGACCCTCGACATCCTCGACGAGATCGACGAACGCGAGGGGCGGCTCGACGACGAGTACTGAGACTGACTGGGTCAAGATCGACGACAGCCGGGCTTCGAAGCGCTTTTGCCGACCCCGGGGATACGAACGGGCATGTCTCTCGATCGGGAGACGGTCATGCAGATCAGCCTGTCGACCGTCGCCGTCCTGCTGTTTATCGCCGGCTCGGTCTTCGTGAGTCTGAACTACGGAACGAACGGCGACCTCACCGAACAGGGTGGCGTCGTCCTCGTCGCGACCATCGGTGCCTTCGTCGTCCTCATGTTGGCTGCCGGTCTCTACCTCGAACGTCAGGAGTTCTAGGCCTCGCTCTCTTCGTCGTCGCTTTCGTTCTCGCGCCAGTCCTCGATCTCGTCGTCGTCACTCTCGTCGAGGCGATGCTCGTAGTAGTTTAGCGGATGTGACTCGTTGATCTCGTCCTCGCAGATGTCGTCTTTGCCGATGCAGTCGCCGTAGGACTGCATCGTCGCACACGCGGGCGTCGAGTACTCGGTCGGACTGGTGTCCCCGCGGATGTGGTCAACCTGATATCTGGTGGCCTCCTCGCCGAAGCCGGGGTTGACCTGGAACAGCTCGACGATCTCGTCGGTCGTCATCCCGATCGAGGTGAGGAAGGCCGCCAGCGCGAACCGCGAGTGGTGTTCGAGGTGTTCGCCCTTCTGGACGGCGTCGAGGAGGTGTTGCATACAGGGCGGGAACAGTTCGGGGACGACGGTGTCGATCTCGCGGGTCAGATCGAGATCCGACAGCGTCGCGTGGAGCGCCTCGACCTCCTCGTCGAGTTCGTCGGCGATGGCGTCGGGCACGTCGAAGGGCAGGCCGTCGTCGATCCGATGCCGGATCGCCTGTTTGAGCAGGACGTGGAGTTCCTCGGTCGTCACCGGCACTTCGCCGTCGGTCAGCGTCCGATTGACGAGTCGCCACTCGTCGCCCCACTGGTCGGCCGCCAGATCGAGGTACGTGCCCACGTCGATCCGGTAGCCGTCGGCCGTCTCGTGGACCGCCGTCTTCAGGTCGAACTCCGCGAGCAGCGCGTCCATCGACAGTGACTCGCTCTCGCCGTAGCTGAAGTCGTCGTCCGTGGTGAACTCGGCGACGAAGCGTTCGCGAGCGCTCTCGGCCTCGGCCTGTGCGTACTTGCGGGTACAGACCGGTGTGTCTACGAGCGACACCAGCACCCGCGCGACCGGGTACGACAGCAACTCCACGCGTGTGCGCCGTGGTTCGCCGACACTACCGTCAGTAATTGCCCATTGCACGCGCTCGACGGCGCGCTCGACGACGACCTCGTCGGTGGCGACGATCTGTCCCAGATCGACGGCCGCCGCCTCGACGGCGTCACGAGCGGACTGCAAGAACGGATAGCGCGCGTGCAGGGGCTTCATCGGGCCACCCTTTCGTGCGGTGGTGAATAAATTCGGTGGTCGGAACCGCGACAGTCAGTCGCGCTGGTACGTTCGACTTACTGGTCGAATCGGTCTTCGAGTTCTCGAATGACCTGCTCGGTCTCGCCGCCGTCGCCCCGTACCGCGCGCTTGTACTCGGCGTACTCGTCGCGGGACAGTTCGACGGTCTTCGTCTCGCCCCGGTGTCGCAGTTCGACCTGCACTGTCCCGTGGGGGTTGTTGCGCACCCGGAAGCTTGCGATGGCGGTAAAGACGAACCAGAAGGCGACGGCACCGCCCAGAAAGTAGACGACCGTCGTCGGGAACGCCAGCGACTCTGCGGTGCCGGTCCACTGGCCGGGGTAGGCCCGGTCGAACAGGGCGACGCCGACGACACAGCAGACCGTGCCAGCCAGCACGCCCAGTCGTTCCCGACGAGTGGCCGGGAGGACGACGACGACGGCCGCGAGCGACGCCGGGACGCCCAGCCCTGCGAGGACGCCGGCGATCGACTGGGCGGTGGTCGTCGTCTCCGCGCCGACGAGCGTCGACAGCGGCGTCGTCACGACGAGGATCCCCGCGACGATCGCGAGCACGCCGACGGCCAGCAGGCAGCCCCCGGCGTAGACGCGTCTCGGATCGCGCCCGTCCCACCGCGAGCCAGTGTAGGCGTCGCCGAGACTCTCCATGCGCGCACTATCGATTGCGTGCTACAAAAGGGTCCGTCAGACGGTCGCAAGACGACCACCGGTAACCGTGACCGTTTATTCGCTCTGGATGCGCGGCGCGAGCATGTACGTGACCGAGCCGTGGCCTTCGGCGAAGTCGAAGTGCATCTTGACGGGGAACTCGTCGCCCAGTTCCATCCGCACTTCGGCGTCTTTCGGGATCGCCTTGTTCATGTTCTTCAGGTAGTCCAGCGAGAACAGCGAGTGGGCGTCACCCGGCGTCAGATCGATCAGGTCCTCGGTGTCGAGTTCGAGGTGCACGTCGTCGGTGTCGCCCTCGGCGTCGACGTAGAACAGTTCGTCGGTGGCGTCGACACCCAGTGCGATGTGATCCGAGACCATGTCCGCGGCCGTGACGGCGCGGTCGATATCCTTCCCCTCGATGATGACGTGGGCCGCCAGATCGAGGTCGGGCAGGTCCGGTTCCTGCCGGATCGAGTCGGGATCGATCAGCGCGAGGGTGTACTCCAGCCCGTCGATGGCGATGTGGAGTTTGCGCGTCTCTTCGTCGAGTTCGAGATGAACGAGCTGGCCTGAGTCGGCCATGCCGGCGATGTCTTCGAGTCGAGAGAGATTGACGCCGATGAGGCCGCCGTCGGTCTCGTAGGACTCGAACGCCGCGGCGTCGAGGGTCAGATCGACCATCCCGACGTTGGCGGGGTCGACGGCGCGAATTTCGAGGCCCTCGTCGTTCAGGTGGATCTTGCACTCGTCCACCAGCACGCTCACGGAGTCGAGTGTCGCCTGGAGCGTGTCTGCGCTCACGATGGCGTTGAACATCTTGGCGACGGCTACGCCCCCATCCATTAAAAAGGCCTTCATTCATCGCGTGCGCGCTAACGGTTAGTCTGCCCGCGCAGGTGTGCCCGACCGCCGGCCGAGACCGAGCACCAGCGCACCGACGGCGGCCAATCCGAAGGCCGGCCCGACCGCCAGCGTCGGGAACGCCAGCCCGTACCCCCAGCGGTCGAGGACGACGCCGAACAGGACCGGCGAGACGACGCCGGGAATCGTTCCCAGCAGGGACTGAATCGAGAGGGCCGTCCCCACACGGTCGTCGCGAGTCACGACGGTGACCGCCGTCGATGCGGGCGCGCTGTCGAGACTCAGCACGACGCCGTAGAGCAGCACCAGCGCGACCAGCACAGGGAGCGGGAGCCACCCCAGCGATCCCAGCGCGACGCTGCACAGCCCACTGGCCGTCAGTCCGATACTGATTACCGTTCGACGGCCGACGCGGTCGCTGAGGACGCCGCCGAGCAGATTGCCGACGCCGCTCATCGCCGTCACGACGCCCGCCAGCAATCCGGCCGTCGCTGCCGGGGCGTCGAGTCCGGCGATAGCGACCGTCCCGACGAGGAAGGCGGGCAGCCAGTTTCGCAGGCCGAACAGCTCCCAGTTGTGGCCGGCATAGACACCGACGGTCGCCAGATACGCACGATTGCGGAGGACGCCGAGAGAGAGTCCCGCCCCTGTCTGGACGCGCGTTTCGGCGTCTCGGCCCCCGAGCGCGACGATGGGTCCCGTCACGAGTGCGGGTAGACTCGTCGCGAGGATGGCGAGCCTCCAGCCGAACCGTCCCGCGAGAACGGCCGCGAGCCAGAACGAGAGCCCGCTCGCGAGCGAGAACGTGGCGACGTAGGTCCCCATCGCCCGCCCTCGGGCATCCGCTGGGTACCACTCCGAGACGAAGCGCATCCCGGGGACGTAGACAGCGGCCATGCCCGCGCCAGCGAGGGTTCGCAGTGCCGCCGCGACGAGCGGGCCATCAGCGAGCGAGAACGCGGCGCTCGCGAGTCCGGCCACGGTCGCCCCGAGGGCGACGACCCATCGCGACGAGTAGCGGTCGGTCACCATTCCGGCGGGGACGACGGCCACGAGATAGCCTGCCTGAAACGCACCGAACAGCAGACCGGCCCACAGGCCCGAGAGACCCCAGTCGTCGACGACCGCTGTGAGGACCGCCGAGTAATTGAACCACACCGGCGTCGCCAGTCCGAGACCGACGCAGGCGACCGCGAGCATCTGCGTCCGTTCTCGCTGGCTCACGGTGACGGTCTCGGTCGGCAGCCACGGTCGTTCGTCCAGACGAGCACACGCGAGCGAGGGTCTGCCCGAACAATAAGGATCGGCTCCGAAGAGTCCGGACTAGTCCTGCAAGGCGTCGAGGACGACCCCGAACCGACCTGCATCGCCGGTGACGAGCCGGTCGGAGCCAAACAGCCGGACCGTCAGCGCGATCACGACCGCGGCGAACCCGATCTCGTAGGCGATCCCCAGCAGGACGACGCTCGTGTCGCCGAAGGCCAGTTCCGCGGGGGCGACGACGGGATGGGTCGAGGGAATCGCGTACAGTGCGATCTTGAGCGGGAGCGAGAGGCTGGCAACGTCGACGAAGCCGGTGACGAACGCCGGCACCATCGTGACGAAGGTTACGGGAAGCAACAGCGTCTGTGCACCCCGGCTGTCGTCGGCGAACACGCCCAGTGCGAGGGCCACCGCCAGCACGTCGATGATCGCAAGCGACAGCGAGACGCCGACGAGCGCGTAGTCACCGGCGGTCAGCGCCACCAGCGAGCCACCGCCGCTGTCGGGCCGGGCGACATAGAGCACACCGATGTAGACGGCTGCGAGCGCCACGCCGAGGATGGCGCTGGCACCGAGCTTCGCGCCGACGATGGTCCGGCGCTGGACGGGCATCGTCAACAGTGTCTCCAGTGTGCCGTTCTCTTTCTCGCTGCCCATGCTGTTGATGACGAGACTGCCGGCCCCGAAGATGGCGAGCACCATCACCATTCCGAGGAAGAAAAAGCGCAGCGACACCGACCCCGAGAGCTGTCCGGGCGAGGCGTCGACGTGGGTCCCCTTGACGTAGGTCGTGTGGGTGGTCGCCGTCGGGTGCAGCGCAGTCCCAGCGGCGCCCGTGACGTTGGCTGTGATGTTCGCGTCGACGGCGCTCACCAGCCGCTCAGCTTTTGCCGATTGGGCACCGCTGGTCGTCGAGAGGTGCGACAGCGAGGAGTACACCCGGACGTTCGCCCGCTCGTTCCCCTCGATACGCTCGGTGAAGTTCGACGGGAAGACGAAGAGCACGTTCGCGGGACCGGACTGGAGGGCGTCGATGGCCTGCTGGCGGGGGACCGACGACGCGTGATAGGTCACGTTCGCACGCTGATTGAGCGTCTCGTTCGCGACCGTGGCGTACGCCCCGCCGTCGTTGTCGAGAACCCCGACGACTGGGCGCTGGCTCGCGGCCTCCTCGGCCGCTCCGGCCCCCTGTAGCGACAGCACGACGAACAGCGGCATCACCAGCAGCGGGATCAGATACTGTGGTCGGGCTAGCTCGCGCACTTCTTTCCTGAGCAGTCGCCAGAAGGCGCTCATCGCGTCGCCTCCAGAAACGCGTCTTCGAGATTCTCGGCGTCGTACATCTCACACAGGTCGTCGGGTGATCCCACGTCGACGATCTCACCCTCGTTGAGCAGCGCCACCCGGTCACAGAGATAGGACACTTCGAGCATGTCGTGACTGGAGAGGAGGACGCCCCGGTCGTCGTCGGGGAACGCCTTGATGATGTCACGGACGCGGCGGGCGTTGCGAACGTCCAGTCCGGTCGTCACCTCGTCGAGAATCGCCAGTCGCGGCTCGGTCATCAGCGCACTGGCGACGAGTAGCTTCCGGGTCATCCCCGTCGAGTACTCGTTCGTGTCGTCGTCGAGACGCGCTCCCAGATCGGCGATCTCGATCCCGCGCTCGACGTACTCGCTGGTGTCGTCGGCGAAAAAGCCCGCAATAAATTCGAGGTACTGTCGGCCGGTCATGTTCTCGTAGGCCCCCGCTTCGGCCGGGAGATAGCGGATCGACGAGCGGACGCCGTTGGGGTCGTCGGCCACGTCGTGGTCGTAGACGGAGACTGTGCCGTCGTCGTGTTCGAGCAGCGTCGCGAGAATCCGCAGCGTCGTGGTCTTGCCCGCGCCGTTCGGCCCGACCAGCCCGAATATCTCGTCGGTCTCGACGGTAAAGGAGATGCCGTCGAGTGCCTGTACGTCACCGTACGAGCGGGTCAGGCCGTCGATATCGACGGGCGGTGCCGTCGAACTCACGACCGCTCCCCCCACGGGGTCGTGGCACTGATCGCTGCTGACTCCGCTCGCCGTCGGTCGTCCTCGGTCATCGATTCTGCCTACAGCCGCCGTATATAAATCACGGGAGTCACGATTTCAGAGTCAGAAACCGCGACCGTACCGGGGTCACGCCGCCCCATCGAGTCGGCTCACGGTCGTGGATCGGGCGGTTCCGTTGCCACGTCGTACTCGATCGATTCGAGACTGGCGCGCCAGTAGGTCCGGGTCTCGCCGGGGAGATTCCACGCCACCTCGCCGGCCGTCGGGACGAGCACACCGTCGTGCTCGGCGTAGTCGCGCCAGTGACCCGTCCAGCGCGTCGTCTCGTAGCCCCCGTCGTCCAGCCGTCGTGGTCGGTCGCCGACGACGCGAGAGACGAGTCCGTCCTCGCCGAAGTAGAAGGTGAGCGTGGCAGTCGTCCCGCGGTGGGACAGCGTCGCGCGGGCTGCCCGGTCGTGGATCGGGTCCCACTCGACGCCGTTGCGGGGCAGCAGCGCCGTCGGGTACCAGACCGCCTCGGCGAGATAGCGCAGCAGTTCCCCTTCGTCGAGAGCCGGGCTTTCCTCGGCGTCGGCGACGGTGATCGTCTCGTACAGTGTCGCTTCGAGTGAGCCGCTGCCGTCCTCGTAGGCGTCGATGACCCGTGCCGGGACCAGCGGTGCCACCGCGACCGTCGCGTCCCAGAGGAACCCCGGCGGATCGATCCGGACGTGCTGGGTCGCTTCCATCGGTCGCCACGGCGACGTGCTGTCGCCGAGACGTAGCGCTCCCTCCTGCTGGATGCGGACGGTCTGGATGTCGCTTCGGTCGTCCGGGAGGACGCGCTCGAAGTACCGCCCCACAGGTGGCGGGAGGTCGGCGTCGTCGGTCGTGGCGGGCTGGGCGGACGCGTCCGTCCGGGCGAGCAGTTCGTCGACGCGCTGGCCGACCGCGCGGTCGAACTGGCCGCTGTTGCGACGCACGATGGAGACGACGGCTACGAAGAGGGCGACGACGGCGGTGGCGACCGCGACGACGGTCCGGCGACGCATTACGGCTCGGCCCCCCGGCACAGCAGGGTCTCGTGTGCGGCTGTCATGGTTCGACCGACGCGGCGCTCCCCGAAAAAGGTGCGTCCGGCGGGTCCTGCCACTGTCGGTCCTCTTCGAGTCAGTTAACCGTCTTCGCGGGCTATACCGGTCCAACTGACCATGTCTGGGAAAGACGACTACTACAACAGGGCCAAACAAGAGGGGTATCGCGCCCGCTCGGCCTACAAGCTGAAGCAACTCGACGAGACAGCCGGCCTGCTGGGTCGGAACCGGACGGTACTCGACCTCGGGGCCGCCCCCGGCGGGTGGCTGCAGGTCGCCGCCGAACGGGTCGGTAGCGGCGGCGTCGTGATCGGCGTCGACCGCCAGCGCATCGACGACCTCGACGACCCCGACGCGAAGGTCGAGACGATCCGTGGGGACATGACCGACGACGCGACCAAAGCGGCGGTCCGCGAGGCCGTCGGGGCCGACGGCGACGAGCGTCCGGTCGACGCGGTTATCTCGGACATGGCCCCGAACATGACCGGCGAGTACGATCTCGACCACGCCCGCTCGATCCACCTCGCCCGACAGGCCTTCGAGGTCGCCCGTGACGTGCTGGCGACCGGCGGCGACTTCGCCGTGAAGGTGTTCGACGGACAGGACCTCGACGATCTGGAAGACGACATCGCCGAACAGTTCGAGTACGTCCGACAGGTCCGCCCCGAGGCCTCCCGGGACAGCTCTTCGGAGCTGTACCTCGTCGCCAAGGGCTTCCTCACTGCGCCGGTCCGCGAGGGCGACCGAGTCGAAGTCACCATCGAGGACGTGGGCAGCGAGGGCGACGGCATCGCGAAGGTCGAGGGGTACACGCTGTTCGTCTCGGGGACCGAGACCGGCGACAGCCTCACTGTTCGGGTCGACGACGTGAAACCGAACTTCGGGTTCGCCCAGCCTATCGACGAGTAGCGACTACCTACCGTCGACACCGCCGAGCGATTTACCCTCCTGTAGCACCAACGTTTCGTATGGACACAGTCGAGAAATCAGCCGTGTCCACCAGCTATGACGCTCATCAGACCCACTGACCGGTCACGGAAGACTGCACTCGCACCGGACCTCCGACGGCTCGACGAGCGGGCCGCTCGCGCCTGGACCGAGCAGATGGCGGTCCGTCCTCTCCCGGGAACCAGATACGCCGTCGATTCCGCGAGTGGGGCGACCTACGTCGTCGACGTGGCGGCGGGGACTTGCACGTGCCCGGACCACCAGATCCGTGGCGAGCGCTGCAAGCACGTTCGGCGGGTCGCCATCGAGATCACGGCCCGCCGGGTCCCACCGCCGGGGCGAACGTGGGCGGTCTGTGACGCCTGCGGGACCGAGACGTTCGTCCCCGAAGGCGCGCCCGAACCGCACCTCTGTGGGACCTGCCGGCTCGAACCGGGCGACGTGGTCCTCGACCGAGAGACCGGCGACCGCCTCGTCGTTTCTCGCGTGACCGACCGCCGGGCCAGCGACGTGCGGATCGACGCCGCTGACACCACGGTCGCGGACTATCCGACCAACGACGGGTACCCCGTCGACGACCTCGTCGTCGAGGCGACGTATCTGGGTGACGGCGACCGGCGCTACTCGTTCCCCCACTCGCGACTGCAACGGACCGACGACGCTGCACTGGTCGCGTAGGGACCCGCCCTGTGGGAACCGCCGACGAGGGACGCCGTCGCTCGTAAGCGTTTTGCCCACGGCCACAGTAGCCGTCAGCATGGCCGACTGTCCACTCGCGGACGACTGCCCCCAGTTCAGCGAACGCATCGAGGGAATGGGGTGTCAACACTACGGCGACCGCGGTGGTGCCGAGTGGTGTAACCACTACAATCAGCCGATCTCGGACCTGAAGAGCCAGCCAGTCAAACTCGGCGAAGAAGTCGTCGTCGAGGTCGACGACATCCACGAGAGCGGTGCCGGCGTCGGCCGCACGGAAGACGGCTTCATCGTGATGGTCGACGGTCTCCTCCCGCCGGCGAAGGCACGCGTCAAGATCACGAAGGTCCGCTCGAACCACGCCCGCGCCGACGAGGTCGAACGGCTGGAGGTCGAAGAGGACGACGCGGCCGAGGACGACGCGGACGACGAGGGTGGCTACCAGGGCGACGACGAAGACGAAGGTCAGCGTCTCGGCAGCCGAGACAACTTCTGGGGCGGATAGCCCGCTCGCACGGTTTCGAGTGAGTGGACAGCGACGCGTTTTTTCAGCCCTCTCTGCGGTGCATCGGCGGATTTATTCGACCCGATCGGTTCAGGGTCGCTCGTGTCCTCGGAATCACCCGCGAGTGGGTCGTCACCCTCCGACAGCGACGTTCCGTCCGACGGCGACGGCGCTGACGGGACTGGCACTGCGCTCGACGAGCAGCAGGCCGACGACGGACACGCCGATCCAGCCGCCGACGCGGTCGAAGCACGACTCGACGATGCCCTCGAACGGGTCGCTCACGGTGCGACCGTGTCGATCCCCGCCATTCTCTTCCAGCGGGCGGCGACGCTCGCGTTCACGGCGGTGCTGACCAACGGCTTCGGAGCCAGTGCCTACGGCGTGTTCGCGGTCGCGCGACGCCTCCAGCAGTTTCTGTTACGTCTCTCGCTTGGCTTCCAGACGGGGCTCAGTCGCTTTCTCCCGAACGCCGATGCAGACGACGAGCGCGACGTGTTACTCACGGTCGCGAGCGGACTCGTTCTGGGGATCGCGACGCTGTTCGGCGCGGCGCTGTTCGTCGCGACGCCCGAGATCGTCGCCGTCACCGGCAACGGCGAGCGCTTCGGCGCGTTCCTGCGGATCTTCGCGGTCGGCCTCCCGGCGAGCGTCTGGCTCCTCACCGTCTCGGAGATGTTGCGCGGATTCGAGGCGGTCACACCGCGGACGCTCGTCCTGCAGATCGGCTTCCCGACCGCGCAGTTGCTCGTCGGCGTCCTCGGGACCGTGGTCTTCGCCGACCTGACGACGGTTGCAGTCGGCGTCGTCGCCGTGATGGGGCTGGTCGGGACCGCGACTGCGGTGTGGTTGGTCCACGACCGGGGGATCCGACCGCGACTGCACGCCGACACCGAAGACGTGGTGTGGCGGCGCTACGTCGGCTACACAGCGCCGCTGTTCGCCGTCGGCTTCGCGACCGTGGTCCAGCGCCTCGGGTTTTATCCGCTGATCGCACTGTTCCTTTCGGGCGTGGCCGGCGGCGTGTTCGCCGTCGGCGTTCTGCTGGGCTTTCTCGTCCGGCTGCCGCTGATGGGGATCAATCAGTTCATCCCACCGGTCGCCGCCGCACTGTACGAGGACGGCTCGCAGTCGGCGCTCTCGCGGCTGTATCACGTCACCAGCCAGATCGTCCTCGTCGGCGTGACGGCGCTGTCGGTCCCGGTCGTCGTGTATCGCGAGACCGTGATGGGGCTGTTCGGCCCGACGTTCGTCGAGTACGCGCCCCTGCTTCCGGGGTTCGTCCTCGCGCAGTACGGAGCGTGTGCGGCCGGCAGCGTCGGCATCCTGCTGATGATGACTGACAATCAGCGTCCGATGCTCGTGGTCAACACCGTCATCACGCTGCTGTTGATCGCCGTCGCCGTGCCGCTGACGATCACCTACGGGCTGCCCGGACTGGTCGTCAGCTACCTCCTGATGTTGACGCTGAACAACGGGCTGGAGGTGGCGGTGCTGTACCGCTTCGAGGGACTCCAGCCGTTCACGCGCCTGCACCTGAAGCCCCTGGGGGCGGGTGCGGTGCTGGCCGCGGTCGTTCTGCTCGCGAAGGCGACGCTCCCGGCGGGCATCGCGCCGGTCCTCGGCACTGCAGTCGGACTGGTGGCCTACGCGCTGGTCCTCCGGTGGTTCGGCTTCACACCCGTCGAGAAACGGCTGGCGGCGACGCTCGTCGATCGGTACCGCGAAGTCCTGTCCGATCGCTTCTCGTCGTGGTCTCGGTGACGTTTTGACGCCCGCGGTCACAGGCCACGGTATGGATCTCGAACTCGACGGCAACGTCGCACTGTGTACCGCAGCGACCAGCGGTCTCGGTCTCGCCAGCGCGACCGCACTCGCCCGTGAAGGCGCGCACGTCGCCGTGTGTGGCCGCACGCAGGAACGCCTCGACGCGGCCCGCGAGCAACTCGAAGCGACCGGCGACGGTGAGGTCCTCGCGGTCGAAGCCGACATCACCGACCGGGACCACGTCGAAGCGTTCGTCGCCGAGACCGTCGACGAACTCGGTGGGCTGGACCACGTCGTCACCAGCGCCGGGGGTCCCGCAAGCGGGGACTTCCTCTCGACGACGGAGCGAGACTGGTATCAGGCCTACGACGTGCTCGTGATGAGCGCGGTCTGGACGACGCGGTTTGCCTACCCCCACCTCAAGGAGTCCGACGCCGGCACCGTCGTCAACATCACGTCCCGCTCGGTCCGGGAGGTCATCGACGACCTCGTGCTCTCGAACGCCGTCCGCCGGGCCGTCATCGGCCTGATGAAGACCCAGTCCCGCGAGTTCGCACCCGAGGTCCGGGTCAACGCCGTCCTCCCCGGCGCACACGAGACGCCGCGGATCCGGGAACTGATCGAAGACGCGGTCGAGCGGGGCGAATACGAAGATTACGAGGAGGGCCGCGAGCAGTGGTCCGACGCGCCGCTTGGCCGCATTGCAGACCCCCGGGAGTGTGGCGACGTGGTCGCGTTCCTCTCCAGTGCTCGCGCTTCCTATGTCACCGGGACAGCTCTCCCCATCGACGGCGGGTCGATGCGGAGCTAGCCCGCTCACCACGGGTCAGCGACGCTCGACCTCGTCGATCCCGCCGACGGTCACCTCGCTGGCGACGCTCTGCCAGAGGACGATCCCGAGTGCCGTGACCGCGACGATCGCCGTCACGAGATACCCCGTGGAGCCGACCGCATAGAGGTCGCCGGGGAAGAAAAACGACAATGCGAGCAGCCCGACGGCCGAAAACCCCACGAGTAGCGGGACGACGATCAGCCAGAACTGCCGAGCCATGCCTGCCATAGCTTCCCATACAGAGGGGCTTTTGAAGATACTTTCGCCGACTTCCACTGGAGAACCATTCCGTTACTAACCATTCTGGGCGGTGAGGCGGCCGTTCAGAAGTGGCCGTCCTCGCGCAACCGGGCCACGACCTCGCGCACGCGCTGGGCTTGTTCGACCGGTGCGACCAGCGTCCGGTCGCCGAAACTGGCGACGACGAGGTCGGCGACGCCGACGAGGCTGACGTGGCCGTCCGTCGCGACGACGTTGTCGTCGGCGTCGACCGTGATGGCCTCCCCCAGCACAGCGTTGCCGTCCGCGTCGGTCGGCAGGTGGCGAGCGAGTGCGTCCCACGCGCCCAGATCGTCCCACTCGAAGTCGGCCGGGACGACCGCCACGTCGTCGGCCCGTTCGAGGACCGCGTAGTCGACGCTGACGCCATCGACGGCGCCAAAGCCCGCTTCGGGGTCGCCCTCGTCGAGTGCATCGACGAGCGGCCCCAAGGGGGAGTCCCGTGCCGCCGACAGCAACGCCGTCGGCGTCCACGCGAACATCCCCGCGTTCCAGTAGTAGCCCCGGTCGACGTACTCGCTGGCGGTCGCTGCGTCGGGCTTCTCGTGAAAGCTGGCGACCGTCTCGTAGTCCGCTCCGCTGGCCGTCTCGCGTGTCTCGCCGGGCTCGATGTACCCATAGCCCGTCTCCGCTCGGGTCGGCTCGACGCCCATCGTCACTAGCCCCCCCGTTTCCACTGCGACGCGGGCCGCCTGCTCGGCGACGGTGTGAAAGCCCGCGCCGACGACGTGGTCGCTGGGCAGGACCAACAGGACACAGTCGCCGACCTGCTCGCGGATTCGGTGCGCGCCGTAGACCAGCGCCGGCCCGGTGTCTTTCGCTGCCGGCTCGGTCAGGACGGCCGCCTCTGGCGCGTGCTCGTGCATCTCGTCGGCGAAGGACTCGCGCGTGAGGACGTACGTCTCGTCGGCGAACGCCGCGCGGTCGACTGTCTCGGCCAGCAGGGATCGATCGCTCCCGAACGACTGGAACTGCTTGGGCCGGTCCGAGCGGCTGGCCGGATAGAGCCGCGTCCCGGTTCCCCCGGCGAGGATCAGGGCGACGATGGGGCGATCCATGCACGGGGTTGGACGGGCTTCCTTCTCAAGGTTTCGCGTCTCGCCAGTCGTGGGTCCCGCGTAGGCGGTCGCTTCGACCCCGAAGTCGCCGTGTACCTTTGTCCGATGCCCTCCTCCCGTCGAGTGCGGACAGCGCGGTGGTAGTGTAGCGGAACACGTGGCCCTTCCACGGCTAAGCCGGAGGTTCGAGTCCTCCCCGCCGCATTCTTCTCGACTTGGGTTCTGCCGGATCGAGCACAGTACGAGGTCGCAGACACGCTTCTCTCTTGACCGCCGAAACGACTGGTGTGTCTTGGGCGCTTATTGAGTGGGTAACTCTCTCAGTTGTGTGTCGGAACGAATGCCAGATAGTGACTGCGAGCGTGACCGCCAACTGAACGCCCTCGGCTCGCTGGACGATTCTGTGCGGGATATCCTCACTGCGTTCGGATAGTGCCCACACAGAATCGCCCAGACGCGCCTCGCCCGTTCATTCCGCCAGGAGAGCAAGCTCTCCTGAGCCTGCGTTCACTTCGTTCACGCAGACGCCAGGACCGCACTGCATAGCACCGCAGCCACACACCTCCCCAACCGATTCACTCACTCGCTATCGCTCGGTCACTCATCCACTGGAAGACTCGCTTCGCTCGACTTCCGAGCCTTCCTTCGCTCCGCTCAGGAAGACCTCGCACAGTTTCGTCGCGTCACAAGGACGCAACAGCGCGCGCCACTGCCGTCTGGTCAGTGGTTCGGTTGTACTGACCGACAAGCATTCGCGCGAACGAGCGGTCCGAAGGACCCGGCAGTTCGTGCGATTCCCCGAACGCGAGCCGCGGCTCGCGTTCGGCCTTTTTCACCCATGTTTTTGCGCGAGGGTTCCCGCAGCGAGCCACAGGCTCGCGAGGAAACCCGAAGCGGAAAAAGATGGTTTACCAGGTCTCGACACTGCCTTCCTGCACGTCCTCGGCACAGCCCTGGCAGTCGGGGTGGTCGGGGTCGAAGCAGGCAGGACGAGCGTGGTCGTCGAGGCGGACGGCCCGCCGTTCGGCGTAGCGCCGGCAGACGATGCGGGCCTTCCCGTCGTCTGTCTGGGGGAGGTCGGCGAGCGCCGAGCGCTTGGCGTCGGTGTAGGCTCGCTTGGCATCCTCGATCTGGCGACCGGCAGAGCGGAGCGTCGACCGCATCAACTGCTGAAAGAGGCTCGTCCGGTCGTCGTCGGCCATACGGGCTGTACTGGCTCGCCCGTCAAGAATCTTCTCGGGCGTGGCCGCTCGTGAGGCAGTCCACTTTCACTTTGGTTGACGAGGGTTTATATACCGAGACGACCAACCGTCGATTGTCTCCCATCGAAAACACGCGGAGACAGAGAACGCAATGACAGATTTGCATACCCCTGCGACAGAGATTCACGAGCAGTTCGAGGACCAGCTAGACCTCAGTGTCGACGAAATCGAGGAGCGTCTGGAGACGCTCGTCGAGGAGTACAAGGTGCCACTGAGCGAGGCCCGCCGCAGCGTCGTCAACACGTACTTAGACGAGGCCGGCATGGAGCGCGATCAGCTATCGGGCGGTGGCGGTAACGAGGAAGTCGACATCGCCGACATCGACGCGCCCGAGGAGTGGGTCGACGTGACCGGCAAGGTCGTCGAACTGTGGGACGCCACGGCCGACGCCGTTGCCCAGGTCGGCCTGCTGGGCGACGAGACCGGGACGATCAAGTTCACCAAGTGGTCGAAATCCGACCTCCCGGAACTCGAAGAAGGCACGGTGTACAGCCTGCGCAACGTCGTCACCGACGAGTATCAGGGTCGATTTTCGATCAAACTCAATCGGACGACCACGATCGAAGAACTCGACGCGGACCTCGAAGTCGGCGACGACGCCGTCGAGGTCGAGGGTGCGCTGGTCGACATCCAGTCGGGCAGCGGCCTGATCAAGCGCTGCCCCGAGGAGGACTGTACCCGCGTCCTCCAGAACGGCCGGTGTAACGAACACGGCGAGGTCGAAGGCGAGTTCGACCTCCGGATCAAGGGCGTGCTGGACGACGGTGAGGAGGTCACCGAGGTCATCTTCAACGAGGAGGCGACCGAGGAACTGACCGGTATCTCCCTTGCCGAGGGCAAGGAGATGGCGATGGACGCACTCGACACGACCGTCGTGGCCGACGAGATGCGCCAGAAGGTGCTCGGGCGGTACTACCGCGTCACCGGGCCGACGCTTGGCCGCTACGTGCTGGCGAACGAACAGGAGCGACTAGACGGACCAGTCGATGCCGAAGCGATGCTGATCAAAGCGAGGTCGATCTAGATGGCTGCAACACCTACCCGCGAAGTCGCCCGCCGCGTCTTCGCCCGCGAGTTCAACGATGCGAGTTACACGTTCAAGGAGTCCGACGACGAGCGCGCCCCCGTCTACGTCCTGCTACCGACGGGCGAGCGGGCCAACCGCGTGTTCCTCGTTGGGACACTGACCGAGACCGAGGACGTTGGCGAAGACAGCGAGTACTGGCAGGGACGGGTCGTCGACCCCAACGGCGACACGTTCTTCATGTACGCCGGGCAGTACCAGCCAGACGCCGCGTCGATGCTGCGCGAACTCGAACCGCCGGCCTACGTCGCCGTCGTCGGCAAGCCCCGGACCTACGAGACCGACGACGGTGAGGTCAACGTCTCCGTCCGCCCCGAGTCGATCTCACGGGTCGACGAGGCGACGCGTGACCGCTGGGTCGTCGAGACGGCCGAGCGAACCCTCGATCGGATTCAGGCGTTCGAGGACGCCGAGGATGGTGCCGAGATGGACGAGTACGTCCAGATGGCGAACGAGCAGTACGAGCTACCGGTCGAGAACTACCGCCGGGCCGCCGTCGGTGCGCTCGAAAGTCTCGAAGACGAGCAGCGAGACGCGCCAGAAGCCTAGCGAGTGGCGCGTCTCGGAAACGGCAGACAGCAGAGCGACACGCGAGCAGCGAGAGATAGCCCGAGCTGAGCAGTCGCGCAGCCACGGGACCACTGACGGCCAGTCCGCTTTCTTTCGGCGCTTCGCCAGCCGTGCGAGCGTCTGACAAACGATTAAGTACGATGAACTGATACAGTAACACAACGATGAGTAACAAGAACAAGACCATCTCGTTCCGGGTTAGCCAGGAGAAGTTCGAGACGCTCCGTGGCATCGCAGAGGAACGAGACATCTCACTCTCTGCGGTCTTCCGGGACTACGTCGACCTGCTCGTGGCCCACGACGGCCAGGTCGAGGTCGTGCCCGAACACGAACTCAACGAGGCCACCAGCAGCGAGTCGACGACAGAAAGCTTCCCGCCGAAAGTCGAGGTGCCAAAGAGCTTCGTCCGGGAACACGAGCGACTGGAACTGGAAGCCGACCACCTGCGCGAACAACTGGAAGAACACAAACGCTACGTCACCCAGCTTCGCCAGCAACTGGACGAACACGATCAGGAAGACATCGTCCAGCTAGAGGATCTGGACGGCGAAGACGACGAGGACGCCTCCTACCGCATCGGCAGTTTCGACGACCTCGATTGAGCCGTCGGTCGCCGACCGCCCGCGCTGTCTCAGACTAATTCGTCTCTGCTCTCTCTGGCCTGTTGTGCCACGTCCGGCTGTCCATCCACGTCCGCCAGTGCCTCGACTGCCTCCAGCGTGCGGACCGAGTCGTCGAGAAAGGAAAGTACGTCTCCGGGGTAGGCATACAGCATGTACTCGTCGCCCATCACGTCGACGATGGCGTCGGGACCCAGCCCTTCGGCGCGCAGTTCCAGCAGGTACTGGACGAACTTCTCTTCGGGGCAGCCACAGTGGGGGTTGGCCTGACAGTCGCAATCCAAGAAGTCCTCGGCGAAATCGAGCACCCGGTCCTGAGTGGCGTCGTTGAGCTTTGCCAGCCCCTCGCCCTGAAAGAGGATGTCCAGCGTCGCGCCCTTGAACGCCCCCTTCGGGAACGAGGTCTCGATCTGTGAGACCAACTGCCGGTGGTTCTTGATGTAGATTTTGTCCGTGATGGCCACGATTGCTGTCGTATAGGGGTGTGGCGTGTAAAAGCGTCTCGAAGAGCGTCCGGAGTCGTAACGTATATGAGTTCCAGCGGGATATCTAAGAATGCCTCATCCGTGTCCGGGTTGGGGTAGTGGCATCCTACAGCCTTGTGGTGGCTGTGAGGCGGGTTCAATTCTCGCACCCGGACTTACATCAAATTTCATATAGTACTGTGTATGCGATCGTCCGCTGTGTGATTTTACTTCCACTGAGCGTGGCTCAGCTATAAATACTGTCCCGGACACACTCGTATTTATGTCTGAACACGAGTGTCCGACCTGCGGGAGAGTGTTCGATAGCCGGCGCGGATTGGGCGTCCATCACAGTCACGCTCACGACAAACAGCTACCAAACCGGACCTGTGCAGGCTGTGGCGAAGACTTCTATTCCGAATACGACAAGAAGTACTGTTCCGACGACTGCCACGACGAGTGCGTTTCGTACACTGGCTCTGACAACCCGAATTATCGAGACGCCAAAGAAGAGAGTTCCTGTGAAATCTGTGGCACAGTGTTCGAGTACTATCCCAGCGCGAAACCCGGAAAGTTCTGCTCGGCGTGTGTCGAATCGGAGTCGTGGCGCACACCGCTGGACATCGATGGCGAAAACAACCCTCGCTGGAACGGTGGGAAAGTCTCACTCTCGTGTGACGAATGCGGCACACAGATCGAGCGACATCCTACCCGGATCACAGGCGAAGTGACCCTGTGCAGTCGTGAGTGTCATGCATCGTGGCTCTCAGACGCCTTCACTGGTGACGGTCACCCAAACTGGGAGGGTGGCACCGTTGGCCCGTACGGAAAGGGCTGGAACAGGGTCCGGGAGGCCGCACTCGAACGCGACGGCCACGAGTGCGTGCTGTGCGGGACGACGGCCGACGAACTCGGTCGGAACCCGGACGTACATCACATCGTTCCCGTTCGCGCGTTCGTCGAGACGCCGGTCCTCACAGAGCAAGACGCCCATACGCTCGATAACGTCGTGTCACTGTGTCCGGCGTGTCATCGGCGGGCGGAATTCGGGCAGGTCTCACGCGAAGAACTGCGGTGGCGGACGGGAACCGGTCGCCGCGCTGGCGCTCACGTCTGTGGTTCGAAGACGGTCGCTTCGCCCTCGTCGTCGGCCTTGTAGTTCGGGTTCGATTTGATGATCGTCAGGGCGGTCATGATGTCCGTCCTCGTCAGCAGGCCGACGAATTCGTCGTCGTCGTCGAGGACGATCAGGCGACCGACGTTGTTGCCCTCTAGTTCGGTGAGTGCGGTCATCACGTCCTCGTCGGGTGCGACGGCGATGAGTTCTGTCGTCATCACGTCGGCGACGGTGTAGGCCTCGCGTTCGACCTCCCGGACGGCGCGGGCGTCTTCTAGCGTGACGAGACCGACGATTTCGTCGTTCCGTTCGACCGGGTAGCCCGTGTGGCGCTCGCGGAACATCGTCTGGATCAGTTCGCGCACGCTCGTGTCGGGGTCGACCGTCGTCACGCGGTCGGCGTCGGTCATCACGTCGGCGACGGTGATCCCCTCGAAGGCGGCGCGCATGACGGTCTGGCGGGACTCGCCGGCCGCGCCGATGTAGATGAAGAATGCCAGTCCGATCAGGAGTGGGTTGAACGGTGGAAAGAGTCCGAACAGCGCCAGCAGGATCGCGAACGCTTTCCCGACCTCGGCGGCGATCTCGGTGGCTCGTGCGTATGGATTGTTTCTGGCGAGCAGGGCACGGAGAATGCGTCCACCGTCCATCGGGAAGCCCGGCAGCATGTTGAACACGGCCAGCGCGACGTTCATGAGCGCGAGATAGCCCAGCACGAACTGGACGGCGGCCGCCGCCGTCGAACCCGTGGGGACGAGCGCGGGGACTGTCAGGAAGCCCGCCAGCGAGACGGTGCCGACGAGGACGCTCACGATGGGGCCGGCGATGGCGATGAAAAACTCCTGTTGCCAGTCTTCGGGCATCTCGTCTAGCTGTGCGATCCCCCCGAACAGCCACAGCGTGATCGACTCGATCGGGTAGCCATAGCGCATCGCCACGAGCGAGTGGCCCAGTTCGTGGAGGACGACGCCGACGAACAGGCCGACGGCGGCCGCGATCCCCAGCACCCAGGGGAGAGCGTCGGTCGTCAGCACGGCCGCGTCGAGGTCCCCACCGAACTGATTGAGCAACTCGACCGTCGGTTCGACCTGTGAGCCGATGATCCACGCGAACAGCGGCAACACCAGCAGGAAGGTGAGATCCAACTGGATCGGGATGCCAAAGGCACTGCCGATGCGGAATCGTCGCATACGAGTGGGTAATCGGGGGAGGGGCTTCAAGCCCTCGGCGCGAGGTGAGTCGTTTCCGTACCGACGTGGACGCACCTGCGCGTTCCAGTGGACTGTCTAGATCCCGAGCCACTCGTCGTTACGGACTTCGTACCCGTTGGATCGACAGAATTTGGCTGCCTCCCGGCGTACTGCTCGCGACCCCGGGAGTGTCTCGTCGTCGTGGAGCTGGTCGATGATCCAGTCACGGACGACGGGAATCCCTTCGTCGTCGTCGACCGCGTCGATCGCTTTGAGTTCCCGGAACGTCTTCTCGTAGGCCTCGCGCTGGGACTCGGTGAGCGATTCGCGTGGATACGACTCGGTGGCTTCGACGATCCGTTTCATCGCCGCGGCGATGGTCGGTCGCTGAATGCGCACCCGGACGGCGGCGGGAGAGTCGAACTGTTCTTCGTCCGTGTCGGGGACGAGTTCCGCGATGGCGTAGCGCCCGACCTCGGACTCGATCGTCTCGTCGCCGACGGTCGCGACGACCTCGGCACCTGTCGCGGGGAACGCGAGCGAGTCGAGTTCTGTCTCGAAGAGTTCGAGCGTCGTCTCGTCGACCGGTGGCTCTGTTTCGTCCATGCGTTCGAGCGATGCGACGATGTCACGTTCTCGCTGGCGTCTGTCGGCATCACGTGCTTGCTTGTCTCGGCCGTTTTTGTCGTCTGCCATCACTAAATGTTGGATTGCCAACCTGATAACGCTGTGGTCGACGCCGCTGGCCCCGGCCGGACAGACGGCACCGGCGTCGTTGATCACGGACGATTCGCGCTCCGTGAGGTGGGAACTCCGCCTCCCGCCCGGTCGACTGACCGATACAGGACGGGGACCCGTCGATGCGATCCTCATCGCTACCAGTCCGCACTGCTTGCGATACCGCCACGAAGAGTCCGAACCGCTGAAATACTTCAGTCACGTTTCCTTCGATGTGTCTCAGCAGGTCGGCCGTGTCGATACACTGTTCGTCCACGAACACGGCGACGACTACCGCGTCGTCGTCGAGCGAGACGGTGGGCGCGTGTTCCACGGCATTCTCGAACTCAAGCAGACCGACGCCGGCCCGCGCCCGCGCCGGCTACGGATCAAGCAGGGCGCGAGCGAGGACCTCCGTAGCCCCGACCAGTTCGTCGAACTGGCCCGTCGAGCGTCGCGCATCCGCATCTCTGAGCAGACCTCCAAGCGGGGGCGCGACGAGATCCGCGAGATGCTCGATGGCTATCAGCTCTCGGCGAAGGTCGTGCGGACCTGCCGGTACTGTGCGTCCAGTGGCTACTACTCGCCGATCACGAGCGAGACGGCCATCGCCGCCGACGACGAGTTCATCTGCCCGGACTGTGCTCGACAGGAACTGGACCGCGAACTCGCCTTGAACGGCGGTCTCACCAGCGACGCACAGGCCCGCCTCGAAGACCTCCTGCTGGAGGTACAGGACCTCGACCGCATCGAGAACCTCCTCGCGGGCGAACTCGATCCCGACCTAACGAAGTTCGACGAGATTTCGGCGACGGTCGACGACATCGACCTCGTGCCGGTGGACTCACTGTCGCTCCACCCCGGCATCCAGCAACACCTCGAAGGTCGCTTCGACACCTTGCTCCCGGTCCAGAGTCTCGCCGTCGAGAACGGCGCGACCGACGGCGAGGACCAGCTGGTCGTCAGTGCAACGGCGACCGGGAAGACGCTCATCGGCGAGATGGCCGGGTTAGACCGGGTGCTCAACGGCAAGGGGAAGATGCTGTTTCTCGTCCCGCTGGTCGCGCTGGCGAACCAGAAGTACGAGTCGTTCAAAGAGCGCTACGGCGACATGGTCGACGTGTCACTTCGGGTCGGATCGAGCCGGATCGACGGCGACGGCAACCGCTTCGATCCCGGCGCGGACGTGATCGTCGGGACCTACGAGGGGATCGACCACGCGCTACGGACCGGCAAGGATCTGGGCGACATCGGCACCGTCGTCATCGACGAGGTCCACACGCTGGGTGAAGGCGAGCGCGGCCACCGTCTCGACGGCCTGATCTCGCGGTTGAAGTACTACTGCGAGGAAAACGTCGGTCTCGACGGCACCCAGTGGATCTACCTCTCGGCGACGGTCGGCAACGCCAGCGACCTCGCGAAGAAGCTTCGGGCCAACCTCGTCGAGTTCGAGGAACGGCCAGTGCCCATCGAACGCCACGTCACCTTCGCGGACAATCAAGAGAAGACCCGGATCGAGAACAAACTCGTCCGGCGCGCGTTCGACACCAAATCGAGCAAGGGCTACCGGGGTCAGACGATCATCTTCACCAACTCCCGGCGGCGCTGTCACGAGATTTCCCGCAAACTGGAGTACGATTCGGCACCGTATCACGCCGGACTGGACACCAAGCGTCGCAAGCGCGTCGAACAGCAGTTCGCCGATCAGGACCTCGCCGCGGTCGTCACCACGGCGGCACTCGCCGCGGGGGTCGACTTCCCGGCCTCGCAGGTGATCTTCGACACGCTCGCGATGGGGATCGAGTGGCTGTCGGTCCAGGAGTTCAGCCAGATGCTCGGGCGCGCCGGCCGCCCGGACTACCACGACAAAGGGACAGTGTACCTGCTCGTCGAACCGGACACCTCCTATCACAACAGCATGGAGATGACCGAGGACGAGGTGGCGTTCAAGCTCCTCAAGGGCGAGATGGAGCCGGTCATCACCCAGTACGACGAGGCCGCCGCCGTCGAGGAGACGCTGGCTAACGTCACCGTCGCCGGGGATCAGGCCAAACGACTCAACGACCGCATGATCGGCGAAGTCCCGACCAAGCACGCGCTGGGCAAACTCCTCCAGTACGACTTTATCGACGGACTCGAACCGACACCGCTCGGTCGTGCGGTCACGCGCTTCTTCCTCGATCCCGACCAGTCGTTCGCCATTCTGGACGGGGTACGGAAAGGACTGCATCCGTACGAAATCGTCGCGGAGATGGAGCTGCGAGAAAACAGAGCGTAACGAGACGCCTTCTCGTCCGGAACCCGGAATCCCTATCCTTTTCATTCCGCGAGTCCCCCCACCCTGACGTGACACTGCCACCCATCACGCCCGGCATGGCGTTCGTGTTCGCACTCGTGGCTGGCGCGCTCGTGCTGTTCGCGACAGAGCGCGTCCCCGTCGACGTGACGGCCATCGGTGTGATGGTAGCACTCTTGCTCGTCGAGCCAGCCACGACCGTCCTCGTCGATTTCGGCGTGCTGGCCGAACCGATCGCCGTCCTCCACCGACTCGGTGACGGTGTCAATCCGACCGGTGTCGGACTCTCGGGCTTTGCCTCCGCGGCGACGATCACCGTCCTCGCGATGTTCATCCTCTCTGCCGGCGTCCAGCGGACCGGTGTCATCCAGATCCTCGGTGCGAAAGTCGGTGCCCTGACCGGCGATAGCGAAACCAAACAGCTCGGTGCGACCGTCGGGATCGTCGGCCCGATCTCCGGATTCATCAACAACACCGCGGCGGTCGCAATCTTGCTCCCGATGGTGACCGATCTCGCACACAAGGGCAAGACGTCCCCGTCGAAGCTCCTGATGCCGTTGTCGTTTGCCTCGATGTTCGGTGGCACGCTCACGCTGATCGGCACTTCGACGAACATCCTCGCCAGCGAACTCGCCGGTCGGCTGGCGGTCGACAACCCCGCCCGCTACGGCGCGCTCCACGAGTTCTCGATGTTCGAGTTCACCCAGTTAGGCCTGATCTTACTCGTCGTCGGTTCGCTGTACCTGCTGACGATCGGGCGCTGGCTCGTCCCCGCCCGGATCAAGCCAGAGGGCGACCTCACCCAGGAGTTCGAGATGGCCGACTACCTCACCGAGGTCGTCGTCCGCGAGGACTCGCCCATCGTCGGCCAGACCATCCACGAGGCCCTCGAAGAGACCGAGTTCGACATCGACCTCGTCCAGCTGATCCGGGACCGGCGCACCTTCCTCGAACCGCTGGGTCCGAAGGTGATTCAGGCCGGCGACGTGTTCGCGCTCCGAACGGACCGTGACACGCTCGTCGAGTTACTCGACGCCGAGGGGCTGGACGTGGTGCCGGATGTGACCGTCGACGAGACCGAACTCGAACTGCCAGAGGAACGCCAGAACCTCGTCGAAGTGGTGATCGCACCCGGATCCTCGCTCGTCGGCGAGTCGCTGGCCTCGACGAACTTCCGCCAGCGCTACGACGCGACCGTCCTCGCCCTGCGGCGCGGCGGCGAACTCATCCGCCAGCGCATGGACCGCACCAACCTCCGGGTGGGGGACACCCTGCTCGTCCAGGGGACCGCCGACAACGTCGACCGCCTGAACAACAACCCCAGCTTCATCGTGGCACAGGAGGTCGAACGGCCGGACTTCCGCAAATCGAAGATTCCCGTCGCCGTCGGCATCGTCGCCGCCGTCGTCGGCGTGGCCGCTCTGACCCCCGTCCCCATCGTCGTCTCGGCGCTCGCGGGCGCGCTGGCGATGATCCTCACCGGCTGCCTGCGCCCACCTGAGGTGTACGACGCCGTCCAGTGGGACGTGATCTTCCTCCTGGCTGGGGTCATCCCGCTCGGCCTCGCGCTCGAAGCGACCGGCGGCGCGGAGCTGATCGCCGACCTGCTCGTGATGGCCGCACCCGCGCTGCCCGCCATCGTCGTCCTCGGCCTGATGTACGTCGTCACGGCGCTCCTGACCAACATCATCTCGAACAACGCCAGCGTCGTCCTCATGATCCCCGTCGCCGCCGAAGCAGCGGTCCAGCTCGGGGCCAACCCCTTCGCCTTCGTGCTCGCGGTCACCTTCGCCGCCTCGACGGCCTTCATGACGCCCGTGGGCTACCAGACCAATCTCTTCGTCTACGGTCCCGGCGGCTACCGATTCACGGACTACGTGAAGGTCGGCGCGCCGCTACAGGCGATCTTCGCCGTCGTGACGACGCTCGGCATCGCCGCCCTCTGGGGCCTGACGCCCTGACACTATCCCGACTGCGTGACACTCTCTGTCGATCCGTCCCCGCAACGAAACCCTTTACTCTCTGACCGATCCATCTCTGTGTACGGGATCGTGGGTTAGCCTGGTATACTTCGGGCCTTGGGTGCCCGTGACCCCGGTTCAAATCCGGGCGATCCCATTTACTTTGCGACGAGCGACACCGCGAGTCGCAAATAAAAGACGACGCGCGGATTTGAGCCTTGGAAGTCACGCGCAACGAGCGAAGCGAGTGAGCATGTCTTCCTCTGGTTCACAATCTCGGGCGATCCCATCCACCTTTTTCATCGTCGCCCTTCCTCGCGAGCCTGCAGCTCGGTGCGGTGAGGGCTCCTCGAAAAACGTGGTCTCACTGAGCGAAGCGAAGTGAGGCTCGGAAGTCGAGCACAGCGAGTCTTCCGGTGGCGAAAAAGACCCTCCGAGTCGCGCTTCGCGCGCTCGGAGTGAAACGCCTCGCTTCGCTCGGCGTATGCTTGCCGCTACGGTCTCTTTCGAGACAGAGGCGTGAAGTCGGAGGCGGATACTTCTGGGAGTAGACGCGCGAGAGCTTCGACTTCGAGGCGTGGATGGACGCCGGCTGTCCGTCCGACTGGTCCGGGGGGTAGCGCGCTCCCTGCATAGAGGTATCACTGTCTCTCTCTGCGACAATATAGTAACATTTTGCACCCCCGGCGCGTCGCGCCGTTAAGCGACTATCCAAAATACGCCGTACAGTATCCAGCTAGTAGAACATCATATCTCGTGAGAATCTCGCCCAGCTATCACATCAAGAGTTATCAGATGTACATACTACAAATAAAATATGAGAAGGGGCCTAGGCCACCGTGATATTGAGCCGCTATTTCGGAAATTAACGCCTATTGGATACCACTACAACAACCGCGAGGATATGAGATTCACAGCCACTGGTTTTTTCTATCGACACAGATGGGGTTTCCCGGAAAGACAAAATAACGACTTGCCGAAAGTTGGTCCTTATCTCATAACAAACAAACACGTAGTAGAACCTCCTGATGCCCCTCATCCAGATGCCCTTTCTATCCATCTACGAAATTCCGAGGACCTTCGTGAAAGTACGAGGAAATATGTTAATCTATACGATCCATCAGGAGACCCCATTTGGAGGACACACCCAAAGAATTCAAAAATCGATGTAGTAGCAATTCCAATCGATTTTGATCTTCAAGGAACCAAACCGTTCCATAGAGAATCGGTCCAAGAGGATGATAGGTCGGTTTCTGGAGGTGATATTTCGAAAGTCGTTGGATATCCAGATTTGCTATCTGGATTCCACAAATTCCCAATTATCCGTAATGCTCTAATTTCGAGTCCATATAGTGTCGCCCACCGCGATTCAGCCTTCTTTTTTATAGATTCGAAGCTACATAAGGGAATGAGTGGAAGTCCAGTTGTTCACATCCCCAAATATCAGGAGTTAGATGTTGTCTCTGAGGGGAAGATTACAGGCGACGAGAAGGGTTTGGTTGAATCTCTCCGTGCTGTTGGTCCCTCAAGTAAGTCGACCAGTGCCCGACTGTTGGGGATCTATTCAGATGAACAGATTACGATAGATGAGGACATATCTCTGGATGATATTCGAGATAAAATCGCTGGAAGCGAATCTGAACCAGATCTTGAAGACTACTTAGAGGACATTCAGGATCGACTCACTAACATTGAGAGAGAGTCTGGACTAAACCGGGTTTGGCATGCTCACTATCTTGATGATATCATTCGGAACCAAGATTGATATCCGCCGTCGAAACACTCTCTACCGGTGGATAGATGCGTCCTCGCCGTTGACGACGAGAGCGATCATAGACCGGGCGGACACAGACTCACCTGAACCACCGCATGAGGTTTAACTGACGCGACGGCGTAGTCACGAGCATGGGCACTTCGGACGAGACGACAGTGAGCGAGCGTGGCGGTATTACGATCCCGGCGGCGGTCAGGGAATCACTGGGGATCGAAGCGGGCGACAAGATCCGCTGGACCGTCGAAGACGGAGACGTGAGTATCCAGGTCGTCCACCAACGAGAGGGTGTCTTCGACGACTTCGAACCGATGTCGATGGGTGGCGACGGTGGGACTGCGCACAACACCACTGGGTCAGAGCGGTGACGCAGGCCCTGCTGGATGCGACTGTGCTCATCGCCGCGGCAGATACCGACGACGCGGACCACGAGGCGGGTCTCGACATCCTCCGTGGCATCGACAACGGAGACTTACCTGCGGGAGTCATTACGAACGAGGCTCTGCTGGAGACGCTCAACTTCGTCGAGGAACGAAAGGGCCACGGACGTGCTGTCGACCTCCTTGACCGCTTCGTTCAGGGTGCGCACTTCGAACTGCCGTACAATCCAACGAAGAACTACGGGCCCGGTCGGTCGCTGTTCCGAGGTCATCCCGGACTGAACTTCGGCGATAGTATGCAGGTTGCATTCATGAACGCCGAAGCGATCGAGTACATCTATAGTTTCGACGACGACTTCGATTCGCTGGACACTGTCACGCGTCTCAACACTGCAGTAAATCCTCACTGACGGTCTGTTCATGCTGGGGCCAAGGCCCCTCACTCCTCCCGCACGGCCCGCAACTCCACAGCCCCGTCGTCGGTCACCTGCCACTTTACGCGATGATCCTCCAGTTCCAGCAACTCCACCACGGATTCGGGCACGGTCGTTCGATAGTGCGTTCGGTCGGTGCCGTCGCGGTCCGACGCAGAGATCTCGGTGAGGGCGGTGATCGTCATACTCTCCCCTATCCACCCCGAGGACATGAACCGGCCACACACCGGTAAGCATTGACGCCACCGGCCAGCGCGACGATCACTTTCACCCCGGAGTACGAACCTTCTTGAGCGAGGGCGCAGTACCTTGTTTCGACCCAATGGCCACCGGCGTCGACAACACCGAACTCACCGACGCGTTCGAAGAGTTCTACCGCAACTACTACCGCAACGAGATCGGTGCACTCGCTCAGAAATATCCGAACGACCAGAAGTCGCTGTGGGTCGACTGGCAGGATCTCTATCGCTTCGACCCGGATCTGGCCGACGACGTGCAGAACCGACCGGACCAGATGCAGGACTACGCCGAGGAGGCGCTGCGCCTGTACGACCTCCCGGTCGACGTGAAACTCGGGCAGGCCCACGTTCGTTTTCACAATCTCCCCGAGTCGACGGACATCCGCGAACTGCGCCACGAACACCACTCCACGCTGGTCGCGGTCCAGGGCATCGTCCGCAAGGCCACGGACGTGCGCCCGAAAGTTACGAACGCCGCCTTCGAGTGCCAGCGCTGTGGGACCCTGACGCGTATCCCACAGGCCGCCGGCGACTTTCAGGAACCCCACGAGTGTCAGGGGTGTGAGCGCCAAGGCCCGTTCCGCCTGAACATGGACCAATCGGAGTTCGTCGACGCTCAGAAGATCCGCGTTCAGGAGTCCCCGGAGGGCCTGCGCGGGGGCGAGACGCCACAGGCTATCGACGTGAACATCGAGGACGACATCACCGGCAACGTGACCGCCGGGGACCATGTCCGCGTGACCGGCATCCTCAAACTCGACCAGCAGGGCGACGACCGCAACAAGTCGCCGATGTTCGACCTCTACATGGAGGGGATGGACATCGCCATCGAGGACGAGCAGTTCGAGGACATGGACATCACCGACGAGGACAAGAAAGAGATCATCGAACTCTCCAACGAGGATGGTCTCTACGACAAGATGGTCGGCGCGATCGCGCCGTCGATCTACGGCTACGAGCGCGAGAAACTCGCGATGATGCTCCAGCTCTTCTCGGGGGTCACCAAACACCTTCCTGACGGATCACGGATACGTGGAGATCTCCATATGCTGCTGATCGGTGACCCTGGTACAGGGAAATGCGTCGCAGGAGACACGCGGTTGACGCTCGCAGACGGCTCTGAGATCCCGATCCGAGAGTTGGTCGAGCGAAATCTCGACGATCCGAAGCCCGTCGACGACGGCGTCTGGGACGAGGTGGACTTCGACGTACCCTCGCTCCAAGATGATGGGACCATCGCGCAGCAGCGAGCAACGAAAGTCTGGAAACGCGAAGCGCCGGACCAGCTGTACCGAATTCGAACCGCCACTGGTCGAGAGGTCGACGTGACGCCGTCGCATCCGCTGTTCGTTCAATCCGAAGGGCGGTTTCAGGCGGTCAAAGCAGAGAATCTTTCGGAAGAAGACTTTGTGGCTGTTCCGCGGACGATCCCGTCGGACGGCGATCCAGAGTTGAACGTCGATTTCCGGCAGGCGCGTTCGTACAATCGTATCGACCTCGACTTGCCCGACAAATGGACACCGGAGCTTGGGCGGGTACTCGGCTACATCGTTGCCGAGGGATACGTAGAACAGCGTGACGATAACACTGGCTTCGTCTCGATTACGAACAACGACCGCGAAGTACTGGACGATGCGACGGAGATCTTGAGATCGCTCAACCTGAACGTTACGGAGCGCCAGGCCCACGATGGGAAAGACGCCCGTGAACTGATGTGCTCTGCTGGCGAGTTCGTCAGTTTCCTCGCGAAACTCGAGCCGAACCTGCTCTCGTCGTCGGGCGACCAACGTGTACCACGACCACTGATGCAGGCAACGGAAGAGATCAAATGCGCCTTCCTCACGGGATATATCGAAGGAGAGGGACACGTCTCAGCATCCCAGCGTGAGATCTCTGTCGCTTCGATGAGCGAACAGTTGCTTGAGGACGTTCGAGCGCTATTGCTCTCGGTGGGGATCACGTCACAGTTACAATCCCGGGACAACGGGAGCTACCGCCTCCGAATTTCGGGTGATGCTTTCGCCACGTACACTGAACGAATTGGATTCGTTACCGAGAGAAAGATCGAAGCGTGTGCGGCGCACGCCAACCAGTCGAGCAATACGAATCTCGATGTCGTTCCCGACGTCGGGACCGAACTTCGCCGTATCCGAGAGGCGCTCGATCTTACCCAGCACGACTGTGGTATCCCACGGACGACGTATCAGCACTACGAGCAAGGACGGCGGAACCCGAGTCGCCAGAGTCTTTCGTCGGTGCTGAGGGCCTTTGGTAATCGAATAGACGAGATCGACGTGACAGAGACACAGGCAACCGAAGTGACGACTGACGGGGGTGACCTCGAAAGTATCCGCCGCGATCTCGACGCACTCTGGGGACTCGTCGAGGGAGACACTGCGTGGGACAAGATCGAATCTATCGAGTCAATCGAACCAGAAAACGAGTGGGTCTACGACCTCGAAATCGAGGGGACGCACAACTATCTCACAAACGGCGTTGTCTCCCACAACTCCCAGATGATATCATATATCAAAAACATCGCACCGCGCTCGGTCTACACCTCCGGGAAGGGATCGTCCAGCGCAGGCCTGACGGCGGCGGCGGTTCGCGACGACTTCGGCGACGGTCAGCAGTGGACGCTGGAGGCGGGCGCGCTCGTCCTGGCGGATCTGGGGATCGCAGCGGTGGACGAACTCGACAAGATGGACGCCGACGACCGGTCGGCGATGCACCAGGCCTTAGAACAGCAGGAGATCAGTATCAACAAGGCCGGGATCAACGCGACGCTGAAATCGCGGTGTTCGCTGCTGGGGGCGGCAAACCCCAAGTACGGCCGGTTCGACCAGTTCGAGCCGATCGGCGAGCAGATCGACCTCGAACCCGCGCTGATCTCTCGCTTCGACCTCATCTTCACCGTCACCGACAAGCCCGACGAGGAGGAGGACCGCAATCTGGCGAGTCACATCATCCAGACCAACTACGCCGGGGAGTTACACACCCACCGCACGGAGAACCCCGCCTCGGATTACAGTCAGGAGGAGGTCGAAGCCGTCACCGACGAAGTAGCACCGACGATCGAGCCGGAACTCCTGCGCAAGTACGTCGCGTACGCCAAGACGAACTGCTTCCCGACGATGACCGAGGAAGCGAAAGCGGAGATCGAAAACTTCTACGTCGACCTGCGGGTGAAGGGGACCGACGAGGACGCGGCCGTCCCGGTCACGGCCCGAAAGCTCGAAGCGCTGGTCCGTCTCTCCGAGGCCTCTGCGCGGATTCGGCTCTCGGATACGGTCGAGCAGGAAGACGCCGAGCGTGCGACCTCGATCGCGCGCTACTGCATGGAGCAGATCGGCGTCGACCCCGAGACCGGCGAGTTCGACGCCGACGTGGTCGAGACGGGGACTTCAAAGAGCCAGCGCGACCGCATCCAGAACCTCAAGGGGATCATCAGCGACATCGAGGACGAGTACGACGAGGGTGCACCGGTCGACGTGGTCGTCGAGCGCGCCGAGGAGGTCGGCATCGACGAGTCGAAGGCCGAACACGAGATCGAGAAGCTCAAACAGAAAGGCGAGGTGTACGAACCTCGCACCGACCATTTGAGGACGACGTAGATGGACCGTATCTCTGCTCTCCGCAATGTCGAGGACGCGCTGGCCCGGTTCGAGGACGGCGAGTGCTCGCTGGCCGCCCTCGAAGACGAAGTTCGTGGGATTTTGCGGACCTACGCGACCGACTTCGACGGCTCCCTGCAGGCCTACCGTGCCGAAGGCGGTAGTGTCGACGGGGTGGTCGTCCTCGCGTCCTCGCGGCCGGACGCTCGTGACCGGGTCGCCGCGCTCGTCGACTCACCGGGACGGTTCGACGTGACGCCAATCGACGGCTGAGCTGCCGACTCGCACGAGGGAAAAGGGATTTGACCCAGTGGCGTGTGGTGTGTCGATAATGTCGGCAGTCTCCGACCAGCTCGACGATGCAGCGACGATACTGCTGTGTGCGTCGACTGGTCGTGATGGTGGACTGTGTCATCGACTCCTCGCCGACGACGCGGGAGACGGACGCACGGTGCTGTGGGTGTCGTTCGACCGCTCGGCCAAGGAGTGCCTCGCCGACCTCCCCGACTCGTCGGTCGAGCGTGCCGTCCTCACGGTCGGTGAGTCACGGACGCCCGACGAGACGGACGACGACGTGACCGTCGATGCGGTCTCGACCCGGAGCGATCTGACCGCGCTCGGGATCAAACTGAGTCGCTTTCTCTCCACGACCGACGGTGCGATCACAGTGTGTTTCGACTCGGTGACGGCGATGCTCCAGCACGTCGAACTCGATACGGCTTACGAGTTCCTCCACACGGTGACTCGCCAGTGTTTCGCCGAGGGGGCGCGGGTCCACTTCCACCTCGACCCCGACGCACACGACGCGCGGACGGTCGCTGTCATCACCTCGCTGTGTGATGCCCGTGTCACCGTCGACGGGACACCGGCGGTACGTGTTCGCCCGTCTTCGAGTGGATAAATTTAAGAGATTATGGTGTGAAATCGAGGGTGTGTTCCTCGTGATCACCTACTCACGGTCGGCCCGAACGTCGTTGCGAAACGTCACTCGTGCTCACGAGGAGACGACGGTTCGCCATCTCGGCCGTGCGGCACTACTGGAAGGGACGGCCTTCGGCGCGTTTCAGGCGCTTCGATTGCAAGAGAAACACGGTCGCGACGTGCAGATCGAGCGCGTCGAGCCGTTCGTCCCGGAAGACGTACCCGCCGAGGTTCGGGAGGCTGCAGCGACGTACGAAGCCCGTGAGACGGCGACGATACCCTACCGTCAGTTCGCGAACGGTCGACCGTTGCCGGAGCCGGACACGCTGCGGGAGCAGGACGTGTGATCGTCGGGGACGACGACCGCACGTGGTGTGGCGCGGTCGCCGACCTCCGCGGGCACGATCTCGCGAGCCACGCCGTCGCGGCGGCGATCCGCGGCGACGACACAGCCTGCCGAGTCCACTGTGCCGTGCCCGGGCCGCTGTTCGAACACGTCGGGCACGTCCACCCCGAGATGGGACTGCGTCGTAAAACGGCCCTCGCCGTCGCGGCCCGGTCCCGGGGGCTGACGGCACCCCAGCTGTCAGAGATCGAACGGCTGCGGGCCGAACGCGATCGAATCACGCTCGACGACGAGCCACAGCGCAGGTCTGACGCCCCGGAGACCGATCCGGCCCAACTGCGTGAGCGAGTCGCCACGCTGCGCGGGCGGGTGCAAGCTCTCGAAGCCAGCGGCGAGGATGCGAGCGACGTGCGGGCCGAACTGCGCGAGGCCGCAGCGACGCTTTCCGAGGGAGAGACGGCCCGGATCGCCGCCGAAGAGTATCGTACACAGACCCGAACTGACCGTGACCGCCGCGAGCGACGGATGCGTCTCGACGACCGGATCGCGAATCTCGAACGCGACGCGCGGTCGGCGCTGGTCGAACAGGTCAGTGACGCGTACGTACGCGCCGTCTTCGCGCTCGATTCGACGGTCGACCCGTTCGATGCGCCGCCGGTCGTCGCGGCCCTCGCGATCGGACGGATCTCCCGGCCTCGCGCGCCGGTCGTCCTCGCCGTCGATCGATTTCCGTCGCCGGCCGCCGCGGCCGACTGGATCGGTGGGCCAGTGATCTACTGTGACGAGTGACACTGTCGTTTAAGTCCGATGGCGGGACCAGCGTCGCCATGGTCTCCATCGAGACGACGACCGAAACACACGGCGGGGTCACGCTCGTGACGGTTCGACTGACCGGCGACGGCGTCGCCCGTCGCGTGCAGGTCCGCCATCGGCTGGACGGACCGGTGTGGCCCCCACGCTCGCGCGGGCTGCCCGCGCCGGGCTGGGACGAGCGGGGCTACGAGGGTGTCGTGCCTGCGGACGGTCGACTGGTCCTTGGCTACGCGACGCCAGCCTCGCCCGACGACCCGCCCGTGTCGCTAGAGGAGGGGGCCGTCGTCCGGGACGACGACGAGACGACCGACGTGACCGATGTGGTTCGCCAACTCGGTGATCCGACACCGCCGCGTGGGGCCGTCCCCCTGCCGACAGCTAGCGGGCAATCGCCGGCAGAACACACCGGCGAGAACGACGCTCCCGACCCGAACCGACCGCTCGACGATCCAGACGACACGGCACGACCCTCAGCTACCGGCTCCGGCGGTCCCGACCTGAAAACGAGTGCGGATCGCCCTGCTGTCCCATCCGACGACCGACCGGACGATCACGACGACAGCGCCGGTACGACCGATCCGGTGACGATGTGGCTCGACCGGGTCGAGGAGCGCGTTTCGACGGTCGAACGGCTGGACGCCGCCGACTCGGTGCCCGAACTCACGGCCGCGCTCTCGGCGACCGACGGTCTCGAAGCGAGCAATCGGACAGTTCGCGCGACTGCGGCCGACCGCCGTCGGCTGCTCGCCGTCGCCGACCGGGCACGCGACCTCGCCGACCGCATCGAGGCGAGCGATCCAGACCTGCGAGTCGCGGAGTGTATGCGATGATTCTCGCCGTCACCGGCGGCAAGGGTGGTGTGGGCAAGTCGACGGTCGCGTACAACCTCGCGGCACATCTCGATGGCGTCGTCGTCGACGGCGACCTCGGGATGGCAGACCTCCCCGCGTCGCAGGGACCGGACCTCCACGACGTACTGGCCGGCCGTGCGGACCCGGTCGAAGCCGTCCGCGAAGGCGGGCCGGTCGCGATCCTTCCCTGTGGGCGGACGCTCGCTGGCGCTCGGGCGAGTGACCTGACGGACTTCGTAACGGCAGTCGAGGCGGTCGAACGAGCCTACGGCACCGTCATCGTCGATTCGCCCGCGGGGCTGCGTGCCGACGTGGGACTGCCCCTGTACGTCGCCGACGGCTGCGTGCTGGTGACGACGCCAGACGCGTCGGCGCTGGCCGATGCACTCCGTGTCCGTGCCCTCGCCCGCGAACTCGACGCCGGACTGGTCCGGGTGGTTCTGAATCGTGCCACGGACGCGGCGGCCGTCGAGTCGGTCGCGGATCGACTCGGCGCACCGGTCGTCACGATTCCCGACGACGATGCCATCGCACGGGCACAGGCCGCCGGACAGCCAGTCCGTCGCACACGCCCAGACAGCGCCGCTGGCTCCGCCTTCGAGACGCTGGCGACGGCTGTCGAGCGCGATCTGAGACGACAACGACACGAGGTGTAGCGTCTCGCTGATCTCGACGAGGCGACCACCAGCGGCCACATCCGCGGCTGTCGATCCGTGCACGAACTCGACGCGACGGAGCGGTGTGTTGCTCTCGCAGTGATCGCCGACGGTCTCACTCGGAGAGTGCCTGATACGTCGAGCGCAGCGTCACCGGACTCACGCCGGCAACGTCGGCCGCAGTGGCCTGTGTCAGGTCGTACGCCTGCTCGCGGGCGGCGGTGTACAGGCAGGCCGCCGCGACGCCACAGGGGTTCTTGCCGGCGATGAGGTTCCGCTCCTCGGCGACGCCGGCCAGTTCGGTCGCTCGCCGTTCGATCTCGTGGGGCACGTCGAGTTCGCTCGCGAAGCGCGGCAGGTACTCGCGCGGGTCGATCGGTCCCGTCGGCAGGCCGAGTTCGCGGTTGATCGCGTCGTAGGCCACCCGAAGCTCGTCGGCCGACGCCTGTGCCTTCGCTGCGACCTCCTCGACGCTCCGTGCGATCTCACCGGTCCGGCAGGTGGCATACACCGCGGCGGCGGCGAACCCTTCGATCGAACGGCCGACGAGCAGGTCGGCCTCCTGTGCGGACTCGAAGAGGACGCAGGCGCGGTCGCGGATCGTCGTCGAGAGCGCGAGCTGACTGACCAGTCGTCGGATCTCGATGAAGCCGATCCGCTGATTGCGCTCTCGCTTCGAACTGGTCTGGGCGCGGCTGTGTTCGCGACGCAGGCGCGCCATCTGTCTGCGTTTGCGCCCCTTCAGCCGGGTCGAACGACCGATCTCAGTCGAGAGACCACGGTCGTGACGCGACCGGGTCAGTGGCGCACCGGTTCGGGCCTTCTCCTCGCTGTCGTCCTCGAAGGATCGCCACTCCGGGCCGCGGTCCAGTCGGTCCTCGCCGACGACGAGTCCGCACTCGGTACAGACTGCTTCGCGTGCCGATGCGTCGATCACACTGTCACATTCGGGACAGTGTTGCGTCATTGTGCTCATTCTATTTCGAACTTCGATCCGATGGAATATTTAAAACCAGGTCGTTCGACGGCCAACTCCCGATCTGCGGCGAAATCTACCTACCGGTAACCGGTAGGCAAACATCGAAGCACGGTACCTCGACCCGCTCGAACGCACCGATCCGTTCGCGACTCCAACAGCCTTAAATTACTCACTTGAAAATAGAGAACTAATGGGGCTTTCGGAGATCGCAGCCGGCATCGAAGTCACGACCGAGCAGTGTGACCGCGGTGTCGCGTCCGTCGACCGGACCGCCGGGTCGCTCGCAGATCGACTGGCCGACACCGATGTGCCACTGCCCTGCGAGCCGGACGCGGCAGCGACGCTGCTGGAGGCGTACGCTGCCGGCAAGAGCGTCGGTGATGCTGCACGAGCGGCAGGGATCGCACCGATGACGGGGGCCAAAACCCTGCATCGCTGTGGCGAACACGTCTGTCCGCTCACCCCTCGTCAGCGCGAGGTGCTCGAAGACTGGCTCGACGGCCAGCTCTCACGCAGTGACGCACTCGGACTCACGGGCGTGGGCGAGCGGGAGTTCGCGCTCGCGACCTACGTCGCGACCCACGAGCCAGTGGCCGACGCCCGTGCCGCGCTGGAAGGGGTGCTGACCGACGCCGACGCGACGGCCGACAGACAGGCGTCGCTGGGCGACGCCGTCGAGCAACCGAGCGATCTGGTGTAGGCCCGTTCGGGCGACCGAGAGAGTGCTTTCCTCGTCTGTCTCGTCCAGTTCACCGTCGATCGGTCGTGGATCGACCACACGCAGTCTCTCTCGACCGGGTGCAAAGCTCCACGACCCTCCTCAGTCGAACAACCCTTCCTCGGGGAATTCGAGGTCGAGCGAGCAGCCGCACAGTCCCTCGGCCATCGCTGCGACAGCGGGGGCGAAGGTCGTGTCCGGGTCGATCACCGTCGGTGTCACCACGTCGCGCTCACCCGTCGGGAGTTCGTAGTCGGGGTCGGTCAGTGCCGTGCCCTCGTCGGCGAAGGTCGCGACCACGGCGTCGGCGTCGAAGCCCAGATCGACCAGCCGACCGCGCATCCGCGGCAGGTGGTCGTTCCCGCGGCGGGTCGACGGTGCGACGAGTACCCGTCGATCGGCTCCGCGCACCGCGGCGACCGCCTGATTCGCTGCGACGGGTGGCACGTCGACGAGGACGTGCTCGTACTGGCTCGCGGCGTGGTCGAGACACGTTTCGAGGCGTTGTGCGGCTTCTGGCGTCTTGGCGCGTGCAAGTCGCTCGAAGGGTGCGTAGGCCGGACACAGCGCCACTTCCCCGGCCAGTTCCGGCCACACGTCGACGAGTGCCTCGGAGAAGCCAGCCTCGTCGACGGTGACGGCGGTACAGTCCGGATCGAGGCTGCCCTCGACGTACGTCGACAGCCCCTGTGTCTCGAACGCGGCGTCGACGACGGCGACGGACTCGCCCCCGCGTGCGAGTGTCGCCGCCGTCTCGACGACCGTACGCGTCGTGCCGACGCCGCCGGCGACGCCGACGAACGCGAGCGTCTCTGTCATGGTATCGTTCGATCGCTCGCCACCGAATAAAAAGGGTCGGACTCGATCGGGATCGCACTACACGTCGATGGCGGCTTCGATCTCGTCGAGGTCGGCGTCCGAAAGGTTCGGCCGAGAGCCGAACATGCTGTGGATCGGCCCGCCGCCGTCGCCCTCGAACCGCGGGACGACGTGGGCGTGGACATGGGGAACTTCCTGTCCCGCTGCCTCGCCGTTGTTGAACGCGACCGTCGTGGCCGGAGCGTCCACGGCGTCTTCGACGGCCGGGACGACCTCGTGGAGTGCCTCGTACAGCGCCGTCGCCTCTTCTGGGGGCACGTCGTCGAGGCGCTCGTGGTGTGCTTTGGGGATCACGAGCGTGTGGCCCCGTGCCAGTGGATTCGCGTCGAGGAAGGCGACCGCGTCGTCGGTCTCGTGAACGATTCGGCCGGGGATTTCACCCGCGATGATCGAACAGAAAATGCAGTCGTCGCTCATGGTTCGTCGTGTGTCCGGCGACCAAATCAAGGTTCGCCCTCTCTCTGGGGTAGTGTTCAGATTAGCTGATTCCATGCGAAGCTGAATGATCTGAGCCAGTCGTCAGCTGTGTCTGGATCGACGTGGCTGAAACAGTTTGAGAACGAAGAGGTTCGTCTTTTCACTTCTCGAAAGA